>CAZUJZ010000094.1:0-13214 GCA_964620665.1 uncultured Desulfofustis sp. | reverse complement strand
CCGGGCCTTCGCGAGGCAGCCTCCGGCAGGACCGACCAGCCCGGGCGAGTTCAACCTGTGGAAATGATTTTCATATAAAACAGGAGGAAACGGGGGGATACGGTGACCCTCTTCACTGCAGGATCGGAGGTGCTCTATGTCGATCAGGGGAAAAGTTTTGGCAGCGACTATTCCGTTTTTTATTCTTCTTGGCCTGATGACCATGTTTCTCAGTGTCAGGTCGCTCCAGATCCAAGGCGATCGGAGTTTGGCGACGATCGAGGAGGTGATGAACGACGAGAAAAAGGACAAGCTCCGGGACCTGGTGAGCAATACCTTCGAAATTCTTGCCGACCGCTATCATGCCGCGCACGATCCGGACCAGATTGCGGCGGCTTATCAGAACGAATTGCAGGCCGCCGTCAATCTGGCCCATTCCGCCATCGAAGCGATCTATCAGGATCAATCGCTGAGCACCGGGGAGCAGAAGATCCGTGCCCAGGAAATTATCAAAAGCATGCGTTATCAGGGATCTAATTACCTTTGGATAAACGACCTGCAACCGGCCATGGTGATGCATCCGATCAATCCGGCGCTCGATGGGCAGGACCTGTCTGACTATCGGGACCCGCAGGGAAAAAAATTGTTTGTCGAGATGGCAGATCTCTGCCGTCGTGACGGTCACGGTTTCGTTTCCTATATGTGGCCGAAGCCGGGGGAAGACGAGCCGGTGGCCAAGCTCAGTTATGTCCGACTTTTTGAGCCATGGGAGTGGGTGATCGGCACCGGGGTCTATCTGGAACTGGCTGAACAGCGATTTCAGCAGGAAGCAAAGGAGCAGATCAGCAAACTCCGCTTCGGAGCCGATAACGATGACTATTTTTTCATTATCGATACCGACGTAAACATGGTAATGCATCCGATTAACCCGGCTCTCGACGGTGAGAATCTGAACAACTATCAGGATCCCGACGGCACCTATCTGTTTCGCGAGATGGTCGCTGTGTCCCGTCGGGAAGGCGAGGGCTTCGTGCGCTATCGCTGGCCAAAACCCGGTGAGCAGGAGCCGGTGCCAAAGCAGTCCTTCGTCAAATTATTCGACGACTGGGGCTGGATTGTCGGGACCGGCATCTATATCGATGATATCGACACGGCCCTGGCCGCCCAGCGACAAGACGTTGCCGCCGCAGTCAAACGACAACGGGCCTGGATCATAGCGGCGAGTGTGTCGATGATCGTCGTGGTTTCGCTGGTCATGTTCTTTGTTGCTGCCTCTATTTCCCGGCCCATTCGAACAGCTGCAGAGATGCTCAAAGACATTGCCGAGGGGGAAGGGGATCTGACCAGGCGCCTGCCGGTTACCACCAAAGACGAATTGGCCGACATGGCGCGATGGTTCAACACCTTTGTCGAAAAGCTGCAGGGTATCATTGCCTCCATTGCCGGGGATGCCAAGGATATCAAGGGCTCGGCCGGACAACTCTCGGAGATTTCCGCGGCTATGGCCGAAGCTGCCGGCAGCACGTCGGCGAAGTCGGAAACGGTGGCAGCCGCCGTTGAGGAAATGTCGACAAATATGGGAACCGTCGCTCGCTCGATGGAAAATACCGCAGCCAACGTCGATATGGTAGCCGCGGCGGTCGAGGAGATGACGTCAACCATCAATGAGATTGCCGAGACCTCGGAAAAGGCCCGGTCTATTACCGGCCAGGCCGAGCAGCAGGCGGCGACGGCCACCGCCCAGGTGGATGCCCTCGGCACGGCGGCCCAGGAGATCAGTTCCGTACTGGCGAGTATTACCGATATTTCCGATCAGGTTGACTTACTGGCCCTGAACGCAACCATTGAAGCCGCCCGGGCCGGCGACGCCGGCAAAGGATTTGCCGTTGTCGCCGCCGAGATTAAGGAGCTTGCCCGCCAGACTGCTGAGGCGACAGACCAGATCAAAGAGCGGATCAGCGGAATCCAGCAGACCACTGGAGCAACCGTTGCTGCGATCAAGCAGATCAGCAGCGTGATCGGTGACAATAGTGACATCGTCAATACCATTGCCACCGCGGTGGAAGAGCAATCCACCACTGCCGGCGAAATTTCGCAGAACGTTTCGCAGATATCCAGTGGCATTCAGGAGATCAACGTCAACGTTGCCGAAAGTTCTCAGGTTTCAGCGGAGATTGCCCGGGATATCGCCGAGGTCAATCAGGCAGCGGCCCGGATGAATGAGAGCTCCCGGGAGGTCAGTCAAAACGCCGGCCACCTCAATGAGCGGGCGGTCAGTTCAGCCGATCTTGTCGCCCGCTTCAAGATCTGATATCTCTTCCCTCCCTTTGTGTCACGGAGGTGCCCGCGTGAGCAGGTACCTTCGTGACCAAACGAAAGATTTGACTTTGCCGGCGGAGAAAAAATATACTGGTTCCAAGTGCCGGTGTCGGCAACGTGTCGCAGTCTGTGAGCAATACCTTGTTTCCAAACTGTTTCGCGGTGCGAACCGGGGGAATGTTGATGGGGTGCAGGGGAGTGCAGATGACGGCAGACAGACAGCCGCTGGTGGTGGTTATTGACGATGACCTGGTCTTCAGGGAAACCATCAGATTATTCCTGGAGGAAAACGGCTACCGGGTTCTTGAGGCGGCGGATGGAACCGCCGGTCTGCTCGTGTGCCAACAGCAACAGGTCGATTTGCTCATGGTCGATCTGAATATGCCGACCATGAACGGGGGGGCATTCTTGGCCGAATGTGCCTCCGGCAGCCCGGAGTTGCCGGTTATCGTTGTTGCCGGGAGCGGGGATAGTAAGGATGTGGCCGAGGCCCTTCGTCTCGGTGCCTGGGACTATCTGTTCAAGCCGATCGATGATACGGCCATCGTCCTGCATGTCATCGGAACCGTTTTCGAAAGGGCTCGGCTGATCCGGGAAAACCGGGATTACCAACGGCAGCTGGAGGAAAAAGTCAAGCGTAAGACGACCGAGTTGAGACTGGTGAATTCCCGACTGCAGGAGGTTGTCGACAGCACCAAACGACTGCTTGGCTGCGGCGAATTGAAACAGAGCGGCCAGGTTATCCTCGAAGAGTTCGGCCGCCACATGAATGCCCGGGGCGGCAGTATTTACCGGGTGGTCAGTGATGGGTTGGAACACCTGTACAGCCTTGATCCCGGTCATGCCGAGCCATTTCTGGCGTTTCCGTTGAAAGAGCAGAGTCTGTTCGCCCGGGCCTTGGCCAGTTCGGAACCCTTTTTCGTTGCCGATTTGGCAACCGACATCGACTGCCAGAGCAGTGGCTGGCCGCATTACAGCGACAATTCGATTTTGTTTTTCCCGATCCTTGACGCTGCCGGCAAAACCATCGCGATCATTTCCCTGCACAGCAAAAAACAGCCGCCGTTCGTCACCCAGGATCGGGAGATCGGCATGATCCTCGCTTCCTATGCCAGTGAGGTCTTGCAGACCGCGCAGATGCAAGTCGCTCTGAAACGAAACGAGGAAGCCCTGATGCAATCGCAGAAGACGGAGGCGATCGGCACGCTGGCCGGTGGTATTGCCCACGACTTCAACAATATTTTATCGGCGATCATCGGCTATACCGACCTCAGTCTCTATACCGGGGTACTCGCTCCGAATATCAGGAGCAACCTCGAACAGATCAAAAAGGCCAGCAACAGGGCCCGGGACCTGGTCCAACAGATCCTCTCCTTCAGCAGGACCGAGGAATTTCGGGAAGAGGCGGTCGATATCGGGCCGATCGTCAGGGAAGCGCTCAAGCTGCTCAGGGCGGTCATCCCGGTCACCATCGAGATCGATGCCCGGGTGCCGTCCGGTCTGGGTAAGGTTAAGACCGATCCGACCAGAATCCATCAAGTGATGATGAACCTCTGTTCCAATGCCACCCGGGCCATGGAGAACGGGAGCGGTCTGATCAGGGTAGTCCTGGAGAAAATAGTCAGAGAGCATTTTCCGGCAGACCTGGTTGAGATCGATACAGATCACTGTTTCTGCCTCAGTGTCACCGATTCCGGGGTCGGTATCCCTGCCGAAGTGCTGCCGCGCATCTTCGATCCGTATTTTACGACGAAACAAAAGGGGGAAGGAACCGGATTGGGGCTCGCCGTGGTCCACGGTATCATCACCCGGAGCGGCGGAACGATCCGGGTTTCCAGTGAGCTCGGTCGCGGCAGCTCGTTCAGGCTGTATTTGCCGGCCGCCTCGGTATCGGCCGGCAGCGAACAGCAGCTGCCGGCCGATATTATGCCCCGGGGCACGGAACGGATTCTTTTTGTCGACGATGAAGCATCTCTGGCGGAAGTGGCCCAGGAAATGTTGGTACGCCTTGGCTATCAGGTCGATATCTTTACCAGCAGTGTCGAGGCCCTGGAGCAGTTGCAGTGTCATCCCGATCACTATCGGCTGCTGATTACCGACCAGACCATGCCGGTATTGTCGGGCATCGATCTGGCCCGGCAGGCACTTGGCGTGCAACCCCGCCTGCCGGTCATACTCTATACCGGATACTCTACTGCCGTCGATGGCCCGGAAGCCCGGCAGGCAGGGATCAAAGCCTTCCTGATGAAACCGCTGAGCATGGCCCGGTTGGCAACGGTGGTTCGCCAGGTGTTGGACGGAACGTAGTCCCGTGCCGGCAGGAGGCTGGCTCTTTTCTTCTTTTCTGGTATAGTGCCTGATTCCGATTGGTGCTGGATGCCGGGATCAACGACGGTGGCGGAAGCTCGTTGACTTCATCGTCATCGTGCGCATACTGTGCTCGTTGAATGAATGCTGTATTCCACTACACTCCGTTGTTGGCCGGAATCGTCCGGCACTTGAGACCGAGAAACGGTGCATGCAGACGAAACCCGCCGGCCCGACCGGCATTCTTTTTTTTTGAGGATTAGCAGAAGATGATGTCACTGCGAATGATCATGATTGTCTTGAGCCTGCTCGTTGTTACGCCGCTGGTCGGCAGCGTCTCTCTACCTGAGACGGCTGAAGCTCGTTCCTTCAAGGGCGGGCGGATGTTCAAACCGAGTACTCCGGCCTATAAAGCGCCGAGTCAGAAGCAGCAGCCGGGAGCATCCCAGCAGGCTGCTCCGAACAGAACCGGTGGGCTGGGCCGAGGGGTGGCCGGCGGGCTGCTCGGTGGCGCCATGGGGGCCTTGCTTTTTGGGTCGTTGCTCGGCATGGGCGGACAGGGGATCGGGCTCCTGCCGATTCTGTTGCTGGCCGGTGTCGCGTTTTTCTTCTATCGCTCCTATACCAGGTCGCAGGCGATGCGCCAGGCGGCGGCCAGTCCTGCTTCAGGCAGTTCATCGCGGGTCAATACCGATTTTGAGATCGGCGGCGGCGCGACATCACCGCCACCGTCAGCCGCCCATCCTGTTCAGGATGGCCTGACGCAGATTCGTCGAACAGACCCCGGCTTTGACGAGACCTATTTCCTCGAGGTCGCGTCCGATGTCTTCTTTCAGATTCAAGCCGGCTGGGCCGGTCGCGATGTGTCGACATACCGGCATCTGCTCGGTGATCAACTGGCGGCGGAATATGAACGTCACTTTGATGAAATGCGCGCTGCCGGCCGGGTCAACAAACTTGACAATGTAGCGGTGCGTTCCGTGGAGATCGCCGCGGCAGGAAGTCGCGACGGCGAAGATTTCATCACCGTGCTGTTCACCGCCACGCTGCTCGATTATACGATTGATGAACACAGCGGTGAGGTGGTCGACGGCAGCCGCACCAACCCGGTCAAATTCGCCGAACACTGGACCTGGGCCCGTACGGTCGGTACCGAAAACTGGCGTCTCGAGGGCATCGATATCGTTGACGAACAGCTCCTCTAGCCGCGGCGATCACCGGGAATCATTATGGATATCAGCTATTTTCGCAGGGAATATCTGAAGGGCGGACTGAACCGTGCCGATCTGGATCCGGACCCGGTGCTTCAGTTCGCCGCCTGGTTCGACCAGGCGCGGCAGACCGATATTGCCGACCCGAATGGCATGGTCCTGGCCACGGTCAGCCGGGCCGGTCAGCCGAGCCAACGAGCCGTGCTGCTCAAGTATTTCGATGATTCCGGGTTCGTTTTTTTTACTAATTACGGCAGTCGCAAAGCGCAGGAGATCGCCGCCAACAATCAGGTTTCCTTATTGTTCTGCTGGTTCGAAATCGATCGCCAGATCATGATCAACGGGACGGCGACCAAGATTTCGGTTGCCGACTCGACTCGCTATTTCCTCAGCCGGCCGCGAGACAGTCAGGTCGCCGCCTGGGTGTCGAGCCAGAGTCACGGTTTGGGATCCCGCCAAGCATTGATGCAGAAATTCTCGGAAATGAAAAAAAAGTTCGGCGAGGGCAAGATCCCGCTGCCGTCTTTTTGGGGCGGCTATCGGGTCGTCCCGGCGGAGATCGAGTTCTGGCAGGGCCGGGAAAACCGGCTGCATGATCGCTTTCTCTACCGCCGGCAACAGGACCGGACCTGGACCATCGAGCGACTGTCGCCGTAGAGGGCGCAGCGCCTTAGCCCTTGATCACCGCCAGTGGAGTGAGAACATCGATAACATCGATCAGGTCCTGCTGACTGGCGATGACCCCTTCAATATCCTTATAGGCGCCGGCAGCTTCTTCCAGGTCGCGTCGGCCGCGAATGGCATGAATGATCCCCTGCTCTTCGAGCCGGCGCCGCTCACGATCCAGATTCAGGTTTTTCTGGGCCTGTTTGCGGCCCATTTTTCGACCGGCTCCATGGGAGCAGGAGAGAAAACTCTCCGGGTTGCCCGTGCCGCGAACCAGATAGCTGTTGCTTCCCTGGGATCCGGGAATGATGCCGGTTTCCCCGGCGCCGGCCCGGGTGGCCCCTTTGCGGTGCACCACGACCCGTTTGCCGAAATGCTCTTCGAGGGCGGCATAGTTGTGGGCGATATTGACCGGTTCGGCGAAGGTGACGGCGGCCGAAACCTGGTCGTGCAGCGCCCGTTGCACCTGTCGACAGATGACGGCGCGATTGGCGCGGGCAAAGTCGACGCAATAGGACATTTCCCGGAAATACTCCTGCCCTTCTTTGCTTTCCAGCGGCAGAGCGGCGAGTTGCCAGGCGGCCGGTACCACTGACTTCCATCGTTTATTCAAGCTGATCGCCAGTTTGTTGTAATGACTGGCCACGCGAAAACCAAGATTACGGCTGCCGGAGTGGACCATGAACCAGATTGTTCCGTCCCGTCCCCGCTGGATCTCGATGAAATGATTGCCGCCGCCCAGCGAGCCGATCTGGGTTCGGGCCGCTTCGTACTCCCGCTCGACGATCGGCAGCGATCCCTGCGGCGGCACCATTGCTTCATGGGGCTGCGGCTGCCGGTGATGCTTGAAACCGAGTGGTACGGTGGCTCTGATCGACTGCAGTACCTGTTTCAACTCGCCGTGTTCGATGGTCTGCAGCGAGGTTTTTACCGCGACCATGCCGCAGCCGATATCGACGCCGACCGCATTGGGGACCACCATGCCGTCGGCGGCCAGGATACCGCCGATGGGCATACCGTAGCCGACATGGGCATCGGGCATGACCGCAATGTGGTGGAAGGCGTACGGCAGGTTGGCCAGATTGCGGGCCTGCTGCAGCGCTTCTCCGGCCAGGTCGTCAAGCCAGAGTTTGATCGGGATTGCTTCGCTGGTAATTGTCTGTTTCATCGGCGATTGTGGTGCTGGCTGGGTGTGCGTTCGATACGTTTTTTGGCGGCGCCAGTGGTTGTGTCTACACGATAAGCAGCGGCCGGTGCAGGGCAAGTTGTCTCTGCCGCTCAGAAGGGCGGCGGCCGATGAAACTCCAGCGGCCGGTCCGATGCGGGATGATAGAACAGCAGAAAACTGGCGTGGAGCAGCAGCCGTTGGCTGGGGTGGCTGCTGCCGTAGAGCGAATCGCCGACGATCGGGGCGTTCAGCCCGCAGGGATGCGCGGCATGGACCCTGAGTTGATGGGTCCTGCCGGTCAGCGGCGTGAACTCGACCCTGGTGCCAAGCGGTTCTTCGCCGATGGTTCGCCACAGGGTGACGCCGACCTTACCGTTGACCGGGTCGAAGATCTGGCGGGGCCGGTTTTCCGGATCGAGCCGGAAGGCCAGTTCGATGGTGCCCGATGGCGCGGCTGGCGATTTGCGCAGCACGGCGATATAGCGCTTGATCACCAGACGGTGTTCAAACTGGCGGACCAGTTTTCGGTGGGCGGCGGCGGTGCGGGCCAGCAGCATCAGCCCGGAGGTCGCCATATCGAGCCGGTGGACGGCCGGCTGCTTGGCCAGGTCCGGAACACGGCGGCGGACCCGCGCGACGGCACAGTCCTGCTTGTCCGGCCCGCGCCCCGGCACGGCCAGCAGGCCGGCCGGTTTATCGATCAGCACCAGCTGATCGTCGCAAAAGACAATATCCGGTTCACCCGCCATACGCTTTCCGTCTCTCCGCTGCTCCGCAGAGCATGAACCCGAGCAGCGGCAGGCATTTGTCACTGCAGGGCGGATAGAAGCGGCCATGGTGACGGCTAGCCGAGCGATTGCTGCGACCGAAATAGAACTCGGCCAGTGATACCGGTGCCAGCTTTCGGGCGGCGGCCTGGCCGAGCAGCTTCGGTGCGCAGCAGTCGCCGATCCCGGTTGGTTTGCCGGCCGAGTTGCCGACAGCACCGGTCAGCGACGTGTATTCACCCCGGAAATTGGGAATACGATAGAGTTCGTGGAGTGCGGTCATCAGCTCTTGTGACAGGCGTCGTCGTGCTCCAGCCAGTTTCCGGTAGCCGGGAGCGGTTGCCGGCAACGCCGCCATGTGCCGGCCGATAGCTTTGATCCGCTGTTCACCCGGCTCATTGATCTGTTGATAGGCGGCCGGATCGAACAGGGGTGACGCCCAGCCGGGTACCAGCCAGTGTCCGTTGTATTGGCCGGAAAAAGCAAACAACCAATGGGATGTGCCATCGGCGGCCAAACATTCCAGAACGCCGAACATCTTGCCGCGCGCCTCGCCGAAGAGCGATGCCGTCGCCAGTAGCGGGTCAGCTACTGCTTCGGAACCGGCCGCGGCAATAGAGCCGGAGCGCGTCAGCCAATCGAACAATAGTTCGGCCTGCCTGCGGGCTCCGCCCGGCACCAGGCAGTGCTCCCGGCGGCAGGCCCGGCACCAGCTTCGCCCGACCGGTGGGTTCTCCGGGGCTGCCCGGTGGCTTTGTCCTGGCCGGTTGCCGGCAAAGCAAGTATCATGCATTGAAGTCGTCATTAAACCCGTTTACACCTTTCTTTTGGAAGCAGACTGCTCTTATGGCTGATTACCCGTTTTCCCGTCTCGATCCCGATACCGTTTTGGCCTGTGTCGAGCAGGCTCTGGGCCGCCGCCTGCTCAATGTCTGTCGACCCCATGCCAGTTATATCAACCGGGTCTTCGAACTTCAGGATGAAGACGGTGTTTTCATTATAGCAAAATTTTACCGGCCGCACCGCTGGAGTGAGGCGGCGCTGCAGGATGAATTGCGCTTTCTGCTCGACTGCGCCGCCCACGAACTGCCGGTCATTTCCCCGTTGCCGCTTGCCGGCGGCGGTCATCTCGGCAGCTGCGGTGATATCCGGTTTGCCGTCTATCCCCGTTGCGGCGGTCGGCTGGTCGATGAATACCAGGATGAACACTGGCTGCAGATCGGCCGTCTGCTGGGACGGCTCCATCAGGTCGGCCGGTCCGGGACGGCGAGCGCCAGAGAACGGCTGCATCCACGGTATTCGACACGGAAACAGGCCGATTACCTGCTCAAGCATCGGTTGCTGCCTGATGATCTGGTATCACCGTTTCGCCGGATCGTGGATGCACTGATCGAGGAGACGGCGCCGCGCTTTGATGGAGTGGATTCGTTCCGCATCCATGGTGATTGCCATGCCGCCAATCTCATCTATCGTCCCGGCGAATCATTTTTCATCATCGATTTTGACGACATGGTCGTCGGTCCGGCGGTCCAGGATCTATGGATGCTGCTGCCCGGCCCGCTTGATCAGGTACAATGGGAAATGGGATTGCTGCTCGAGGGCTATGAATCGTTCAGTCCCTTTGCCGAGCAGACGCTGAAACTGATCGAGCCGCTCCGAGCCATGCGCTTTATCCATTACCTGAGTTGGTGTGGCCGGCAATACCTGGAGGACGGGCTAACCAGGATTGACGAATCGTACGCTTCTCATAGCTATTGGCAGCGGGAACTTGCCGATTTACAGGATCAACTCGAGGTTATTCGCGGCCAGCGATAGCGCAGGTTCAGGAGAAAAGTCGGGAGAGCCTTTGCCACCTGGTCAGGTTATGTTTCCGACAGATCCCGGCAATCCTGTGAAAATCAATGGCGAAGCGATCGCTGAGGCGATCCAGCTCAGCCCGATTCCGCCTCATCACCAGATTCAGATCGGCTTGCCGGCCGGCAAGACAGATGATATTACCGCGATTCGGGACCGGCAGCGTGAGTGGTGGTCCGAAGCAGTCGGCACAATCGTTTTGCACTTCATCCATTTTGACCCCGTCGCCGCTCCAGAGATTGATGCTGATGACCCCGCCCCGCCGCAAATGATGGCGGCAGAGATTGAAACAGGCACGGTGGTAGATGGAGGCTGCCATGCCCGCCCCGTCAAAAGCATCGACAAGAATCAGGTCGTATCCTTGTGGTTCCGACAGTTGCTGGAGATAGTCGAAGCCGTCCCGGTCGAAAAGAGTCAGTCTCTCGTCTTCAGGAAGGGAAAAGTAACCATGGGCCAGTTTGATAATATGTGGGGCGTTATCGATGCCGTCGATCCGGCAGGTCGGCAGGTGACTATGCAGAAAACGCACCAGTGAACCGGCGCCGACTCCAATGACCAGTACCCGTTCCGGGTGGTCGTTGATCAGCAGTGATGCCATCATGCAGTGGGTATAGGAGAGAGTCAGACGGTTCGGGTGGGAGAGCGACATGCTCGATTGCAGCACATCGCCGCCGAAAAAGAGTGAGCGGGTGTCGCCGTTGTCGATGATCTCGACCAGCAGATTATTCCAGTGTTCCCGATGTACGATGCGTCTGTCCATGGCCCGGCGGTTCTGGCGGAAGTTCATTGTTTCGTGATATATAATGGAAGGGGCCGGGATTTGTCAAAGAAGATAAAGCGGCTTCTTTTCCACCGTCGGGCTGTCGATTGGTGCCAGGGCATCTTGTGAGCTCTCTTGAAGCGGCAATCTACCGGGATGTGACATTGAGGAGGCGGGGGGCATCGGCAGTCTGCTGACCGGTGGGGCCAGCACGATGGTTGGATCTGCCCAAGCGAAAAGGAGCGGCGCGTGTTGCGGATAGGGAGAACGGTGTGACGGAGGAAGCGAGGGGCCGGCAGAGCAATGAGCACTGCGACCGGAAGCGATTGTTGCTCAGGCTTTCTATCACCACCGTGGTTACCATCTGTTCACTCTATGCCGCTCAGCCCATCCAGCCGGTATTTCAACGGGAGTTTGCCCTTACCGGCCTCCAGGCCCTTCTTTTTACCACCTTGATGATGCTGCCGCTCGGCTGTGCCCCGCTGTTCTACGGCTATCTGCTCGAATGTATCCCGGCCCGCCGAATCCTGCGTGGGGCGCTGCTGATCCTCGGAGTCCTGGAATTACTGTTCAGCTTGGCCAATGGCTACGCGTTGTTGCTCACCATCAGGGCCCTGCAGGGCCTTGTTCTGCCGGCCGTGCTGATTTCGCTGATGAGCTACATCTCCTACACCACACCGCGACATGCGGTGCAGCAGGCCGTGGCGGTTTATGTCGGCATGACGATTATCGGCGGTATCCTCGGGAGGATGCTCTCCGGTATCTGTACCGAATTGTTTGGCTGGCGGCTCTTTTTTTTCGTGCTGGCCGTGCTGTTCTTCTGGTGCTGGCACCTGCTCGGCGTGTTGGACCGGCGCATCCGGCTCAGTGTCGCCCGGCCCGATCTTCTTGAAATCGCCGAGTTGTTGCGTCGCGGACCTCTGTTGTGGTTGTATGGTGCTATTTTTTTTATCTTTTTTTCCGGCGCTGCATTGCTCAACCTGATTCCGCTGGAACTGATACGCATCAATCCACACTTCAGTGAAACAGCCATTGGCCTGCTTTATCTCGGCAACAGCATGGGCATCTTCGTCGCTTTGGGCAATGCCCGGATTCAACGTCTTTGCGGCGGTGAGATAAGCACCGTGATGATCGGACTGGCGGTGTTCATGCTTGGTACCGTGGGTTTTCTCGTTGGTCATTATCTGGTGATGTTTGTGGCGATGTTTGTCTTTTGTCTCGGCATGTTCGCCGCCCATGCGACTCTTTCGGGATACGTCAGTCGGCTGGTTGACGATCATAAACCCGTTGCCAACGGTCTGTATATGTCTTTTTATTATTTCGGCGGGGCGGTCGGTTCCTTTGTTCCCGGCCTGGTTTATGTGCCGTTTGGCTGGCGCTGGTTCATCGCCATACTGCTCTTGACCGAGCTGTGCGCGTTGCTGTGCGTCGTTGCTCTGCGGTCCGCCACCAGGCGCTGCAGTTTATAAGACTGCCTGATTGCGCCTGAAAATCAACCATTCTCCAACAATATCTGAACTGTCATTGCGGAGGATGCATCACCACAGTCAGGCGGGGGACGGCCAGATCAGTGACCGCCGATCTGCCGGTGTCTCTTGCACTCGCTTGAGACGAGCCGATAATCAAGAAAGAAATGGGATGTATATCTTCATGGTGCAAAAAATTATCTCCGGTGGTCAGACCGGCGCCGACCAGGGGGCATTGGATGGCGCCCTGGCCTGTGACTTCCCCCATGGCGGGGCGATCCCGGCCGGCAGGAAAACGGAGATCGGCCCGTTGTCGAAACGCTACCATCTCGAAGAACTGATTTCGCCGCATTATCCCGAGCGCACCGAGAAGAACGTGGTCGACAGTGACGGAACGTTGATTCTTTCCCACGGTAAACTTGCCGGTGGGTCGGCACTCACCCGGGCTATCGCCCAGCGCCTGGGCAAACCCTGGCTGCATATCGATTGCGCTACGGTTACTCCGGAAGAGGCGGTTGCGCTGCTTCGGTCCTGGTGCACAGATCACCGCATCGAGGTACATAACGTTGCCGGACCGCGAGCCAGTACGGATCCGCTGATCTATGGCAAGACCCGACAATTGATCATCGCCCTGCTGCTCGGCCGGCAAGGAGGCTCGTATGGATCAGTGTGAGGTGCCGATCATCGATCGCGCCAACTGCACGCGCTGTGGTGCCT
>CAZUJZ010000093.1:0-13283 GCA_964620665.1 uncultured Desulfofustis sp. | reverse complement strand
GTGAGGATGAATTTGATGGTGTCCTGATGGCCACGATCATCGCCTTTGGCTTTGTCTTCATTCACCCCTTTGAAGATGGCAATGGCCGAATTCACCGCTACCTGTTTCACCACATTCTGGCCGAGAAAGGCTTTGTTCCCAAAGGGCTCATATTTCCCGTATCCGCCGTTATTCTGGAACGTATTGCTGAATACCGTAAAACTCTGGAGCATTACTCAAAGCCCAGGCTCAGCTTGATTGAGTGGCGACCAACAGAAAAAAACAATGTTGAAGTGCTCAACGACACGCGTGACCTGTACCGTTTTTTTGATGCGACGAAGCAAGCTGAATTCTTCTTCGAGTGTGTTGCGGAAACAGTCTCTCAAACACTACCGGAAGAGGTTGAATATCTCAGGAAATACGATCTGCTCAACCAATTCATAAAAAACTATATCGATATGCAGGATAGGCTCGTTGACCTCCTCATCCGCTTTTTATCGCAAAATGAAGGAAAGCTCTCAAAGCGTGGCCGGGCAAAAGAGTTTGACACGTTAACAGACAAGGAAATCCATGCCATCGAGGCAAAATATAGTGAAGTGTTCCGGTAAGGTTTTCCACTATGGAAATGACTTCTTACCACTGGCGAGCATGGCATTCAATTCATGAGAGACATCCCCATGTGAACATTCCCAACCATATAGAATGGATTTTAGGTTTTTGTGTTGTGCTATTTTTAGGTTTTCGTGTCATTTTCTAACGACCCTCACACGATGCTGCCGCTTACGTCACTTTCCTCATCTACTGTATTTTCATGGTCTTCATCTGCGGCAGTGGTTCGGTTTTCACGCTCGGCTTCTTGATCTGCGGTGATGTCGGTTTGGTGGTGACCTCGGGCTGGGCAGGTTCACTGGTCTGAGATCTGTGGGTCGGCGCGGCCAGGACCGGTTTCACCCTGTTTGCGGGCCGGGCCAGCTGTTTGACGGGAGGGGTGCCGACCTGGAATTCGCGCCACTGGCCCCACTGCTGGTGCTGGTCATCAAGTCGGATTCTGACCCGGTACGCGCCGTCTCCTTTGGTCGGGAGGTGGGCGGTTTGGTGCAGCGCGGTCCGGCTTCCGCTTCGTTTCAGACTGGTTGGCGGCATCCTAGTGAAGCGTTGCGCACCGAACGGGCGATACTCGATTTCCCATTGGATTTCAGCATCCGTGTCCAGCCCCTGAACAACCAGGGGAACGGATGCGCCAGCCCGCAGTTTCTGTCCCTGCAGCGGCCTCGTGATCATTGGCGTGGCGTGAGACAGACTCGGGCCTTTGGCGGAGAGGTGCTGCCGAACCAGGCTCTTCTCGGGACCGACGGGGGTGATCTTTTCAGTCAGGGATTCCGGGGTTGGCCGGATATTCGTCGCGGCATTATTCGGGCTCAGCGGCTTGAGTGATACACTTTCCTGTATTTGATGGAGCCCCAGTTTGTCAGTAGTGGCTATGGGCTGCAGCTGATTGTGCAGGGAGGTGAGTTCTATCCGGCGCCAGTCGGTCCACTGTCCGTGGAACGGCTCGCCTCCTGTTCCCGGGGCAGAGCTCGTGGCAAGGCGGGCGCGGAACCGATAGATGGCCGGGTCAGCCAACTCATAGGAGAACAGGAGCAGGTCGCCGAAGACTCTCGTGGTCACCGGTTCTGTGCACGGGGCGAAACCGATGGCGCTGCCGGGCACCTTGTCGGCCCGTTGCAACTCGACCTCGACCAGATTCTCGACAGCCGCTCCTGATACCCCGCTGAACAGGGAGCCGTAGGCCGTGAACGGAATGGTGAAATGGACCTTTGCGGGAGCCGCGATTTTTTGCGCCTCCTGTGGGGCGGTGATGGTCAGCTTCGGGGCAACGATCGCGGTAACCAGTTCGGCGACCGGTGATTGGTTGGCCAGGTACTGCTGGCCACCGTCGTCCTGACGTTCAACCCAGGCCTTGATGAGGAGTTCGGCCACATCGCCGTTGGCCAACGCCCCGAGATATCCCGGCAGTTCAGTGGCAAAAAAGCCGTTGTCGGCAGCACCACCATCGGTAACGGGCAACATGGTGTAGAGTATCGATCCCTTGGCCCGTACACCGAGCTGATAGCGAAGCGTCATCCCTTGCTGGAATCTGATCTGCAGCGGGATTGACTCATCGGCGCTATAGGTGTGGTTCTGCCGCGGCAATAGGAATTCCGGCGCGACCAGCGAACTGGCAGCCGGTATCGTGATGGTCTCCAGCGCATCGGCAGCGGGGGGCGGGCCGAGAATCGACGCCTGCACCTTGATCGTCACCGGATCGCTCCACCAGGGCGCGGCATCCGTGTCCAGCTGGGCCCGGATCGTCCACTCGCCTTCCTTGATCGGGTGCAGGGTTGCCGTCATGATCCCGTTGTTCGTCTGTTTGTTGGTGATGATGCTCGTTGCAACCTGCTGGAGCGCGTGCTGGGCATCAGGCCGCCATTCGATCTTGAAGCGCAGGTCGTGGTCAGGGTTGTGCTGGATGCGCAGCGGAATATCGACCGGAAAACCGAATCCGGCGCCTTGTCCGGGAGCCAGGATGGTCGGCGCCGCTCGCAGGGCATAGTACTCCTGTTGGAGGGACTGGCGAATGGCGGCAGGCAGAATCGCGGCGCCTTTCGGATTGGGCGGCCCGGTGACGATACCGCCGCATTCGGGATACTGGTTGTCCACATGGTGACTGTAACAGTCGATGCCGGTGAGCCACGGGTCCTGCAGACATTTTGCCGTTACCTGATAGTGGTAGGTCTGGTCGTTTTTCTTCACTCCGTCATGATAATAGCGCACGTGATTGGTGACATACTCGGTCGCCACCTCGGTGCCGCCGTCCCACATGCCGGCGTAGGTGATATCGAACTTTTCGTATTCATCGCCGCCGTAGGAATGGGAACAGGAACGGGTGACGGTATATGAGCTTCCCTGGCCGGAAAACGAGTGGACAGCCAGCTGCGCCGGTCCGCAGGTATAAGCAAAGAGCAGTGCCGGCCTTCCGGCAACGGCGAACACGACGCCGCACAGGATCGTGGTGATGAGGGTTCTCATGGTCTCGCGCTCCTTTGAGCTGCAGGTGAGGTGAGGGATCAGCCGATTCTGTACGTGAGTACCGGTTGGCCTCCTCATGGTTCAACACGATGTGACAATAGTCTACACGATGCGTGTCTCCTGTCGCCACAACGGGAACGTTATCCTGACAGATTTTCCCGGGGCAGCGCCTGTTTTTATACAGTGATCTGCTGCGGCAGGGTATGATGCAGCAGAGCGGAGATTAGTTTCGTGAATCGAGGAAAGGAACGCAGCAACAACTCACTGTCGCAAGAGGTGCAAACGATATATGGCGCACACTGAGGAACAGATCCTGGTTTTGGGGGCGACCGGCTATGTCGGCGGCCGGCTGGTACCGCTTCTGCTCGCACGGGGCTGGCGGGTGCGAGCGGTGGGGCGTTCGGACCGCAAGATTGCCGCGCGGTCCTGGGGGGATCATCCGAATCTGGAAATCGCCGCGGCCGATGCGCTCGATACCGACGCTCTGGCCACGGCCATGCAGGGGTGCAGGATCGCCTTTTACCTGATTCATTCGATCCGCCCCGGTGAAGGGGATTTTGCCACGCTGGATCGCCGCATCGCCTATTCCACGGTGCGCGCGGCCCGGCAGGCCGGAGTTCAGTGGATCATCCATTTTACCGGGCTGGGCAATCCCGCGCACCTTTCCGCACAATTACGGGCCCGGTACGAGGTTGGCGAGATTCTTGGCCTCGGCGGCGCCACGGTAACCCAGCTTCGCGCCTCGCTGGTCCTTGGTGCGGGCGGCGCTTCGTTTGAGATGATCCGCGCCTTCTGCGGCTACCTGCGGGTCATGTTTGCCCCGCGCTGGATGGATGCCCGGTGTCAGCCGATCGCCATCACCAACGTGATTCAATACCTGGCCGGCTGCCTCGATCATCCGGAAACCATCGGGGAAGTATACGAAATAGGCGGGCCCGACGTACTGACCTGGCGGGAGCTGTTTCATCTCTACGCCGAGGAGGCCGGTCTGCCGCGCCGTCTCGTCCTCGCTGTGCCGCTGCGCATTCACCGCATTTCCATCTGGTGGATGAACCTGGTTACCCCGGTCTCCGTCGCGCTGATCCGCCCGCTCGTCGAGCGGATGAGAAATGAGGTGCTCTGCCATGACAATCGCATTCGCGAGATCATGCCCCAGTACCTGCTGACCTGCCGCGAAGCCCTCGTTGCCGCTCTGCAGGAAGTGTATCGCAAACAGGTCATCTCGAGCTGCTACGACGCCGGTTCCACGCAACTGCCGGGCTGGGCCGACGGCTCGGCGCAGTCGGAAACCCCGGTCTACCGCGACATCTTTGCCATCAACCTGGCCGGCAGTCCGGAGCTTGCCTGGAACGTGGTAAAGCGGATCGGCGGTGATAACGGCTGGTACTTCGGCACCTTCCTCTGGCATATCCGGGGCTTCGTCGACGAGATCATCGGCGGACCCGGCCTGTCCCGCGGGCGTCGCCATGTTGATGCGATATCCCTCGGAGACCATCTCGATTTCTGGCGGGTGGTCGGGGTTGAGGAACCCAGCCTTCTGCTCCTGAAGGCGGAGATGCTCGCTCCCGGCGAGGCCTTCCTGGAGTTCAGGATCGAGGAGCGGCCCGACGGCTCGACCGATCTGCGCATGATCCCCAGCTTTCTGCCACGCGGGTTCTGGGGCAAGCTGTACTGGTCGCTCATTGCCCCTTCACACATCCTTTTGTTTCGCTCCATGCTGCAGCAGATGGCAGGGGCCGCCAATGTCCGCATCATCAGCGGACCCTCCCGGATCGCGGCAGGCTGAGAGCGGTTAACGGAGATAACGCTTGCCCTCGTGCCGCAGGGCAATGCCGCTCTCTTGAAAATATGGTAGAGTTTCGTCTTGTCCGGGCAGGATTGACCTGCCCGCATTCTCGCTGATCTTTCTTTCCGGCTTGTGCAGCACCCCGTTACGCACCGTGGCGTTTCACCCGCAGATCATCGTATACTGCAACGGTGAAGGCGGAAACAGCCTGGTTACCCATTCAGCTGCAGCGCCGGTCAAATCCTGGAGGCTATCATGCACGAGTCCCACTCCCCCTGGGAAGAATTACGCGACCTGATCGCGACAGGCGATGCCGCGGCCCTTGCCGGGTATCTCGACACACTCAGCTCGCAGGAGACCGCCAGAGTTATCTCGAGGATGAGCGAGGACGAACGGCTCAGCCTGTTCAAGATCCTCACTCCCAAGGATGCCGCCGAGATCATCGAAGACATCCCCGAGAAGCAGGCCGCCGAATTGATGGAAGAGATGTCGCCGGTACAGGCGGCGCTCATCATGGAAGAGTTGGACAGCGACGACCTGGTCGATATGCTCTCGGAGATGGATCAGCAGGCAAGCCAGGCGATTCTTGCCCGAATGGACCGGGAAGATGCCGCCGAGGCGAGGATGATGCTCGAATATCCGCCCGACTGTGCCGGCGGCCTGATGATCTCAGAATTCCTGGCGTTCAGAAGCGACCAAACCGTGCAGGACGTGCTTGACGATCTGCAGCGCAACCGGGAGGAATACGCCGACTACCACGTCCAGTATTTCTATGTAGTCGACGATGGCGGCGTGCTGGTCGGCGTGCTGCGCATCCACGACTTGTTGTTCCCCAAACGGCCCACGCTGCTCACCGACATCATGATCCCTTCGCCGCTGGCGGTGAAGGATCGGGCGACCATCAGGGAACTTGACGAATTCTTCGAGGAGCATAAGCTTTTCGGGGCGCCGGTGGTCGACGAAGCCAACCGGATCGTCGGCGTGGTGCTGCCGGCGGCCGTGGAGGAGGCCCTGAGCAACCAGAAAACGCGCACCTTCCTGCGTCTGTCAGGTATCATCGGCGGCGAGGAGTTTCGCACCATGCCGGTATGGTCCCGATCCGGGCGCAGGCTCTCCTGGTTGAGCATCAACATCGTGCTCAATATTATCGCGGCGAGCGTCATCGCCCTGTACCAGGACACACTGGCCGCCGTCATCACGCTGGCGGTGTTCCTGCCGATGGTCAGCGACATGAGCGGCTGCTCCGGAAACCAAGCGGTGGCTGTCTCCATGCGGGAACTCTCGCTGGGTTTGGTGCGGCCCGGTGAGATTGTCTGGGTGCTGCTCAAGGAAATGCGGGTCGGGTTGATAAACGGGCTGGTCCTGGGAACCCTGCTGGGACTCATCGCCTTTGCCTGGCAAGGGAATCCCTGGCTGGGGCTGGTGGTCGGCGCAGCGCTCGGTGCCAACACCTTGGTGTCGGTAATGCTCGGCGGCATGCTGCCGCTGCTGCTCAAGCGGCTGGGGCTCGACCCGGCGCTCGTCTCAAGCCCGTTGTTGACGACGGTGACGGATATGTGCGGCTTTTTCTTCGTGCTCAGCTTCGCCGCCGCCGTGCTCCCCAAATTGACCGCTGTCGGCTAGCCCACGCAGGTTGGCCGGCTGAGGCCGCCGGTGCTGTTACCCGTTATCAGTATCACCTGTGAGGTCGTCTATAAGCCTTTCTTCTCAAGCCAGCGGAACAGCAAGACGGCCCCGGCGACAAAAACGGGAATGATCAGCCAGTGGTTTATGCCAAGCGCTTGCGGAATCGTTAACTTGCCAAAATTTCCCCAGGTATAGACCGTCTTCAGCAGGAAGGGGTAGGCCTCGGCAAACAGAGCGGCACCAGCGATCATGCCGGCGATGCCGAACAGGGCGTCGAGACGGCCCTCACCGACTGCCCCCATCGAAGTCCCAGGGCAATAGCCGAGCATGCCCCAGCCGACTCCGAAGATAAGACCGCCGAGTACCACCGGTCCGATAATGGTCGGCTTGATGGACAGTTTTACCAGCCCCAGATCGTGCAGGGCGTAAATGCCAATCATGCCGACGACGACGCTGGACAGCATAAACTTGACGATGGTCATGTCTTGCAGGCGCAAGGCGCCGAGCTGTTTATCATAACGCAACACCCGGCCTTTTTGCAGCAGGAAGCCAAAGAGAAGGCCGGTTATCAGGCCATAGAGTAATTGGGTCATTTTCGCCCTCCGTAAATGATGCGCGCCACCATAATACCGCCGACAAAAAAGCAGACCAAGGCAACAAAACCACTAACAGCCAGTTGGAGCGAACCGCTCAACCCGTGTCCACTCGGTCAGCCGTCTGCCAACCGTGCTCCGAACATGGCGATCGCCCCGCCGACAAAGGCCACGAACGCCCGCAGGCCGACGCTTTTCGCGCCAAATCGGGCTGACCAGGAATCGGGGAGCCACTGAACTTTGAACGAGCCGGATGATCGTGCGGCAATGAACGCCCCGAGAAGAATGCCAACCACAAACATCCATTGCCAATCGATCTTCGGTGCGACTTTGACGAAGTAATCCATCTGTGCCAGCCGTTCCGGCCCAAACACCTGTTCAATGAGCCCGGCGGTGCGGACAAAACTGGTGGATGCGCCAAAATACTGGCCGGCAATCAAGACCGAAAAAACCCCCACCAGGCCGGCGAGTCCTCCCGCCAGGTAGGGACTCCATGCAGTGGTGTCTTTGTTCATCATTTCACCTCCCAGATTGAGTTATGCCGCAGGCAGTCCAGGGACCTGCCTGCCGGCGCGATAAGGGGCGATCAGTCGTGAACATACATTTCGTCGATCTCATCCCAAGTATCCAGGTCTCCCTTCCGGAGCAGGATGAGTTTTTTGTAATAGAATACCTGCACGGAAATAAATTGAATCCGCAGATCCTGGCATTCCAACGGCTCGTTCGGCGCGAGGGCGCACGCTTCCTGGTCGGGCAGGGCGAGTATCCGGATGGGGTTTGCGAAGCCATGCTTTTTTCCTTGTTGTGATTATGAATTGTGATTCATAAATTTCTGACGGTTTGAGACCGGTACGAGACAAGCAACCGCCGTTTGTCATCACAAATGGTAGGGAAAATGATAACTACTGTAAAATGGCAAGGCATTGCCACATTGTCGCAAAATCGAGAAAAACAGTGGAAAAAGTATTGGCGACAGACCGGTTTGGCGGGATGCTCCACAGAGAGACGACGGCGCCTAGCAGGTTGGGCCTATTGATACAGGGCAACCAGAATTGCCACCGCCAGCTCTCTGATTTAATCACCGGAAACAGGGACAGTTCCTGTTTTCAGTCCTTTTTCCAGTTTACCCGGCCAGCACCTTGATAATGGCCGGCAGGAAGACCGGCAGGTCGTCCGGGGTACGGCTGGTCACGAGGTTGTTGTCAACCACCACCGCCTCATCCACCCAGTCGGCGCCGGCATTGATCAGATCATCCTTGATCGCGAAAAACGAGGTGACTTTTCGGCCCTTCACCGCCCCGGCGGAGCAGAGCATCCAGCCGGCGTGACAGATCGCGGCCACCATCTTGCCGGACGAAACCGCATCCGCCACCAGATTGACCATCGCCGGATGCCGGCGCATCATGTCGGGGGCGTAACCGCCGGGGATGACCACCCCGTCAAAATCGGCGGCAGATACCTTGTCGGCAGCCACGTCCGCCTTGACGTCCGTTGCCGGTTTGCCGGTAAACTGGTCCTTGCGGCCCGAGCCCACCACCACGACTTCGGCCCCGGCCTCAAGCAGCCGATAATACGGGTACCAGAACTCGTAGATGTTAAACATGTCTTCGATCAGAATCGCCACTTTCTTTCCTTTCAGTTCCATTCTATCCTCCTTTCAGGGTTCTTGCTGATTTCTCTTTGTTTATCTTTGGCGGTGGGCCACCCACGCTCAAAAACGATAAGCACAGCAGGCGCAGATGCAAACCGTTAATACTATCAAATGGTTAATATCAAATGTTTTTTAGTTTTCAAAACGAGAACGGTTCGACCAGTTTTTGCTCACGATTCCGGACCACACAAAATGGGGACTCCCCATTTTCACCTGCCGATAAAATATGGGTGAACCTTTTTCCTGCAAGGCGGCACTGACAGGAAAGACAATCCAAAAACGCCGAAGCACGGCTGCAAGGTTGTCACACTACGCGCCGCCGCACCGGCTGGCGCGACTGCACACAGCAATAAATGGAGGAACTAACATGTCTGGAATGAGCGAATTGATTGTTTCGATGTGGCTGCTGCCGGTAACCCTGTACATCGTTCTTCCGCTGGGGATGCTGGCTATCTGGGCCCTGGCCCGGATAACCAACAAGATTACGGGTGCTGCGCCCGCCTTCGAAGGGCAAAAAGAGCGGGCCGACGGGCAGGTAACTGCTTATCTGCTGAAAGCGGCATAATGCCGACCTCAAACGATCAAGTGCTCGCTGTAAGCAGAGACAAGCGCAGGTCCCCAGCCGCTTTTTACCTGGATATTCAATGGAGCGTGATGTAGGTAATATCAAAAGGATGGAAGTTACCGGCCCCGCGACCGGAGAGGATGAGGCCCCCCTCCTGGTCGTGCGCCGGATAACCATCGCAAGCTGGTATGGAAGGGACAACGAGGTCTGCTCATCATCAGAAAACCATCAGGGAGACAATCATGCAATCAGATAACGGAACACCCTTCTGGCAGTATTGCTCGCGTATACTGCCTGTTTTGATCTTCCTTATATCGGCCAATGTCGCTGTGGCCGTGGAGAAACAGTCTATTCCTGCAAACCAGCACCTCCAAAAACAGGTTCCGGCGAGCGTCCAGTCACGAAAACAATGTGCCGATCTGAGCGTCAACCTCAAGGTCACTAAAAGCAGAAACGGAATGCTCGCCTTAAAGGGCGTCGTCACCAATAATGGCCCCGCAGATTTTACGGTTCCGGCACAGGCCTTATTCATTATGAATGTGCGCCATCTTCCCAAAACATACGCTCAGATAGGAATTTCTGAACAATTATGCCCCACGCCACTCTCCAAGTTGAAGAAGGGCGCGTCCATGCCGGTGAGCTGCAAATACAAGATCCCCGATTTCAAAAGGTGGGCCGACGCCGCACCAACACGGGGAGAGAGTAGACTGCTCTTTACCTTTGCAGTCCAACCGTCCGGCCCATCACTTTTTAAGGCAAGTGAAGAATGCAACGAGAACAACAATCATAAAGCCGTCGAGATCAGCTACCAGAGATAGCCCTCTTCTAACGACATGTTTGACCGACTTGTGGGGGGTTTGGTCATCCCGCCAAAATGCTAGACAACAAGAGAAATCGTTGTGCTACACTCTCGTTCAGGAGATCCGACATGACCTTGCATTATCCTTTTTCACGAACGGCCATTGCTGTTTTTGTCCTGATGCTTTTTTTATTGCCGGCCACGATCCTCTGCGCCGCAGACACTGAGCTGTGCAGTGGTCTGACGATTGAGGAAGCAGCCGAAATGCTCGGTGTTCCCGAAGCAGATATCAGGGCCTCCGAGAATAAGATGCCGGTATCGCCCGATGATAGTGCCAATAACGTTTATACAACCCCGCCCAGCAGTTGCACCTTCAGTTCCCAAGCGGATTTTCTGAAATCCGTCTCTTACGTGGTCTACGTATTTTCCTCTGACACCCAGGCCATGAAAGACTTCAATACGATGAAAGCCAATTTCGAAACGGTGGCGCAGACACAGGCCGTCGGGCTCGGAGACAGGGCGTTCCGGGTAGACGATAAACGATTCCAGAGAACGGTCGGGCTCGAGAAGAATGTCCTGGTAGATGTGTTAAGCCCAAAAACAGCAGAATTGCAGCAGCAGATCCTGCAACAGGTCCTGAAAGAATATTGAATGGGCAGGCATGACCTGTAAAAAGAAGAGGGACGCTCCTGACGATCACCGTGCGGCCGTTGAAAAAGCGTTTGCCGCCCTCTGCCGAAACCTTGAAGAGCCGGCAAAGCCGCTGCCGAACCTGGTCCGGATTCTGGTCCGGCAACGGCCGAGCGCTGAACGCAACCTTGTAGCGTTTCATCCACCCATCTCCCTCGCTCTGCCGGTAGCGGTCTGCGCCGGGCCGTCACGCCCCCTTCGGCAAACACTCTAGCGCATTTGTGGAGCACGGGCAATAATTTGGTTTTCAGTGATTTTTATTTGCAAGGGCACAATGCGGTCGCGCTCTGTTTTGATTACTCCTTTCATTGAAAACCCTTATCTGGTCATTGCCACCCTCATTCGGGGTCAGGCAAAAAAAGTGTTGACGTGGGCCGGAGGTGGTGATAACAAGTTGTCAGACAAGCAGACGACTGATAATCAGACAAATGTTTTATGATCCGGTCCTCGCGACCGTTGATGCTATGACGAAACTCAAAAAATCACGGCTTTCCGAAAGTGCCATCGAGGCGATCAAGACCATGATCAGAAAGGATGGTTTTAATCCCGGCGATAAATTCTACTCCGAGACGCAATTAACCAAGATGCTCGGCGTGAGTCGCTCTTCCATCCGTGAAGCCATGCGGATACTCGAAGTGATGGGCCATGTGACCGTTCGACAGGGAAAAGGAATCTATATTGCCGACCCTCAGGGTAAAAGATTCAAAGAGTTTTCCTCCTGGCTCAAAAGCAATGAGCTGACGATCAAGGACAACTTTGAAGTACGCTTGATTATCGAGCCTAAAGCAGCCGGGAATGCAGCGGAACGGGCAGACGAAGAAGATATCAGGCAACTGGAGAGCGTGTATCAGGACTTTATCGCCTCTGCCGAAGCCGGCAATGTAGACGAAGCGATTGTCTGCGATGGCCGGTTTCACTGTTTATTGGCGGCTGCGACGAAAAACAGGACCCTTCAGGTCATGATGGAGGCAATGATCACCTCGCTGCCCAACGCCTGGATATCCAGTTTGAACATCCCGGGACGACTTGAAAAGACGGTTCAGGAACACGGCAATGTACTCAAAGCGATAAAGAAAAGAGATAAAAACGCGGCAGAGAATGCGATGACCAGGCATTTGGCCAATGCCGTCTACGATATCACGTCGCAAATCGACGAAGATCATAACTGAAGACAGGAAGGAACCTGCGGTGCAAGTAAAAATTACCACGCTGATTGAAAACAGTCTCGGTGAACATAAAGCCTTGAAAAATGAGCACGGGCTTTCATTTCTGATCGAGCAAGACGATAGAAAAATCTTGTTCGATACCGGCCAATCAGGAGCCTTCATCGACAATGCCGAGCAGCTCCGGATTGATGTCGCCAAAGTCGACACAGTGGTTTTAAGCCATGGCCACTACGACCACTCTGGCGGTCTGAAATCGCTGTGCCGCAACAACCAGGATTTTGAGCTCTGGGTAGGTGACGGTTTTTTTGATGATAAATATGGAGTTGAAGGCCCGCGTTACGAATTCCTCGGCAACAATTTCGGCCCGGAATACCTGGCGGCAAGAAATATCCAATACAGGACCACCGCCGGGCAAGATATCGTTGAAATCGGACGGGGGATATTCATCGTAGGGTCTTTTCCCAGGGTTTACCAAGACGAACAATTGAACAGCCGTTTTCTCGTGAATAAAGGGGATTCTTTCGAGGTTGATCAATTCGTCGATGAAGTCCTTCTGGTCATCGAGACGGAAAAAGGGTTGGTGGTTCTCCTCGGCTGCTCACATCCAGGTTTGAAAAATATGCTCGATACGGTGAGAGATCGTTTTCACAAGCAGATTTGGGCGGTCATGGGAGGAACCCACCTGGTCGAAGCAGGTGAACGGAGTCTGAATAGTACCATGGAATATCTGCAGAATTTTCCGGCGGCATTGCTCGGGGTTTCCCATTGCACAGGGAAACTGGCATCGGCAAAGATTGCCGCGGTTCGAAATGGCTTCTTCCACAACAGGACGGGCACTGTCCTGATGGCGTGAGGAGCAGATTCGTTTTGCCTTGTTTCAGCAGATGCTGAAGCGGGTTGTGGTCACTCATACTCAAAGAAGGAGGTTGGTGATGAATGGTTTGATGAAACCTGTCAGTCGATTGATGCTGGCGGCGGCAGCGGCGGCGCTGTTGTTGCTCCCCTGCAGTGGAGCCCTGGCCAAAGATGACAAGATTATCTGGAAGTCCTCGGGACATGGGCCGGCTTCCGATCCTTCACAGATTTTTCACGACAAGATGTGCAATGCTATCACGAAGGCCACGGGCGGCCGTCTGACGGTGAAACCATTTACCGGAGGTTCAATTGTTCCGGCCTACAAGGAGCTTGATGCTATCGACCAGGGTGTCCTGCAGATGGGTTATACCTGCCCGATGTATAATCTGGATAAATGGTCCGCGGCCGGTTTGATCAGTTCCCGACCCGGCGGCCTTCCCGGGGAAGCGCTCAGGACCTGGTTCGATTATGGCGGTGGGGCCGACCTGATGAACAAAATGATGG
>CAZUJZ010000092.1:5434-13319 GCA_964620665.1 uncultured Desulfofustis sp. | reverse complement strand
TCCTTTCAGTGAACTGGAGTGGCCGCTCGATGTCTGGCTGGTCAGGGTCGATGGCACGGCTGTCTTCAGCGATCGCTGGCGAGGGACGGTGAGCATCAAAAAAAATATCAGCACGCCGGACGATGAAATGATCGATTCGGACTGGCTGACTCCGGCCAACCCGGCTCAACTTGATGTATACTCCGAGTTTTCTATCAGCAGTTTCGATGCACTGATCGTCGATGCCGATATCGAGTGGCTCTTCTTGCGGAGCCAAGCGGTTTCCCTGTTTGTCGGGGCCGGTATCGTCTATCAGAACTTCGATTATGAATCTAAACTCATCTACCAATACAGCCCGTCGGGGCTTGAAGGCTTTGATTTTACCGGGGATGGACGGGTCGGCATCACCTATGAGATGACTTATTCCATGCCGTACCTGGCCATCGGCGCTGATCTGCAGCTGCTGCCGGAGCTGGAAATTGCAACCCGTTTCGCCTTCTCGCCGATCGTTCAGGCGGAAGATACCGATCACCACCTGCTGCGGGAGTTCGGAGGCAAAACATCCACCGGCGACATGGAAGGAACGGCCTGGATGTTCGATCTGAGCGGCAGGTATTACATCACCCCGGTCCTGTCGGTTGCGGCGGGTTTTCAGTATCTGCAGATCGAGGTTGACGGCGATCAATTCCAGGAATACGGTTTTGGCATTCCGATCGGCACATTTTCCCAGGAAGCGGAAAGTACCCAGGTCTCGGCCTATCTTTCCGTCGGTTATCGGTTCTGATACGGCACAGCGCTTTACCGGGGCGGTTGCCGGGGATAAGAACGGAGCTTTGGTCCGGCGATTCGACGTCGGGGAGCTTTCTTCAGATGGGGAACGTAGTTATAGTGTGCAACGGGGAGACGGGGGCATTCGGTGCCGCCCGTTCAACATGATACCGCTCCCTTTGTCGGCAGGGCAGGAGGACGGCCTTTTTCCCGGCACACAGGTTCCTGAAAGACGTGACCATGGCACAGAACAAAGACTATCCGGCAGCGACCCGAACAACTGAAGTAGAGAAACGGTCCTCGAGAAAAGAGATCGCCTCCTTTCTGAAGACTGCCGGTGAAATCGATCCGGCTCGCAGCGGCCGGCTGGTTTTTGCGCTGGATGCCACGATGAGCCGGCAACCGACCTGGGACCGGGCCATGACTATCCAGACCTCGATGTTCGATGCGGTCGGCACGGCCGGCGGTCTGGCGGTGCAGCTTGTCTATTTTCGCGGTTTTGGCGAATGCCGGGCCTCGAAATGGGTGATCAACGCCGCCGCATTGCGCAATCTGATGACCGGTATCGACTGCCGTGGCGGCCACACCCAGCTCCTCAAGGTCCTCGGTCATGTCCAGCGTGAAACGCAGAAGGCGCGGGTCGCCGCGCTGGTTTATATCGGCGATGCCCTGGAAGAAGACGCCGATCAGCTCTGCCAGAAAGCCGGTGAGCTCGGCCTGCTCGGCGTTCGCTGTTTCTTTTTCCAGGAAGGTCGTGATCCTCTCGTCGAGCGGGTGTTTCGGGAAATGGCCCGTCTGACCCGTGGCGCTTATTTTCGACTCGGTTCCGATTCCGCCCGGGAACTTGCCGAACTGCTCGCGGCGGTCGCCATTTACGCCCAAGGAGGCCTGCCGGCGCTGGCCGACAGCAGCAAGCGGCAAGCGCGGCTGTTGCTGGCACAACTCGGCGGCTGAGCTGCGGTTTCCGCAGGTTGATTGCCCTATGATCGTGTATATTCCTCTGCTCCTCGTCCTGCTGCTCTTTCTGATCGGCTGGCGCCTCCTCTCCTTGCCGCCTGAAAAAAGTGCCGCCGTGATCGTCTCACTGCTGCCGTTGTCGGTGGCGGGGTTCGGCGTATTGCTGACCATGCTCGGCCGCGGCGTAATCGGCGTGCCGCTGACGCTGATCGGGCTGTCCTGGTGGCAGCGGAAACGATCGGTGCACCGTGCCGCCGGAGGCGGCCGGGGGCAGCGGTCCCGGGTACGCACCGGCGCCCTGGACATGGAGCTGGATCATGACACCGGAGAGATGGATGGCTGGGTGACCGGCGGGCGGTTTGCCGGGTCACGGTTGTCGTTGCTCGATCGGGATGATCTGCTGGCCCTTTATACTGAGCTAACCGCTGATGCGGAAAGCCTGGCCGTGCTCGAGGCCTACCTCGACCGCCGTTTTCCCGATTGGCGCACGGAGGCCCGTGGCGGGGGCGGGCACGCAGGGAGCGGTGGTGACGGGTTCGAGCAGATGAGCCGGGAGGAGGCCTACCAGATCCTCGGTCTGCAGCCCGGGGCCAGTGACGAGGAGATCCATCAGGCCTGGCGACGGATGATGAAAAAAGTACACCCCGACAGCGGCGGCTCGGCCTTTCTGGCCGCCAAAATCAATGCCGCCAAAGATCTGCTGCTGGGGCGATGACCGAGGCGGGCTGCCGTTCCCCCGCCGGCAATCATGAAACTGACCGAACGCATTCTTGTCTCACCCAAAACTATCTCGCCTGCACCGTTCGAGCAGTGCTTGATGCACCGTAGGTCGGCGGCGGTGCGGCCCAGGCGGCTCAGCCGTTGGCCTTGGTCCTCGGCAGCACGGTGATGACGGCGACGGCGAGCAAGGGGATGGCCGCCATGGCCGTCAAGACCGGCTGGATGGTATAGATATCCGCGAGTTTGCCGACCAGCGGCGTGGTCAGGCCGCCGAGGCCGTAGGCAAACCCCATCATCAGGCTGGCCACCATCGATCGTCCCCGCGGGGCCAGGGTCTGGGCCATGGTGACGCCAAGCGGCAGCGGGGCGAGCACGAAGCCGCCGGCAACCACCGCTCCCAGATAGACCCAGGCGCCGTCGACGCCGAGGAGCAGCCAGAGTGCCGGCGGCATCAGCAAAAAGACAAAGAACAGCACCGGCTTGAAGCCGATGCGATCGGAGATATGGCCGGAGAGCAGGCCGCTGAACGTGCCGGCGATGAGAAAAACGGCATAGATGCCGCCGGCGGCGACGACGCTGAAACCCTGCTGCACGAACAGTACCGGCATAAAGGTTAAAAACGACTGGCCGACAATGGCCCGCAGGAACATCACCAGCCAGATCAGCGATACCGGTTTCCAGGCATCGCCGAGGCTTTGCTTGATGGCGCCGAGAAAGCCGAAGTCCTTGAGCCCTTCGGTCTGCGGCTGGGGAATGACGGTGAGCAGATAGCCGATGACCAGCAGACCGAGGATCATCGTGGCCGGCATTGCCGACAGACCGAAGGTGGCCACGATCCAGGTGATGAACAGCGGCCCGAGTCCGAAGGCCAGCGTCCCGCCGGTATTGAAAATGGACATCGAAAAACCGGCGTGACGACCGGCATAGAGCGGTATCATCCCGGTAACGGAGGGGTGGAACATGGCCGAACCGATGGAACCGACGGTGACAAAGAACAGCAGTACCCAGAAATTAGGGGCCAGGCCGGAGAGCGGGATGAAGATGACGGCCAGTAACAGGCCCGAAAAAATAAAAATCCTGGTCGGATAGCGATCGGCCAGGTAGCCGACCGACGGTTGGATGATAAAGGCCATCATCCGGATGGTGCCGGCGATGATGCCGACCTGGACCAGGGAGAGACCCAGTTTGTCGACGAAAATCGGGAACAGCGGATTGATGAAAGAGCTATAGAAATCCCCGGTAAAATGGACCAGGGTCAAGGCAAAGAGGACTTTCAGATTGGCGGACATCGCTTGGTTTTCCAGACAATAATAAACAGCGGACGCCCATTCGGGGAGTCGCTGCAAGATTGACGACAGCCGGCAACTATAAATCTTTTCACCGTTCGTTGCCAGGAGAAACGGTGCAGCGAATGCTCCTTGCTATTTTCCTCCATTTACGCCATTACTTCCCCCATTTTGAGCAATAATGAACCCCCGGTGGCGGCAACCGGTCCCGGCACAAACCAGCCTGCCGGCTATCGTGCCCGAAATGATTGACGATGACTCTTCTATCAAGGCGCTTTTCAGGTAACAGGGCGGTCGGCTCGCCACGGATCGGGTACCGACCGGACATCGACGGTCTGCGTGCGGTCGCGGTTTTGTCCGTCTTTTGCTACCATCTCTATCCGCAGCTGCTGCCGGGCGGTTTTCTGGGTGTCGATGTCTTTTTCGTGATCTCCGGATATCTGATCACGCTGATCATCCTGCGTGAGAATCGGCTGGGAATCTTTTCCTTTGCCCACTTCTACGCCCGCCGGGTCAAGCGGATTTTTCCCGCCCTGTTCGTCGTGCTGCTGCTGTCTGCGCCGGTCGGCATCTTTCTGCTGGTTCCCGATACCTATGTCAATTTCATGGCCTCGGCCCGCTACGCCGCGGCGCAATTGGCCAATTTCTTTTTCGCCCGCAAGGTCAGCTACTTTGAAGAGGGTTTTGCCGCCCAGCCGCTGCTGCATACCTGGTCGCTCGGCGTGGAAGAGCAGTTCTATCTGTGCTGGCCGCTGCTGATCTTCCTGTGCTTTTATCTGCTGCGGCGGGCCGGGCGAGCAGCCGACGCACCGGCTGGCGCGCCTTCTTCGGAGAACGGGAACGGGCAGGCCGGCAGCCGAGCCCGGCGAACCGTACTGGCCGTATTCGCCGTCCTGGCGGCCCTTTCTTTTGCTGCCGGCTTCGTTCTTGCCGAAGCCGAACCGAAGCTGGCCTTTTATATGTTCTATACACGGGCCTGGGAATTCTGTATCGGCGGTGCCGTTGCCCTCCGGAGCACGGCGCAGCGGCCGGCCGCCGGTACGGCCGCTGTGGCCGGCGTGACCGGCTTGCTGTTGCTCGGCTACAGCTTCCTGTTCGTCGGTGAAATCTATCTCGGCCGCTCCTTTCTCCAAGTAGGTGTGCTGCTGCCCTGTCTCGGTGCGGCGCTGGTCATTTATGCCAACGGCCGGTCCGCCGCGATCAATCGGTTGCTGGCCGGCGCGGTGGTGGTCGGCATCGGCAGGATCTCCTATTCGCTTTATCTCTACCACTGGCCGGTAATCATCTTCTACAAGATCCTCAGCAACAACCATCAGATCGGCCTGCCGGCCGCCGCGGCCATTGTTGCCCTCTCCCTGGTACTGGCCACGCTCAGCTATTTTTTTATCGAGCAGCCGGCCCGGAAAACGGGCTGGTCGGACCGCCTGGTGTTGTTGCTCGCCCTGCTGGTCATCATCGTCTTCGCCCGCGGGTTCAAGATCCTGGAAGAACACGATCAGGCCTCCTGGCGCATCGCCCCGCATGCTGCTCCGGAGATGGTGGCCCCCCCACGGGTACCTGAGGCCTGCGAACAAAAAGAAAAGGATGGCGTCACCTACCTGGAGTGCGCCGTATCGGGACGGCGGCATGCTCCCGGCGTCGCGCTGGTCGGCGACTCCCATTCCGCGCACTACCTGCCTGCCGTTGTCTCGTGGGCTGAGCGGAGCGGCTACGACGTGACTTATCTGGGAGTCCCGGGCTGCCCGATGCTCCTCGGTGATGTGGAGATCGACAGCATTATCGATGACAAACACGAGCAGGAATGTGCCCGGGCCCTGCCGTTTCTGCAAACGGAGATTGTCGAAGACCCGGCTATCAACGTGGTCATGATCGCCCAGCGGTTCGATCTCTTTTACGACGGCAGAGGATTTCTCAATACCGATCGGCAGATCATGTTCAAGGATGCCGAAGGTGGCGTCATCGCCGATCATACCGCGTATTTCCGGGAGCGGCTGACCGATACGCTCGAGCGGCTCAGGGCGGCGGGAAAGATCCCGGTCATCTTGAAACAGGTGCCGATCCTGGGCAATATCAATGACTGTATGTGGGAGCCTCGTCTCAAGAGCTGGCTGTCGCGGGAGCGATCCTGCGCCATCGATCGAGGGTTTATCGAGACATGGCAGCAGGAGAGCATCGATTTTGTCGATCAGATCAGTGATTCGCTGCAGATTCCGAGCTATGACCCGTTCCCGGAGATCCGCAGCCCCCTGCTCGACGGCACGGTGATCTATGCGAACCAGGATCACCTGAACCCGTTTGGTTATCAGCTGCTGATTCCTTCTTTTCAGCGGGCAATGGAGGCCCTTTTTGCGGACGGTATCCAGGGCGACGATGCGGCCGATGCGCTCGATACGTGGCGAGATCAACCCGACGAGGTGCAAGAGCGTGATGCAGGTGATTGATCTGAGTCAGGAACTGGCACCCGGGATGCCGGTTTACCCCGGCAGCCCGTCGCCGCAATTCCACCCGGCGGCGACCATTGAGAGCGACGGTTACCGGGAAACAACGGTAACCCTGTGTACCCATCACGGAACCCACCTTGATGCGCCGGCCCATTTGATCGCCGGCGGTCGGACTATCGACCAGTTGGCACCTTCATCCTTTATCGGTGAAGCACTGGTGCTCGACTGCACCCGGACGGAGAAGACGATCATCGATGTGCAGGATGTCCGGCGTAGCGAGAAGATCATCGGCAGTCACGACTTTATTCTGCTGCATACCGGCTGGAGCAGGTTCTGGGGCAATTCACGGTACTTTGCCGGTTATCCGGTGCTCAGCGAGGCGGCGGCGCACTGGTTGGCCGGTATCGGGCTGCGCGGCGTCGGCGTGGATGCCGTGTCGGTCGACCCACCCGCCGTGAACGGGTTGCCGATTCACCGGCTGTTGCTCGGAGCCGGGCTGGTCATCGTCGAAAACCTGACCAACCTGGCGGCCCTGCCGCAGCACTCGTTTCTTTTTTCCTGCCTTCCGCTGGGCCTGAAAAATGGTGACGGCTCACCGGTCCGGGCCGTCGCCCTGCTACCCTGAGTCGGCGACCCCGGCGTGCACGGGCTGTTGCTGCAGAGGATCGGTTGGCGCTTCAGGGCGAGGTGTGCCGGTTTTCGAGCCGTTCCAGGTCGTGCAGGTAGTGTTCGAAGTGATCGAGATAGAACGACAGTGCTTTGGAGAAGTTTTTGCCGACCAGGCCGTCGACGAAAAATTGACTGATTTCTTGGTATCGACGCAGTACCAGTTGGGAGCGGTGGAAGATCAGCCATTCCTCGCGGGACATCTCCTGCACCATTCGTTTCAGGGCCTTGCGCGATCGGGGTTGGTACATCCAGAAATACATCAGGTCAAGGGCGTTGACGATGACCAGCGCCCCCTGTTCCCGGGCCTCGTAGTTGAGGGTTTCCAGCATCATTTTCGGTGACTGCAGGATGTCCAGCACATCTTCTTCGGGAAACATCAGGTCGAGTCGTGAGAAGACGGCGAACAGTTGGGAAATCTTGGAGCGATAGGCCGCCAGCCGCGCCCTGATGTTGACCTGGCGGTCGGCCAGGCCCTCGATGCCGGCAGCGACGCAGTCGGAGGCGAGTTTGGAGATGATGGCCGCCCATTTCTGCAGCTCGCCGGTGACATCGACGACGCCGGCCAGGTGCATGAACTGACCGATGATGCCGTTGAGCATAATGGCCAGCGGAATGGCGAGAATGGAACGAAAGAAATTGCCGACCGCGGCATTTTTCGGCAGGCCGCGGAAGATGTTGTGACTCGAGATATAGATGCCGTTGGCCAGCCCCATGACCGCATAGAGCAGCACCGGGTTGGTTGCCGTGGTGATATCGAAGGCGTGATCGAGCAGCACCGTCTTGACCAGGTAATCGAGCAGCGGCACGGAAAAACCGGTGTAGAGCAGCGAATCGGAGATCCTGCTCCAACTGACCAAGGAATTCCAGGGCAGCAGCGGTGAGCGGCGCAGCCCGCCACCACCGAGAACCGACTGAATGATGTTGCGCAGCCCGGTGATCCCGAACCAGATGACCGCCCCGAAATAGGCGAGCAGCCACCAATCCTTGGTCAGCCAGAAGGTCAAAAAGGCGGGAATGAACCCCAGGAACACTTTCAGCGAGTTCTTCAGGTTGGTGTTCAGATAG
>CAZUJZ010000092.1:0-5334 GCA_964620665.1 uncultured Desulfofustis sp. | reverse complement strand
CTGCGCAGATGGGTGCTTTTGGTCAGCAGCGCGGTTACCGGGAGCAGGGAGCGTGCCTGACGGCCGACCTGTGTGCGGGCGGTGCGGTGCGACCGGGCCGGCAGGGTGTCGAGCACGACAAACCCCATACCGTGTTGATGTGCGGCCTGCCCGGTGGAACTGGAGCCGATTCGTGACCCGAGTGTCCGTTTTTTGTAGTAGCCGTGAAAGGCTTCCAGGTCATAGAGGATGTCGAGAAGATCGTTTTTCCTGTCGAGCAATCGAGTGTAATCACCGTCGAGTTTGCCGCGCAGCGGCAGGTCCGGCGACAACCGGTCGATGCTTTTTTTCAGGCGCATCCGCTGCTCTTCGAGATCCCAGATGATCTCGCGAATGGAGCGCTTCAGGCCGATCACGTTGTCCTCGTTGAGGGCCTTTTGCAACGCTCCGATCAGACTGTAATAACGGTCCGGACTGGTCAGATCGACTGCCACCCCGCTTGTGTAACGGCAATCGATTGGGGAGTCCGAGGTGATGCCGTGAGCGGCGTCTTTGAGATTGTAGATTTCGATGTGGCTGATCATGCCTTTGCAGGCATAGAGAATTTCGAGGGTGTCCTGAACCGAGAGGTTGCCGAGATTGAGCGTGAACCGGGAACTGGTGTGCAGGGTCTGCAGGCGGCTGATCAGCTGGTTCGCAGAGAGACGGAGCAGCTCCGGCGAGTCATCGTCTGCAGCCGGTTGCGACGGATTGTGCACGCCGGGATTGCGGCAGGGGGTCAGGTATTGCTCGATGATGGTGTCGATGTTCAGGGCCGTGAGCCGGTTGCAGCGTTGGCGAAGGAGATCGGCCCGATCGCTGCCTGTGGCCGCCATCTCGGCCTGCAACCGCTCCCGTTCGCTGTCGGCCGCAGGAGCGATCGCCCGGGAAATGAAGCGGGCCAGATGCAGCAGTGACGGCTGACCGTCGCCGACGAACGAGGAGAACTCCTCTTTATCAAGGGGCGGCACGGTAAGGCCGAGTTCTTCTCTCAATTCGGGGAGATGGCGGTCGTTAAAAGCGTCGAGGACATCGAAGACATAGCGTTGCTGGTAGACTGAAACCTGTCGGCCCAAGTCCATGAGTTCGGTCACCTTGTTTTCCCGGAGAAAGGTGAGAAACGCCTGGTTATGGCTGAAACCGTGGGGTTCCCAGGTGAAGCGGATATATTTGTCGCGGAAACGGGCCGACAACTCAATGCCGACCTGCACCCTGATATCGAGCAGGGCACTGGCCTCGATCAACTCTTCGACAACATCACTGCTGACGTAGTTGTAATAGACGACGGTCAGATGACGGATGCCTTTGATCCAGGCATCCATGACCAGATGGGTCGGAGTCTTCCTGCCCTTGGTGGCGGAATCGTGGACGCGATCGTCAAAAGAGAACTGATTCCACTCTTCCGGCATTTCCAGCAGATGGTATTTTGCTAATTGGGTCCGTACCAGGCGGGGATTGCCGGTGGAGACCATGCGAAAGTCATGGGCCAGCTGGAGTTGGCGCAGGTGGTCGCCGGAGCTGCGCAACAGCTCCTTCATGATCTGCATCAGCACGCGGGCGGTGTTTTTTTGGTAGAAGACGGTGGCCGACAGGAACACTTCGTCGCGCAGTGACCGCAGAGCCTTGAGCCGATCCTGCGCCGTCCCTTTGGCAAAGGTTCCGAGCAGGCCGGCGATGGCATAGGCGATGCGCAGGCCCTTCGGGGCGGCCAGCTCTTTGATGCCTTGCGGGTGCATGTGCTCGGTCAGCAGTGAACGCAGGACCCGGGAGTCGCCGTTCCGGTCCAGGACCTCGTTGACGATCTCGAGGAGCTGATAGTCGTTTTTATCGAAAAATACCGCGGGCGGTCGACCGGTCATGACAGGCGCTTGTCTGTGTTGGCGATTCCGTCGACAGCGGGGGGCTGATCGGTAATAAACGGCATGATTGTTCCTTTCTCCCGGCGAGGAGCATTATTTATCGGGTGGGCAGGCAATCGACTGATGCGGACCAGTCGAGCCCGTTGACCCGGTCGTATTTTTCCGCAAAAAGGTTGTCGCTGTGAAAGAAGTTCCCGGCCCGATGCCGGGCCGGGAACTTTTCAAGCTGACTGGGGCCGCCGTTGTAGAGGGCATAGAGCCAGGTTGCCAGATATCGCCTGCCGGTTTCATCCGCCAGGGACATCTGGGCTGGTCGTTTGCTGATATAGCGCTCCAGGTACAGGGCGAGGATCTCGGCGCCGGCCTTGCCGTTATAGCTGATATTCCAGCGTAATTGCTGGGTGTTGTAGATCCCGCGCCAGATCTTCTCGTTGATCTGCATCAGGCCGACCGAGGTGTTGTTGTAGGAGATCAGATAGACGATCTTGTCGTCTTTGACCACGAACTGACGAAAGCAACTTTCCTGCCAGGCGGTGGCGAGTATCATCCGGGTAAACCAGCTGCTGTCGAGCTCTTTTATTACCGGCTGACGCCACTGATCCGCTGAGACCTGCTGGAGAATCCGGTGAACTCGCGGCAGCAACTGGTCGGCCGGGGTGATGCCGGCCGTCCAACTCCTCAGTTCGGTAATTCCCGGCAGGGTGTCAGCTCGGGCCGAGCGCGGCCCGGCCAGCAGCAGTGCGGCCAGGTTCCCGACCGTCTGCGACCAGCGGTTGAGCGATGAAGTGGGCGAAGAGGGCGGTTTGGCAGCCGGTTCGCTGGGCTGATCGGACGTATCGGATCCTTCTTCGACTGCGGGAGGACGGTCCGTCGGTATGGCCAGCGGTTCGTCGAGGCCGAGGATGCGGCGCAGGGTCGGATTGACGGCGCCGCTTTCGTCGAGTGGCTGCTCGCTCAGCATGTGCGCCAGTCGGTAAAAGCCGGCGCGACTGATTTCCACCCCGAGCAGCGGACCGATCCGATCAAGGGTGGTCAGCGCGTCGGCCGCCGTGAAAAAACTGAGGTAACCGAGCAGGCTGGTCGAGGTATCGGCATCGAGATGACGACGGAAGAGCGGCCTGAGCACCTGCCAGGAGCGTACGAACTGATCACGAACGAAGGAATCGGTCAATTGGTTGCCGGACAAAGCCGCATCGAACTCGTAGCGAACGGACAGTATCACGTCGAGCAGAATCTGGCGATCTTCGGCAGAGAGCGTTTTATCCGCCAATTGGCCGATCAGGTGGATCAGCATGGCGTCCCAACTCTGCCAGAGTTCGATGATCCTGGTTTGCGAGGCGGCTTCGGTCGCTGCCGTCATCTCCGGTTCATCGGCAGCACCGCCGCGGTCGGGCGGAGAGGCCTTGACCAGCATGTCGATATGCAGTGCTGCCGGGGTCACCACCGGTTGATCGGGGTGCATGCCGGCAAGAATGTGACTGGTGCGCTCGCTGTGGCTGTCGGTTGACTGACTGAGCATAAACTGCTTGAGGTTGTCTACCGGGGGGGCCAGATTCAACGTGATCGTGCCAAGATAGGAGTGGACGTGCTCTTTGACCAGATTCCAGAGCAGCCCGGCCAGGGGAGCGGGTTGGCCGGTACGGTCGAGCAATGTTGAATCGACGGTGCGGAAACCGAGCTGCCAGTTCCTGTCGATCGTCGGTTGCTGGCTGAGTACCAGCGATCCCTCCCAGAACAACGGTGCCAGGCAGGTGCCGGCGATCGGGGTACCCCAATGCACGGTGATTGCCGTCTGAAAGAGCAGCAGTTCGCCGCCGCTGCCCACCTGTGGTCTGCTGAGCGTGATTTCGTTGCATCCCTGACCCATGGAGACGATCGTGGCCCGCTCACCGGGATCGCGATAGGCCTGGTCGACGATCATCGTCCGTAACAGGGGCAGATCGATGCTGAGCGGGATGCGTATCGTATCCGCCCGGGCCGGGGCCGCGATGGACAACAGCAGCACCAGCAGCAGGTAGACCGTCACACCAGCCGATCTCGTGCGTTGACGGTGATGAATGGTCATGATCACGTTCTCCTTGCCCGGAACAGGGAGGAATTCAGGGATGGGGTGGTGCCCCGTTGACTTGGACCATCCTATCTCGGCCCGGCGGCGGCTGCAATAGTTTTGCATGGCCGGAGAAAAAGCGATTGTTCAGGATCGTTCATGATATGGTATGATCGTTGACATCAGTGGTCATGACAATTCGGAAGACCGCTACCGGGCGCCTTGAAACATGATAATTCCCTCCAGCCTCGGTGTCTTGCGCGAATAATCGGTACGTTGCAGTGTACCGCTCCACCGGTGCCAGAGTGCTCGCGTTTACCTTGATCCGGAATGGAAGAAAGTTTCAACGAAGCCTGCAATCGATACCGGGAGGACGGAGATGAGCAGCGAAAAATATCGGCAGGGCATGGCGGTCAGGCGCAAGGTCCTGGGAGACGAATATGTCGATCGGGCAACCGCCGGGGCGACCGAATTTACCCGGCCGCTTCAGGACCTGGTGACGGAAAATTGCTGGGGGGAAATCTGGACGCGAACGGCCATTGACGATGCGACCCGCAGTCTCATCACCCTGGCGACGCTGGCCGCCTTGCGCGCCACCACCGAATTGAAGGCACATGTGCGCGGCGCCTTGCGCAATGGCTGCAGTATCGAACAGATTCAGGAAGTGCTGCTGCAAACCGCCGTATATTGCGGTGTACCCGCTGGTATCGAAGCATTCCGGGCGGCCAGAGAGGTCGTTGAGGCCTGGCAGCAGGAAAACGGCGGCTAAACGGGCAGAAGTATGTATGAGCCCGGCTCTGAAGAGATGGTCTGACCGCGGGAGTTGCCTGGTTGCTACCGTTCCCCGCCAGCCAGTACGTGTTGAATGGTGTTCGATAAGTTTTTTATGTTAAACGGTTTTTGGATGAATCCGTTGCAGCCGCGGGCCATGATTGCCGTTGCCTGGCCGTTCATGCTGTAGCCGCTGCACAGGATAACGGGAAGATCGGGTTGGATGGTGCGGATGGTGTCGAAGACCTTGCCGCCGTCGATACCGGGCATGATCAGGTCGACAATGGCCAGATCGAAGTGGTAATTCCGATCGGCCAGTAATTTCAGGGCATTTTCACCACCGTTGGCAATGACCGCCTGGTAGCCGAGGGCCGTTAACATCGCCTGGCCGACATCGAGAATCATCTCTTCGTCGTCGACCAGCAGGATGGTGCCGGACCCTTGCTGCAGCTCTTCGGTTCGGTGATATTCGGTGTGGACATCCTTGTCTGACAGCGGCAGGTAGATCGTGAAGGTCGTGCCGTGCCCGACCTCGCTGTACACGGTGACCAGCCCGCCGTGATTTTTGATGATGCCGTACACGGAAGCGAGACCGAGTCCGGTTCCGCGCTGTTTTTCCTTCGTCGTGAAGAACGGGTC
>CAZUJZ010000091.1:0-13367 GCA_964620665.1 uncultured Desulfofustis sp. | reverse complement strand
CCGCCGTTGGTCGAGACTCAGCCGATCAGGCCGCAGCGCAGCAGCCGGAGGGAGGGCCAACCAGCCCATCCGACCACGAATACTCTTGACTGCGCATTGCCAATGATGCTTATATCTCAGTCGTGTTACCGCGTCATCGGGACAAACAACCATTGTATTGAATTGCAAAAGGAGAGAGACATGCACAAGATCACCTTCGCCTTCTGTTGCGCCGCACTGTTGTTCGTGTTCGGCACGCAGTCCGCTTCCGCCGAGAAAGTTCTTCGCCTGACCCTGCAATTGCCGGAAAGTCACCACCTCGGCAAAAACGTCAAGGCCTTCGCCGACGAAGTAGCCGAGGCAACCGACGGTGAGATCACCGTGGAGATCTACCCGTCCGCCCAACTCTACAAGGACAAGGAAGTACCGCAGGCGGTCGCTTCCGGGGCCGTCGAGATGGGCGTCGTGCCGCTGACCCAGTTTGCCGGCACCATCCCGGCCGTTGAATTATTTTACGTACCGTTTCTCTTCGCCAACGAACAGGCCCTCCAGAAAGCGGTAGAAAAAGGCAGCCCGGTACGGCAGCCGATCGACGACGCGGTCCTGGAGACCGGCGCCCGGATCCTCTGGTGGCAGGCCTACGGCGGAGCGGTTATCATCAATAATGACGAAGAGATCCGCCTGCCTGAAGACCTGGCCGGCAAGAAAGTGCGGATCTTCAGCAAGACCCTCGGTTCCCTGGTCGAAGCCGCCGGCGGCGCCCCGACCGCCATCTCCGGTTCCGAACAATTTCTCGCCTACCAGCGCGGCACCGTCGACGTCGGCCTGACCGGCGTGACCGCGGTCAAAGAGCGCAAGATGTATGAAGTGATGAACTTCCTGACGGCCACCAAAAGCATGGTCGATATCGAGTTCGTCGTGTTGATCAACGAAGATACCTGGCAGGGACTGTCCGACGAACATCGCCAGGTCATGGCAACCGCGGCAGCCAAAGTGGAGAAAGAGTTGCGCGACCAGATGAACCAGTTGGAAGCCGATGCCTTTGCCTTTGTCAGCGATAAAATGAATATCGTCGAGTTGACCGACGAGGAGCTGCAGGAATGGCAAAAACTTGCCGAACCGGTGATCACCGACTATATCAAGAACGCCGGACCGCTTGGCCGGCAACTCGTTGACGCGGCCCGTCAACTCTAACAAAAAAACCGGGACAGGGGAGAGCTCTCCCCTGTCCCGCCCTGCAGATCAATGTTCGCGGCAATCGATAAAATCAGCGATACAGCCGGCCGGTTGGCCGGCTGGATGTTTTTTGTGATCGGCATCTTCATCGTCTATGAAGTAATCGCCCGCTATGTCTTTCTTGCCCCGACCGTCTGGAGCGAAGAAATGTCACGTTTCCTGCAGATCTGGGCGACCTATCTGGCCGCCGCCCATGTCCTGAGAAAGCGGCAGCTGATCGCCATCGACATCATCGTTCGCGCCAGCGGACCGAAACTGCGCCTCTGCTGCGAATCGCTGGCCCTGTTGGTAATCATCATCTTCTGCCTGGTCGCCGTATATTTCGGCAGCGGGATCGTTATCGATTCCATCCGGGTCGGTCGGGCCAGTTCATCCATGCTGGCCGTGCCGTCCTGGCTGACCGAGCTGGCCATTCCCATCGGTTTCGGCCTGTTGCTCATCCAGGCATTGGTCGAATTGATCAGGACGATTGGCGGCAGTACCGATGTTTTTTCTTCTCTTCACTGACTGATCGCAGATGACCGCCGCCCTGATTCTTTTTTCTCTGCTTGCGCTCCTGTTTATCAGGGTACCGGTCGCCTTTGCCCTCGGCGGGCTCGGCCTGCTGCTGCTCTGGCTCAAAGATATCAGTGTCGTCATGGTGCCGCAGGCATTGTACAGTGCGGCCGACAGTTTCGTGCTGCTGGCCGTGCCGCTCTTCCTGCTGATGTCAAACGTCCTGCTCAAGGGCGGAATCGGCAAGGATCTGTTCAACGCGGTCCAGTCCTGGGTCGGCCATTTCCCGGGCGGTCTTGGCATTGCGACGATTGTCAGCTGCGCGCTGTTTTCCGCAATCTCCGGCTCCTCGGTAGCCACGGCGGCAACGATCGCGACGGTGGCCATTCCGGAGATGATCCAGCGCGGCTACAGCCGGCCGTTCGTACTCGGCCTGCTCGCTGCCGGCGGTACCCTCGGTATCCTCATCCCGCCGTCCATCCCGCTGATCCTCTACGGCGTCATCACCGAGGAATCGATCGTAAAACTTTTCATGGCCGGCGTCGGCCCCGGCCTGTTGCTGACCGCGCTGTTCATCCTCTTCAGCATCGGTTATTCGCTGTTTGACAAAAACTATCAACCAAGCCCGAAGGCAAGCTGGACGCAACGCTGGCGCACCAGCTTACGGGCGCTGCCGACCCTGCTGCTGGCCGTCGTCGTCATCGGCGGCATCTACCTCGGCGTGTTCACCCCGACCGAATCCGCCGGTGTCGGCTTCGCGCTGTCGCTGGTCATCGTGTTCGTCCTGCGGACCATGACCTGGCAGAAACTGAAGCTGGCGGTCTCGGAATCGATGGTCACCACCGTCACCATCTTTCTGATCATCGCCGGGGCCAAGCTCTTCGGCAAGGCCATCACCCTGTATCGTATCCCACAGGAGATCTCGACGGCGATCACCACCAATATCAACGAGCCGGCCCTGTTCATCCTGGTGGTCTGCCTGGTGCTGCTGGTCATCGGCTTCTTCCTCGAATCGATTTCCATGCTGCTGATCATGGTTCCGGTCCTGTTCCCGGCCCTGAACGCGATGATGATCGATCCGATCTGGTTCGGCATCCTTTTTGTAGTGATGATCGAGTGTGCCCTGATCACCCCGCCGGTCGGTATGAACCTCTTCATCATCCAGGCAGTTGCCCAGGTCCCGCTGGCCGAAGTGCTCAGGGGGGTCTGGCCGTTCATGCTGATCATGTTCGGCACGGCTATCGTCCTTTATCTGGTGCCCGATATCGTCCTCTATATCCCGTTCAAGCTCTGATGCGACCATGAAATCATCCGCCGCCGCCCTGCGCGCCCTGCTCGCCAAACGCGAATTACTCGTCATGCCCTGCTGCCACGACGCCCTGTCAGCCAGACTCATCGAGGGCGCCGGCTTTCCGGCCACCTTTATGAGCGGCTTTGCCGTGTCCGCCGGCCGGTTGGCGATGCCGGACACCGGCCTGATCTCCTTTGGCGAGATGCTCGACCAGGCACGCACCATCTGCAATGCAGTGACCATTCCGGTTCTCGGCGACGGAGACACCGGTTACGGCAACGCGCTGAACATCAAGCGGACGGTCCGCGACTACGCGGCTGCCGGTCTGGCCTGCGTCATGATCGAGGATCAGCTTTCGCCGAAACGATGCGGCCATACCAAAGGCAAGCAGATCGTCGCCTTCGATGAGGCCTGCCTGCGCATTCGGGCCGCGGTCGACGCCCGTGACGAAGGCGCCGACATCCTAATCATGGCCCGCACCGATGCCCGCGGGCCGGCCGGCTTCGACGAAGCCCTGCGTCGCATGCAGGCCTTTCACGATCTCGGCGCCGACCTGCTCTTTCTTGAGGCACCGCAGTCAATCGAAGAGATGCGCCTGTTCTGCGACACCGTACCGGGCGTGAAGATGGCCAACCAGATCGAACACGGCCTCACCCCGCTGCTGCCCGCCGACGAATTGCAGCGGCTCGGCTTTGCCATCGCCGCCTATCCGCTGACGCTGCTGCAGGCCATGGTCACGGCGGTCGAAGCGGCCCTGGCCGATCTCGCCGGCGGCAGCCATCCATCCGGCCTGGCCGATTTCGAGCATATCCAAGACGTTCTCGGCTTTCCTGAATATTACCGGGAGGAAGCACGGTATGCCGAGCGGTCCGAGAAAGGCTGAACACCTGGCCTAACCGACTCCCGTCCGGGTGCCCTACAGCACCGATGACATTACGCGGACCATGCCGGCGGGCACCACACCACCACGGGATATCGTCTTCTTTTGCGGCGATTTTTCCAAAAAACATCAACTTTATTCAAGCACACAAGGCACTGCACAACAGCGCCGCTTTCCTCCGTTACGGCCGTCTACTGGTCAACAGCGGACCGCTTGCCGACTGAAAATCGCTCGCCATAATCTTATTGAAATTCATTCCGGATTGCAGCATAGTACGTGTTCTAGCCGCAGATTCTCAGCGGCGGTCACCACCTGTAAAAACCGGGGCCAGACTGAAGCAAACCCCACTGCGCACCCCAACTACTTTCGGAAAAGGAGGGTCCTATGAACCTGAGAAAATCTCTGTGTCGCATTGCCGTCGCCGCCCTGACGCTCGGTGTCTTCTCGCTGACCGCCGTACAAGCGGCCGACGAACGCAGTTACCTGATGGCCACCGCCAGTACCGGCGGAACCTACTATCCGGTAGGCGTTGCCATCGCCACGCTGACCAAGGTCAAACTGCAACCGAAGCAGAAGATCGGTATTTCGGCCATTACCTCGGCCGGCTCCGGAGAAAACGTCAAACTGCTGCGTGACAACGAAGTCCAGTTTGCCATCTTGCAAGGGCTTTACGGCTATTATGCCTGGAACGGCAAAGGTGATTTCGTGGAGGAAGGGCCGCAAAAAGAGCTGCGTTCCGTCACCATGCTGTGGCAAAATGTCGAGCATTTCGTCGTCCAGGCGGACAAAGCCACGACCGGCACCATCGAGGATATGGTTACCCTGAAAGGCGAACGTATGGCCCTCGGCAAGAAAAACTCGGGTACCATCGGCTCCAACAAGTTATTGCTGGAGAATCTCGGTGTCGATATCGAAAAGGATTATGAGCTGGTCTATGTCGGCTACGGACCGAGCGCCGAAGCACTGCAAAACGGCCAGATCGCCGGCATGAGCACCCCTGCCGGCGTCCCGGCCGGCGCCGTCACCCAGGCTTTTGCCGCAATGGGCGACGATATCACGCAACTCGAGTTTACCGACGAACAGGTGGTCAAGGCCGACGGCGGTCTGGAACTCTGGACGCCCTACATCATCAAGGCCGGCTCCTATCCCGGCCAGGAGAAAGATCTGCAGACCATCGCCCAGCCCAATTTCCTGGCCGTCCGGGCCGATGTAGATGAGGACGCCGTCTACCAGATCACCAAAACAGTCTACGAAAACCTGCCTTTCCTCAACGCCATCCACAAGGCGACCGAAGCGATGTCCCTGGAAAGCGCGCTGGCCGGCCTGCCGATGCCGCTGCACCCCGGTGCCGCCCGGTATTTCCAGGAAGCGGGCCTGACCATCCCGCCGCGGCTGCTGCCTCAGTAAAACAGATTCACCGTGCCCGCCTGTCCGGACGGCGGGCACACCCCTTATTTCAGGAATGGAGCTGCACGTGCACAGCGAGCAGGAACAGCAGCGGCCCGCGACATCCAAGGAGCAGGCCATCTTTTACCTCGGCGTCCTCGTTTCGCTGCTGCACATCTATTTCAACATCTTCGCGCTGCTACCGACCCTCTGGCAGAACGCGCTCCATTTCGCCGGCTTCGCGCTGCTCTGTGCCCTGGTCTATCCTTCCCGCCCCGATTCGACATCCGCATGGGGGCGGCGGTCACTTTTCCTGATCATCGACCTGACGATCGGCATGACGGCCGCCTTCTGTGCCGTTTACATGGTCTCCATGGAGGACGCCATTTATGCGCGAGGCGTTCACCTGAGCCGTGCCGAGTGGATAGCCGGCACCGTGCTGATCCTGACGGCCATCGAGTTCACCAGACGGACCACCGGCTGGATCATCCCGATCCTGATCGTCCTCGCCCTGACCTATGTCGGCTGGTGGGGCAGCATAATCGGCGGCGTCTTCAAATTCAGCGGACTGACGCCGGAGACCATCCTGTTTCGCTCCGTGTACGGCGACGACGGGCTCTTCGGCGGGATCGCCCGCATTTCGTCATCGTTTGTCTTCATGTTCATCCTCTTCGGCGCCTTCCTGCTGCGCTCCGGCGCCGGTGAGTTCGTCATCAACCTGGCCCGGGCCGCGGCCGGCCGGTTGATCGGCGGGCCGGGTCTGGTGGCGGTGTTCGCCTCGGGACTGACCGGCACCATCTCCGGCTCGGCGGTTGCCAATACCGCGTCGACCGGGGTCATCACCATTCCGCTGATGAAACGGGCCGGGTTTGACGGAAAGTTCGCCGCCGGCATCGAGGCGGCCGCCTCCACCGGCGGTCAGCTGATGCCGCCGATCATGGGCGCCGGCGCGTTCGTAATGGCCAGCTATACCCAGATCCCCTACACCACCATCGTGCTCTACGCAGCGCTGCCGGCTCTTTTGTACTTCGCCACGGTCGGCTTTTTCGTCCGGGTCGAGGCCAAACGGATCGGCCTGCAGGCGTCGCAGGATGAAGACCTGAAGGTGCTCGAGGTGATCAAGACCGGTGGGCTGCCGTTTTTGCTGCCGATCTCGGTCTTGATCGGCCTGCTCATTTACGGCTTTACGCCGACCTATGCCGCCGGCATCAGCATCGTCGCGGTAATCGTCTCCTCGTGGATCACGCCGAACCGGATGGGACCGCGCGGCATCTGCGAGGCGCTCGCCCTCGGCGCCCGCAACATGGTGATGACTGCCATTTTGCTCTGCAGCGTCGGCCTGGTGGTCAACGTGATCGCCACCACCGGCATCGGCAACACCTTTTCGCTGATGATCACCAATTGGTCGGGCGACAGCCTGCTCATCGCCATTGTCCTTATCGGCCTGGCGTCCCTGGTCCTCGGCATGGGACTGCCGGTGACGGCGGCCTATATCGTGCTCGGCACCCTGTCCGCCCCGGCCCTGTACAATCTGATCGCCGATGCGAAGATCGTCGAAATCATCGCGGCCGGTGCGCTGTCCGAGGAGGTCAAGGCCGTGCTGATGATCGCCATCCCAGACCAGTTGGCATTGCTCAGCCAACCGCTCTCTCCGGAGCAGGCCCGTCATCTGCTCGATCTGGTGCCGCCGGATCTGCTCGGTACCGTCAGGGACATGGCCCTGTCGCCAGAATCGGCGATGTTTGCATTGCTGTCCGCGCACATGATCATCTTCTGGCTCAGCCAGGACTCGAACGTCACCCCGCCGGTCTGCCTGGCGGCCTTTACCGGCGCCGCCATCGCCGGCACCCCGCCGATGGCGACCGGAATACAGTCCTGGAAGATCGCCAAGGGGCTCTACATCATCCCGCTGCTCTTTGCCTATACCCCGATTATCGGCGGCAGCTGGCCGGAAATCATGAAAATATCGCTGTTTGCGCTGTTCGGCCTGTACGCCTTTACCTGCGCGTTGCAAGGATGCATGGAAAACCGGATCGGCTGGCTCCTGCGCCCGATACTGCTGGTCCTTGCCTTCCTGCTGATCATACCGGCACCTCTCGTCGTCGAACTCAGTGCCACCGCCTGCCTGCTGCTGATCCTGTTTATCAATATATATAGGGTCAAATCTTTATCTTTGACATAATGTTCTCAATTTCATCAACTTGCCGCTACAGTCTTTCATCTTATCCTGTCAAGAATAAAGATTTGACCCCCCAAGACACCTTCAATTACTTCAATTTTATGCCGAAGTCTTTCATCTTTTCCAGCCTGAACGAGCAGTCTTTTTCTCGCCTGGCTCACCGTCGAGTAATCGCAATTACACAGTTCTCCGATTTCGTGATTTTTCAATCCCACATACTTGTAAAGCATTGACATCATAATGTGACGATCAGTTCCTGACGTATTTACAAGCTCTTCACCGAGTAGTTTCTCAAGGCAATCAACGACAGCCTTCTGAGAAAGGTGTACATGGATTTTCTTGACGGCAGGACGTTCGCGCTCCTGATTGTGATCGAGATAATTGGTTTTCAGCCACGATATGAATCGCTCACTTCCCAGTGCTGTCTGACCGACGATGTGAGGCTTGAGAGTAAGCCCGGAACCGAGATCATCGGCAATCTGTTGTTTATAGGCTGCTCGTCCGGCCTCGGAGTTGCCCCCGTAAGCCATGAGAACAGTATCATAAAGAACGAATTCAACCTGTTTCCCGGTGTCGATATAGCCCGGCAGACTGCTCCAGTGATAAGCAAACAAGGAGGATGCCTGTTTATCTTTCGTTGCTGATTCCAAGCCAGAAACTCGCACCGGATTGAGATGGATATAGCGTGACACCTGCAGAAGATAGGCATCTTCTTCTACCAGAATGCTTTTGTATCTGCCTTGGTAGAGGTGTCCCGAGCGTTTGTGACGGCGATTGAAATGGGATGTGTAGGTGATATTGAAATATCGCATGAATTCACTCAAATTCCCAAGCGGCGTTTGCGCAAGAAAATGCCAATGATTGCTCATCAGCACGAAACTGTGCAAAACAACAGAATAGGTGTCAAGAGCCTGTTGCAGAATCTCCAGGAATGCGCGCCTATCATCATCGTCTCTGAAAATCGGTTTACGCTCATTGCCGCGATTGGTCAGATGATAAAGTGCCCCCGGGAATTGTATACGGAGTGGCCGAGCCATGGAATATACCTAGCCAGAGAGAAGAGAGTGTCAAGAATATAGATTTGACCCCATTTTGAAACGACAACATACCCGGCCTTTCTGACAATTTTCCGACAGATGGGTTTTTTTGTAAAAAAGATGCTCGCTGCGCACTCGCGGAACATTAAGAGTTCTGGGGCAACAGAGATGTTCCTGCTACCGGCAGGCTTGATCAATGGGAGGGCGTTGGTCTTTAGTTTGTCGACCGCGCACAGAGAAAATCAATGGCTGCGGGAACTCATTTCCTGGCGAAACCATCCGGCTTGGCGTGAGGGAGGGAATTTCCGGGTTCCTGATACAGAAAAGCCTCCTGTCTCGTAAACCTATCAAGACCGCGAGAAAGGAGGCTTCGATGAACGACAGCGCCGGCTTATGCTTCTCCAGGCGAGACTGTCCGTACTGTGTCGCCTGAATGACAAAATGTCGGCGGAAAGTGCGTTTTAAACAGCGTATTTGTTTCGTCTGGGCCGGCTTTTGTTACACCTCGAAGTGCTCCGCCATACCGATAAAGACCGGGTGTGAACTGCCGTGCCGCTCAACCCCTCTGACGTCGTGCAGTTTTTCCAGCTGCTTGACAACCTGATCGAGACGATTTTCCGCCGCCACCTTCAACCAGATCCTGCTCAGGTTACCGTCGCCGATCGGCAGCACGGCAATGCCTTCCAGATTGTAAGCCCGGCGGGAAAAAAGGCTGCAGACATGGGTCATAACCCCGGGATGGTTTTTGACCAGGATTTCCAGAACCGTGATACCGGTCGATGTTGGAGCAACGTTCTGGCTAGGCGCATTCATGTACATGGGGATCTCCTATCATTGTCGAGTTGGCGGCACCGGGTGGAACCATCGGGTAGACGTCTTCATCCATGGCAATCGGTATGTTGACCAGACACGACCCCGGCGACTGCAGGGCTTTAACCAAGGTAGCGTCCAATTCGGCGGGATCGGCGACCTCGTAGGCGGGAATGCCGAAGCCGCGGGCAATGGCCGGGTAATCGACATTATGCTCAAACACCGAGGCCATCAGGTTGCCGCCGTAAAAGAGCCGCTGCTGTTGCCGCACCAAACCAAGAGACTTGTTGTTGAGCAGGATGATCTTGACCGTCGCCCGTTGTTCGACGACGGTTGCCAGTTCCTGGATATTCATCAGGATACTGCCGTCCCCGGTGAAACAGACCACCGGCCGTTCGGGATGCGCAAGCGAGGCGCCGATCGCGGCCGGCAGACCGAATCCCATGGTCCCGAGACCGCCGGATGTCAGCAATTGCCGGGTCCGGCTCAGCGGGTAGACCTGGGCCGCCCACATCTGGTGCTGGCCGACGTCGGTGGTGACAATCGCTTCATCGCCGATAATTTCGGCAACCCGCATGACGATCCCGTACGGTCTCGTGAAATCGAGCTGCTCCGAGCAGAAATACGGGTATTGGGCGCGCAACCGGCCGATTCGCCGCACCCACTCACGCCGCTTGTTATCACGGATCAGCGGCAGCAAAGCCGCCAGTGAGTCTTTCACATCACCGACAAAACCGAGGTTGGTGGAACGAAGCTTGCTGATCTCGCAGGGATCGATATCGATATGGATGATTTTTGCCTGCGGGCAGAATTCGGCAATTTTGCCGGTGGCCCGGTCATCAAAGCGAACCCCGACACCGATCAGCAGATCGCACTCGTTCATCGCCAGGTTGGTGGAGCGCGAGGCGTGCATTCCAAGCATACCGAGATAGAGCTCGTGCTCCGGCGGAATGACACCAAGACCGAGCAGGGTCATCGTCGTCGGCAGTCCCCCTTTTTCGGCAAATTCCCTGGCCACCCGGTCGGCGTTGCCGTGGGTGACGCCCCCGCCGAGATAGAGAATCGGCCGCTTCGCCGCGTCGATCATGCCGACGGCCTGTGCCAGCGCCTGTTGCTCAAACGGTGCCGCAGCCGGTTTCGGCAACACCCCGGGCAACGATTCGGTACATTCGATCAATTCATTCTGCACATCCTTGGGGATATCGACCAGAATCGGTCCCGGCCGGCCGCTGACGGCCAGATGAAAGGCCTCGGGGATCACCTCGAGCAGTTCGGCGGCTGAGCGCACCAGGTAATTATGCTTGGTGATCGGGATGCTCAAACCGTAGACATCGACCTCCTGGAAGGCATCGGTACCGATCATCGACAACGGTACCTGCCCGGTGATAAAGACAACGGGTATCGAGTCGAGATAGGCATCGGCCATGGCCGTGATGATATTGGTCGCACCCGGGCCGGACGTGGCGAAACAGACCGCAGGCCGACCGGTTGAGCGGGCCATGCCCTGGGCGATAAAGCCGGCCCCTTGTTCGTGGCGGGCCAGGACGTGGCGGATCGAGCCCTCGCGGTAGAGCGCATCGTAGAGCGGCAGGATCGAGCCGCCGGGGATGCCGGTTATCGTGGTTATGCCCTGCCTGGCCAACAATCTGATGGTCAACTGGGCGCCGGTGAGATGTGCCATGGTTCTCCTCCTGTCTTGGCTGAATGGTTCGTCGAAGACGGGGCGGGAGAAACAAAAAAACCCCCGCCGGCCGGCGCCGACGGGGGTCGATACTCGTGATCGTCTACCCGTTACGGCGCCCCGCACACCATCACAATCACCACGACCACGAGTACGAGCACGGCACAGGTGGTGCCGGCATCGGACATCGAAAACTGAGAAGCAGTCGTCGGGGTGCGTTTCATGCGGTTCAATCCGTAAGGGGTGGATAAAAATCGTTGCTGCTGAATCAAGCTCTTAACAGACGGCACAGGACGTGTCAAGACGATTTTCCACTCTTATGCTCCTGTCCGCCTGTTCCGTCAGAACCGGCGACATCAGCCGAGAGCATGATCGTATCGATAAAGTCGAGGATATCGGTTATCGCTGCGCTGCGCACTTCATCGCGCTCCATGAGCACTTCGTGCCGGGCGCCCGGGTACCGTTTGACCCTGCCCCGGGGCAGTCGGCGGGCAAACGACAACATCGCCGAGACGCTGACCACCGTGTCGGCCAGACCGACAAGCAGCAGGACCGGGCAGTTCAGGCGGTCGGCGCTGCGCCTGGCCCGGCGCATTCCCCGATACGCCTGGCGCAGCCAGCCGAACGTCGGACTGCCCAGGGCCAGGCCGCTGTTGTCGACGATCATCTGTTGGTTCCGGGCAAATCGTTCGGCATCACCGGTCAAATTGTTGCCGGCAAACGGCAGATCTGCGCGAAACGGACCACCGCCCCAGACGTAGCTGCCCCTCCCCCCGAAACGACAGGCGATAGTGGCGACCACCTCTCCGAGCAGCGACGGCAACAAACAGCCGGTATTGATCTGCAGCATCGGCGAAACGAGGATCAGACCGTCGGCCAGCCCCGGTCGATCGGCCAGTGTCAGCACGGAGATGGCGCCGCCCATGGAATGGGCAAGCAGAACCAGCGGTCGGCCGGGATAACTACCGGCGACCCGGTCGATCAAATTGACCAGATCATCGACATAGAAACGAAAATCTTCGATGTGTCCTTTCTGCAAGTCCGCCAGCGGCCGATCGGATCCGCCCTGGCCGAAATGGTCGTAGAGACAGACGGCGCAACCGCTTTTTTGCAGGTCATGGGCCACTTCCACGTATTTTTCGATCCATTCCGACCGACCGGTGACAATGACCACCACTCCCCGGGCCCCTTCTCTCTGCTGCAGCGCATAACGGACCGGCCCCCCGGCGGCACCGACGAAAAAGTCAACTCTAAACGCTGCCCGAAACCAGTCAAACAACTCCTCTATCTGCGAATCTGATATCATGGTCCGTCTCAGAGATTGTTAGGACCAACTGTTATTGATCATCCTTTCTCATGGTAATCTTCTTCCGTATTGATATCCCACACTTTCTCTTTACCGGCGTGTCCTGCAACCAAATTGTCTACAGTAATCATCGCAGTCAGCATTGAGTGATCCATATTATTATATTTGTGCATGCCATTCCTGCCGAGAAGATGTAAATTTTCGATATCGATAACAAATTTTTTAACCAAATCAAACTCGTTATAGGTGCCAAAATAAGAGGGATATGTTTTAGGAACTCTGATAATTGTAGAATCAATTACCTGCTCTTTATCTATAATATCGATGCTTGCAAGTTCGTTTATCGCAAAATCAGAAAATGCATCATCATCCATTTCCCACATTTCATCACCTTCGCTACAGAAATACTCCAACCCAAGCCACACTTTGTCAGGGTTGGCAACAAGATATGGACTCCAGTTATTAAAAACTTGCAACCGCCCCAGTTTTACCTCTCTTTCTTGGATATATATCCAGTTATCAGGTATAAGATCCTTGCCACTTTCATGAGTATTATCGTTTTTAATCTTCAATTCTTCCAAAAGAAGTCCAACAGTTATAAAGTCACGGTAAGGAAGGTTTTCAGCTACATACCTTACCTCTTCCGGAACCTCCCCAACCATTCCCCCAACAAGATCTTTGACAGGCATAGTTGAAATAATAATATCTCCGGTATATACTTCTTTCTCTCCAGTGAGAGTATTTATAATTGTTATATTATCTATATATTTATCTTTTAGTTCCAGGTGTTTTATTTCTTTGTTGAAATGAATTTCACCACCATTTTCTTTTACAATTCTTGCTACTTCTTCCCAAAGTTGGCCCGGCCCAAACTTAGGGTACATGAATCTTTCTATCAAACTGGTTTCTACCCCTTCCTGTTCGACAGTATGTTTTTGTTTCCAAGGCGATTTCAGTGCATGAATTATCGCCTTGGAAACAGAAAGCCCCTTGATTCTTTGTGCTCCCCATTCTGCCGTGATGTTTTTGCATGATGTTCCCCACACCTTTTCGGTATAATCTTTAAAAAATGTCAGATATAATTGAC
>CAZUJZ010000090.1:0-13383 GCA_964620665.1 uncultured Desulfofustis sp. | reverse complement strand
ACTTCCGGTTCAAGCCGCTGAAGGTGTTCTCGTGGCGGGAGTCGATCTACGTGCATGGGCGGTATGCGAAGATGCCGGGGGAAGTATTCAAGTCTGTGGATTATGACCCGATGTTCGCGCTACAGAGGTTCGTTTGGGTGAAGAAAACGGATGTAGGGTTTCAGAGACCGGTCGATTACAACTTTGACAAAGCATTGAATCGAGAGTTCGGATTGCTGCGGGGCGGCGAGAAGTTCCGGGTGGTTGCGGAATTTAGTGGGTGGGCGGCGGACTATATTGCTGAGCGACAGTGGTCGCCGAATCAGGCGATTACATGGGGAGACCACAGAAACGTGACGTTAGAGTTCGACGCCACATCAGTAGAAGAGGTAGCATGTTGGGCGATGGGTTTCTCGGACTGCTGTAGGGTGTTGGCGCCGTCTTCTTTGGTTGCGGAACTAGCCTCGCGAATAGAGTTGCTGCGCGCAATATATCCTTAAAACGCAACAAATGGCTACTTTGGCGCTTTGAATCGCAAGAGCATGGCGACATTGAAACTATGAGCTGCTAAAGTGAGCGAAATGGAATTCTCGTTGAAGATTTTAAATAGCTCTGTTGAGGTCTTTCGAGGCTGAAACCGTGAATATTGAGAGGTCAGCAATTTGAACGCCCAGCACGAATGGTCTCGAATAATAAAGGCTACCGATCTAACGCCGCATCTCGACAATGGCGGCCTCTACGATTTCTTGTCTGATGAGCCTGCAGTCTATATGTGGTCTAGAAAGATAAGTCCATCAAATAGCAAAATCGCGACTAGCTCGAAATTCCGCGAATGGCTCTCAGATGCTTCAAATATACCACATGGGAAAGTTCGGGACAACTTGCGCCATTTCGGCGTTGCTGAAATACAAATTGGCGGGGCCGGTACCCCAAGCAAGATCACTTCAGAACTCGCCGGGTTTTCTCAAACGCTGGAAGATCGTCGTAGGTTCTCGCATTGGTTGAGAGCGCTTGACTACATTAGCGTCCTCTACGTCGGTGAAGCTGAAAACCTCGGGCGTCGAATTGAGGATCACTTGAAAGGCCGGACTGGTTTCTCTGAACGAATTAGAGATCTCGGCTATTCTTGGGCTGAATTGGGGCTTCGCTATCTTGCCCTACCTGCGGGGATTTCGCCGCAGACCAGAAAAGCCATGGAATATATGTTTGCTGCGCTGTTGTTGGCTCCAGCGACTTCCCGCGCTGGATGACAGGAGGGGACCATTTTGCACATTGAGCCTCGAATTCGACAGGCAATTTCCCGAAGCCCGCAGCTACACGCTCTCGGCGGTAGATTTGCGATTGGCTCCAGTATAATTCCTTACTTCACGGCGCATATGACGCTTAGTGAAGTTTCTAGTTGTCTTAAAACGCCCAGTGAACTGCCAGGTTGGTCAGACGAAAACGTAGAAATCGAAGCCCTATTTCAGCGGCAGCTCGATTACCGCCGTGTAAACAATAAGATTCTTCCCTATCTTCGCGAACCGAGTGGTGTCAGGCCACGTTTCTTTAATTCACTTACAGTAGCTTTAGTTCCATATCGCAACGCTCGATTCGTGCCTTTCGAGGGTGAATTCGAAGCGCCTGATTTAGAGGGGACAAATACACATCACCACTACGACGCTGGTCCAATAAAAATCGGACTTTACAGAGAGCTCGATGCGAACAATCCGGATACCTATACTGTGGCTGAGCTGTGCTGGAATCTCGATCAGGTGGCGAGCGTTGCGATAGACGGCCAGCACCGTCTTCATGCGATGAAGCGCCTCTACCAAACGGCACCAGAGGCGGCGTTGGGAACAAAGGTAAGCGTGATACTTATTTTGCCGACTCAGTTACTAGGGTATAGCTTGCCGCGCGATGCGGGTGACCTTTTGCCAGTACTAAGAAGCATATTTATAGACCTTAATAAGCACTCTGTTCCGGTTAAACGATCGCGCCTCATTTTGTTGGACGACGTAGATCCACATTCACTTATTGTAAGACGCTTGGTCGGCTCACGCCTTGAGCATGTTGATGACGCGTCAGAAAGCGAGCATCGATTGCCCCTCGGCCTAGTTGATTGGCACAGTGATGATGCAAAGTTCGACTCAGGGCCATATATCACTACCGTATTGATGTTAGATAGAATTACTGAACATGTACTTGGAGTTGGATCTGTTAAGGATTGGACTGCAAAGGGTCCAGTTTATAGACAATTCGAAGCTTTCAAGAAGTTTGGCTTTAATGCATCTACTGATTTGCAGACTCGGATGACGGCATTTCAGGATGCTGACGAGACATTGTACCGATCTTTTTCTTATACCGAATCAGAACTTGAGAAAATTCAGAACACCGTGGGATCGACAGTCGCGCAGCTGGTATATAAAGTTATTTTAGGAATTAATGCCTATAGAGAGGTCGTCGATATTCGCAGGTCTCAGCGCATGCTTTCGCCAGATTTTGTGAGTTGGTATGCTGCCTTCGAAAAGAAAGCTCTTGCAGCTGAGTACAACACTGACTTTATGCGGATTTCCGAGCGAATAAGTAGTAAGCAAGATCCTCCCAATATTTCGGATTGGCAGGATTGCTTAAAAACCGACCTAGAGCGTCATAAAGCCCAGAACCTGCTCTTCAAGGTCGTATTTCAAGACGCACTGTTCCTGGCCCTAGATAATTTGCGTCGGAAAGAGCTGCTTGTCATACGGGAGCGGGAGATTCCCGAGGGCGGTGGTGTTGCTAATCTAATTATGTGGGCGGACTATATCGTCGATTTTGTAAATACTCTGTATGCGTCAGACAGACATGTATATTCGACCGAATATGCGATTGGTTCCGATGACGGGACTGAAGACGCTATTTGGCTTTGGCTGGGATACGTCGTAGATCCGAGCAGTATGAATATCGACTATACAAAGAGCGCGTCGAAAAGGACGTCGCAGTTGATTGAGTTTTGCGCAATGATTTACGCGGCGATGGCCGAAGTGTCTGTGGAGGCTGAAGGGCAGGAGCAGTTTGGCGACTATGATGGCTTTGTTAGCTACTTGCAGGATCGCGACGAGGATTTTGCCAATGATTTAGAGCGTCTTAGATCAATAAACGTGACGGGGGTCCGGGGTAATCGTGGTGCACAAATGCGGGTAATGAAGGTCGCGGCGAGTGATATCGAAGAGGAAGATGAGCAGATTTCCGCTGCATTCGAGCGGTTCGACAGAATTGCAGATTTCATAATTCGATCATTACAGGTAGATTGATAATGAATGAAAGGCTAGCTTCTCAACTAAGGCCTTATTTCATAAATACGCTTAAATCAAGCCTCTATTTGACCGAGGAAGATGTCCGGAGGTTCATCCAGCAAGAAAGGTGTGTTGGACTTTCACGGGGTGATAAATGGAAAGACGCTCTACGCCCACACAGTGGCGTTAGATCTGCAATTGATTATCAGCAGGAGGTTATTAGGGGGTTCCGAGAAATCGTCGAGAACGGCCATCGGCGTGTACTAATTAGTCTTCCTACCGGTGCCGGCAAGACATATACGATGGTATCGGCATTGCTTTCAATCCTCGGCAGCGGAAAACGGTGTATTTGGTTAGCGCCTCAGGCATTACTTGTAGAACAAGCTCATTCGGAATTTGCCCGCTGTTGGTGGGAGGATGCGCGAAATTATCGCTTGCATTTGAGTGGCTTGCGATCACAGAAACAGATCGACGTTGCGAAAGGTTCTCTGGGCGACGCATGTGTGTTTCTATGTACCGTTCAAAAACTACTCCGAATTAAACCCATTGGCGCACACTTCGATTACGTGATATTCGATGAAGCGCACCACTTGGAAGAAAATGACTTCTATCGTAGTGTCGAACAGTTAGTAGGAGATAGTACAACCCTAGTCGGACTTACTGCAACGCCGGGGCGGACAGTTTCGAGGGAATCGGAGCGACTGGCCGAAATATTTGATCGCAGACTTCTTGTGCCAGAAGCACTGGGAAAGTCTCCAATATTACAACTGAAGAGTCGGGGAGTTTTTGCTGACCTTGATTGGCACAAACTAGCATTACGGGTAGACCGCGAAGCGGACATTACTGAAAGAAGGCAGGGAGAAGTCGCTAGCTATCTGGCTGCGCTGAGTGCACGCCGGTTAGATGCGATTATAGAACTCTTTCGAATGGGTGGGATAGGTAGAAAAACAATGGTGTTCTGCTATTCGCACGCACACGCTGTAATAGTAGCTGCAGCATTAAATAGAGCCACGACGAAGGTGTGCGCGGTAGTCGGAAGCGCATATTCCGCAGGCCACAACAGTACGGTTTTGGAGGCGTTTAGAGAGGGTGACATTGACGTTCTAGTTAACGTGAAGTACTTGGCGACCGGGGCGGATATTCCCGCGGCGGACTCTGCCGTTCTTACAATCCCTATTGGCTCACCAGTTCTCTTCGAGCAGATTGTAGGCCGAGTATCCAGGGGCCCACGTGTTGGGGGAACACCATCGGCATCTATCGCCGAGTTTGATGATCATCGTAAGATTCATGGCGGTCTTAAAAGTTACGAGCGCTTTGCGGACCTATGGCGCTAGTAGTACCATCACGGCTCGCATGCAAGTAGGACATTGCCAAAACGAGCTCGTCGAATAAGGTTACAAGTGTACTTGGGCCAGTATGCTTGTAACGCCGATATAGGCCGACTAGATAGCTCGGTTTTGCGTGTCAGAGATGGCAAATTGCGCATCCCCCGCCGCTATCATTAGGGTGCACAAGACCTTTCTTCGGCATTGCTACAATTTCGTCCAGCGACCTTCCGTCTACCCAGGTGAAGCCCTTGCTTGGGTCTTCATAGGACTTTGCTAGTTCGAATAGCTCCGGGTGTTGCTCTTTCAGATTCTGCCATTCTCCAATCTGCTGATAAAAGCAAAAGAAGCAACCCGATCGAGTACGCCATTCGTAGTATGAAGGTGCACCTACACCGCTTTTTTCAAGAATGTCCATGATGTCGGTATAGGTTTTGCCATAATCGAGGAACGGATAGACAGGAATAATGTTAGGAGCCTGAGATATGACCGGCGGCTTTTTGGGGCGGAATCCTTCTCTATTTTCGTCAGCGCGAATACCGATATAGTTGTATGCGTGAGATTCGCCAATATAGGCCTCAAACACTTGTATCTTTAATAGGCGAGTACACCACCGCGTACTTGGACTAGGTAAAAAACCGCCGTAAATTTCGTTGAGAAACATCTCGAACGGATTTCTGGTATGTCGATCGCGAACCTTTAATATTTCGAAAGCTGAAATTCGGTGGATCTCCTTGCCTAAGACATCTTGTAGCATATCAAGGTATGCATATGTCTCTGGCAATTCACATTGCGTGTCACAAAAGACATATTCTGTAGGTATTTCGGGGAACTCCTGGGCAATGAACAGAGCAAGAGCAGCAGAGTCCTTGCCGCCGGAAAGACTGACGATATGCCGATAGCCATCTGTCCCTCCATTTTCCAAAATCGCGGTAAGATGCTCCCTCATCGGCCTTGTCCTTCCATTTGATGATTCAGGCTGTTTACGAAGTCGGCCGCATGTTCAGGCCCTGCGAGGCGAGTAAGGTCTTTGTAGAGTTCTCCTATTCGCGCGCGACGGTTTGATATCAGCCACGACCGCAGCCCAGCGCCAAAAAGTGAGCTGTCAGCCCATGAAGCAGACCGGTCAATTTCCCCGGTAATCTTGCGTAACTGATTTAAAAAGAGCTCCATCGTGCGCTCATCAAAATCTCGTATTCTTTGTTCGGTGAGTAGCTGTGCGATTGAGCGACAAAGCCGATTCGCATCGGAATAAGGCATCTTCAACCGACGTAGAAACTGGGCCGCTTTCTTGTCGGGTATCTGGTCGATAAAGGTAGTCGAAAACATCGCCGCGTGATCATGCACTAGCTCGTTGATTTGGCCGTCTTGAGCAAGTCCCAATTCTTGGCGAATCGCGGATTCGATCTTTCGGTAAAAAACACGATCGGCATTTTCAAGTTCTTCCTTGTAGGTCGCAATCGCAGTTCTAAGAGAACTGTTCTGCAGATTCGATTCGCGAGCCCAGGCCGGAAGACACTCAGTCAACAAAACCACATAGTCTCTAGTGCTAAAAACAGCATCTCGGAAAGCATTCATAGTGGCTATACCGAAATCGCGACGTTTGCAGAATGGAGGAAGGCTTTCTCTCCATTCGATTAGTAATTCCCCAGCAATCCGCAATATGTTTGTCCCGCCATGCTCCGAGATGGATAGCCCAAAAGCGTCGAGAAACGATCGGATGAAAGCAAGTTGTTTCGGACGCAGCTGAATCGGTTCAACGGTGTAAAACCACGGTGATTGTGCCATCGATTCGACTGTCGTTGGCAACATATCATCCAAGAGTATGCCGTCCCGCCTGATTGCTGCCATGCCACCGAACGCGCGAATCCCTGCAGCGAGAAGTATTGGGATAACACCAGGCCGAATCGAATGCGGTGGAGCCATGAGGACAGACAACAAGCCCTCTAGGCTCCGCGTGCCTTCGGAAGCATTGGAAAAAAAGTCCTCAATTATCGCCCATACTTCAGCCAACGCAGAGTCGGATATTGCAGAATCCGAAGAGTCAACAAACCCCCAACCGGCACGACTGCGATCGCGGTACAAACCAGTGGCCAGGAGAAGCGTCCTGAACATGCTACCGTCTGGCGTTGTCGGGATAAGTCCAAGATCGGGTTGACCGCAACGTTCGAGGATGCCGAGCATCAGCTTCTTACGGGAGTTCACCAGTACTGCGGATGGTGACCTTTTGTTTATCAACTCGTTGTTCAGGCGCGGGGTCTTCGAGTAGACATGGCGACAAACAGAAGAGAGTCTCTCTCTCAAATCCTCATGGTTGCGGATTCGATATTTGCGACCGCGATAAAACCAAGTTGGACCCCCGGGAGCTGGTGTTGTGCATCGTCTAACGAGGTTGTGAAGATGAGCCTCGGCGTCACTAGCAAGCTGCGAAATCTCGTCGAGTGCTAGGGGATCGCTCGCTACCAGATCAGCATCCTTCTGCATTGCGTACAGGCAATGGACTTCAAGGGCGGCGTCGGCTAGCGGTAGCGGTTCTGGTGGACAAACAGACAGTAACAGGGGGTCGTCGTGCGATTTCGAGAAATCGATCGCACGCTCATGCTCGGTGCGCGAGTTGGGAAGCCAGTAAATGATGTGGCCGTCACTAGCCGCTGCGATTGGATCGAACTGAGCGACCTCCAGGCTACCATCGTTTACTGCTCTGAATTCACCCGAAAAGTAGCGGCGGATGCAGAACTCGGAATTGTACGAAAGCGGTCGAAGAAAGGGAGGTGGGGTTTGCTCATTAAGAAAATGAAGCAAGTCGAACGACGGTCCTCGCCTTGCTTTCTCAGCTTCTAAGTGGCCGCGTAAATCAAGGTCGGTACCGTGCCATACGGCAACCTCATCTTTATATTGCCGATAAAGAAGCAATTTTCGTTCGATCAGCGAACGAACAGGACAGGCGGTGGTGTCCGAAGGGCCATCGAATCTTTGCCACGCTCTTCGTAATAGCGATAAAGTCGCTCCGCCCCGCTGACCTTCTAGCCCGAGGCCGAAGAGGCATGCAGTCTTGATGACGGACTCGAGCTGCTCGTCGCTCTGGACTTTTCGTAGTGCGCTAGTGGCTTCAAGCCAAACTCTGTGGGTCCCACCAGTCGTTATGTCGGCCTTGAGTTGGGGCGAGAAATAGTCGAAGAGTTCAGCTGGACGGATATCGGTTTGACCATCCCATTGATGAAGGAAGTGGAAAAGCGTACGTTCGTTTTGCGCGACTCTTCCGGTTATCCGCGGAAGGAGATACAGCGCGGCTGGAGTCATTGGGAAGGCTGAAGACAGAAGATCGCGGAGTTCGGCATCGGTAAAGTCTCGGAACAGCTGGTGCTCGCGGCAAACGTTAACCCACCGATCAATATCACGATCGTCTGGGCTCTTACTCTCACGCTTGGCTCGAATCAAACGAGCTATCAATGAGTAGAGATGCTTGCTGTCGTCGACGTAGTCTATGGTCGAAAACCGGCCCTCGACTTTCCGCCACTCTGCACGTGCCGCCTGAGAAAGCGCAGAGGCGTAGTGAAGCAGCCCCATGTGGAGGATAACTCCAAGCGACATGGGTACAGACGTTCTCGATACATACTCAGCTAGTTTCTGAACGTGAAATAGCTGACTTGCGCGACCCTCTTGTACCAAGTACTCCAGATGCTTGCCGAACTCATCCCATAAGATTGCGACACGATCAAATCCCCAGTCCCCACATTTCTTCTGGAGAAGATCGAGATAAGCTGGAAGTCCTTCGGGACGAGTCGGTTCAATCGCACGGAGGGCGGCTGCTTCCCTGCCGAGTTTAAACCGCCTCAGCGCACGGTTCGTTTTGTTTGCGATTTCAAGGTGGAGTTCCGGCACTGGTCCTGAGAGTGGAATAACAAGCCCTCTGGTCGCAGTCGAACGATGTCGGCTCTGGGCGAACTGTCCCATCTCGGGCGCGACTTCCTCTAACCGCTTCGCAATTGTTTTCAGTGCGGCCATAGACGGATCGCGATTCTCGATCAAATGGAGAGCATACGACGCCGCGAGCGATTTCCCAGACCCATAGGGGGCTATTACGATAGACGCCCGATCGCTCTGATTGGCAAGAAGTAGATTGACCAGACGGACACTCTTTTCCGTGGGCATAAAATGCTCGATACGGTCGGGTTCTTCCGCATCCAACTCGATGTCTATAGAACGCAAATATGCTGCGAGTGCACTGGGAGCCGTCTTAACCTTGCGAGCCATGGGTGCCCTTCCGTCGAGAGTAGAAATCCTTGGCCCATTCAATAGGATTTAGGTTCCGGTAGATAATCGTGCGCTGGCCCGCAAGCGATCCGATTGAGACCCAACAGTTCGGTTCTTGTCTCACTGCTCGCTCAACTGATTCGTACAAAGCACTCGGACCCATGAGAAACACCCGGCCAGGTCCCCCAGAGATACTCGCGGCATCCTCAAAAACAATCTCCTCGGTGCTTCTCGAGGTGTCGGATTGATCGTTCGCAACGGTGAGCGCATACGCAATGGCTTGTGAGGGCAGCGGCTTTGCTGCACGGTTTACTCGGAAGCGCTGGGATCCACGGTAGTAGGCCAACAGTCCTAGCTCCCAAAGAGGGCAATCCGTCGCTTCTTCTGCTTCAGAGTGGTCTGGCGGAATCTTCTGAGAGTAACTAGCGAGAAAACAGTTCAGATCCTTCTGGAGGGTGGTAGGCGAGGGTTCCTTGGGTGCGCGGAACTTCGACCAACGCCGAAACTGCTCAAGTACATCCGCGCGAGTAAAAACAGAGTCCGCGCAAGAGTTGAGAAACCAATCCCAGCAAGCGGTTGTCTCGTCGGAGTTCGCCAAATTCACGTGAATGAAGGCCCAAGTTCCGAGGGCATTGAAGTACGGATCGTGTTCCAACACGAGACGCCCGAAATCGGAAAGGACTATTTCCCTTCCCCTCTTGCGCCCGACGCCCCCTTCCCTATGAGCAAGCCCCGCAGCAACCAACCAGTGCTTAATCGACTTGCCCATGTTGCTGCCAACGCCAAGGCGATCTGCGGGAAACTCTCCATCAAAAAAACCGGGAGACTCGCGAAGCGCGACGACGCCTTTGTGGAGCCAGCCCTCGCGAATCGCAAATGTCTCATGGCCACTAAACCTCATCGATTAGCCTCCGCAAACGTCAGCAGACGGTTGGCACACTGCTCGATCGTTTCTACCACTTCGTTGATTTCTTCTTCAGTATTCATTGTCGAGACGCTGAATCGAACGCAGCTATAGGCCTCTTCCTCGCTAAGGCCCATGGCGCGCAACACGTATGACGGCTCAGGCCGCTGGTTGCTGCAGGCTGACGTTTGGGAGCACATGATGCCCTGGGCGTTGAGTTGAGCGACTAAAGCTTGCCCGTCGAGGCCGACAAACTGAATGTTTGTCGTGTTAGGTACTCGAGGAGAGTTTGCGGCGATCGCCTTCGTGCGCGGGACACGTCCGAGAACACCTTCTTCAAGTTGCTCACGCAGACTTGCAAGCCGACTGATCTGGTTCGGCAGATTCCTGGCGAGATCACTAGCAGCCAAACCAATGCCGACGATGCCCGGCCAGTTTTCGGTTCCAGACCTAAGCCCGTGCTCCTGTCCGCCCCCGATGAGCAACGGCCTGAGCGTCTTTGGTTCCCTGCAGACAAGAGCGCCAACTCCTGCTGGTCCGTGAAACTTGTGGCCGGAGACCGACACGAAATCTGGCGAGAACTTGCCCAGGCACATGTCGAGTTTGCCTACGGCCTGGGCTGCGTCGACGTGTAACGCAACCTCCTGTTCGCGGCATATTTCAGCGATCTCGCGGATCGGCTGGACGACGCCCGTTTCATTGTTAACCCATTGGACAGAAACGAGATCTGGTTGCAGAGCTAGTGTTTGCCGCAGGTCGCTGAGGTCGATCAAGCCGTCGGCTCCAATTTTTGCGTAATCGACGGTAGCACCTATATCGGCCAACCATTTCGCCGGCTCCAATACCGAGGGGTGTTCAACCGGGGTTGTCACGACATGGCCTCGTGGGGATTTCCGGTTGACGCTCTGTAAGACGACGTTGTTGGCCTCAGTCGCGCCACTCGTGAAGTAAATCAGATCTGGATCCACGTGCAGAAGGTTCGCCAGATTATCTCTCGCATGCTCGATTAGACGGCGAATCTGCCGGCCAACAGTGTGTGCACTTGACGGGTTGCCGACATGCTCACACATCGCATCGGAAATCGCGCGTCTGACGGAAGGTGCAATTGGAGTAGACGCATTATTGTCCAAATAAATCACTTAACGCGACTCCATTCGCTCAGAGTGCTATCGAGCCTAATCTATATCCGATCGCTGGAAGGAGTTCAAGAACGTTCGCCAGCGCAAAGTCATGATAGCGATAACTTGGCGAAAAAACAAGCCATGTTGATGAAATCCCGCCTAAGCCGTTTCGATCCATGGCGACGCGAGACTGGATGTGGAACGTTTTTGGGTGGAGATCTATATCCCTGCGCCTCCCGGGCAGAGTTGCCGAAATGAATGTTCTCCATGTATCAACTGGCCTGCGTCACATATTTTGTTTCTCAGAGTGTCTGATGGCTACTGTCGACTTCTCATGGCATCCAATCGCGCTGTGCGTACTCATCTAAAACCAATGAAGATTATGTTTTACGTTGCATTGACCTCCCGCTACAAGCTAAAATGAAGGTTCCTTCAGAACGCGTTTCCTAGGGGGAGGCCATGATCCGCGTCTCATATCTTCTGCTGGCGGCTTGTGCCCTCGCCTGTACTGTGCCGACTCTTGCGTCGCAACCATCTCACGCCACGGCCGTCCTTTTCCTCGACAAATCCGGTAGCATGCAGAAGACCGACCCCGATTGCATTCGCTGGGAGGCGGTCGATCTGTTCCTGGAACTCATGCAAAACGAGGACCGGGCAGGGCTCTACACCTTCGGCACGGATATCCAGGATATCTCCGATGGGGTCGTCCGGCTCGATGATGACGTGCGGAACCAGCTCCGAAACACAGCAGGCCGTTGCGTGGCTCGCGATGCACACACCGACATCCTCGCGACACTCCGAGAAGCTGAGCGAGTCGTGGCTGATCTTGGCGCCGCATCGCGCGCCGCGTATCCCCCGACCGTCGTCATCCTCACAGACGGTGTCGATGATGTGAAAGAGCCTCAGCCGGAGCGAGCTGATCGTATCGGCGAAGCACTGGCTTCTCTCCGCGACATGGGCGCTCGGGTGTTCGCGGTCGGCCTGTCCGGCGGCGCTGATCGGCAGTTGCTCCAGGAGATGAAAGACCGCACCGGCGGTGAGATTGCTCTTCTCGAGCGGCCAGGCGATCTGCTGGGGAGCTTCTTTCGTTTTTCGCGTGAACTCGCCGGCCGTTGGCTGATCTGGGAGGGTGCGGTCGAGGGCCGGAGCCTCTCGGTGGATCTTCCCTCCTGGGCCCAGGAGATCACGGCGATCTATATCCCAGTGCAGCCAACACGACGTGGTGATTTCCGGTCGGCGACCGCCGATGCTGCTGTCGTGACCGAGCACTATCGGGTCTTGAAATTTCAGGCGAAGGGCCAATCTCGAGTCGAGTTGGAGCTTCCACCGGGGCCGGGGCACGTGATCCTCGATGGTTCCGGCGACCTGGTCCTCGCGGCACCTGTTCCGGCGCGAATCCCCCAAGACGTTCCGTTTCAGATGCGGATGGAGATCCATGCCGGTGACGGCGAAGGCCTCGCTCCGGCCGAGTTCCTCGATCATGCAACCGCCCGCCTGATATGGCGGGATGAGAGCGGACAAGAAGAGCAGGTCTTCATCTACGACGACGGCATGCATGGCGACGGTGACGCCGCCGACGGCGTCTTCGGTGGCCGAATGGTGGTCCAGTTGGACGGGGATGCGAGGTACACAGCCGAGGTGAAGGCCCCCTACTCACGTCCTCTGCAGACAAGTGGCAACACGACCATCGTCGGCGACCCCTCGATGATCACGGGGCCGGGAGCTATCACCTCTGCACTCGCTGGAGGAGGCGCAAATCTCGGCTGGGAGGTTGGAAACGACACGGACGTCGAGTTGCCGATTCGCGCAGAGCACCTCCGGGGTGGGGAGGTCGTCGGGCGAGAGTCCGCGGGCGTGCCGCCGGGGGGTGGCATCACCGTGTCTCAGGACGTGCCCCGCAGCTGGTTCAAGCCTCAAGAAGTCGGTGTCCGCATCTACATGGGTCAACAGACCAAGCCTGCGTACGCGGAAGAACGGACGATCTGGCCGATCGGCTGGCTCGCGATGATTCTTCTCGCTCTGCTTCTTCTTCTCATTCTCTCGCTCTTTTTCCCGCGCCGCACCGCGAAGGGAGCGACGTTGAACGCCTACTACTATGCCTCCGATGAAGAAGAGCCCACCGCCCGTTCCGTGAGATTGAGCGGCAACGGCCCCGTTATGGGGGTCCAGGTGCCGGCCCCCTTCGATGATCCTGGAACGTTCACCGCTCGAAGTGGCATGTGGCGTCGTGGCGTGAAATATCGGCCGGCACCAGGGATGGTGCCCAAGTTCAGTGGACACCGGGCCACTCGTTCCGGTGATGGCTGGATCATCCAGAAGACCGCCACATGGACGTTGGACCACGACGGCCAGCACGCCAAGTACACCTTCAAGAGCCCCCGCTGAGCAGGAGTACCGGACATGCAACCGAAACAGATCCATCCCACGTTCATCATTGGCCTCGGCGGTGTCGGCAACAAGGTCCTGCGCCTGGTGTAACGCCTCAATTTCTCCTTTCCATTTCCCCGCCCGATCTTCCACACTCGCGCTGACATAAAAGAGCGGCG
>CAZUJZ010000089.1:0-13419 GCA_964620665.1 uncultured Desulfofustis sp. | reverse complement strand
CCGTGGATCTCGCGAAGATGTCGCTGTGGCTGGTGACGCTGGCGCGGGACCACGCACTGACCTTCGTCGACCATGCCTTGCGCCACGGCGACTCGCTCGTGGGTCTGTCACGCCGGCAGATCGAGGCATTCCACTGGGCCCCAGATGCGCCGCGGTACGAGGTGGGGCTGGAGGCGCTGAAGGTGCGTGCGCATCTGGAGACGGTCGCTGATCTGCGAGAGCGGATCCGCACGGCAAAGGACGCGGCGTCCGACGCCGGGCTGCGCGATCTTTGGGAAGAGACCGAGTTGGAACTGGAGACCGTGCAAACGATCGGTGACGCAGTGATTCTGGCCTTTTTTGAAGGGAATAACGCCAAGGCTCGCGAAGCGAAGCGCCACGAGTTCGCAGACGAGTTGCTGAGCGAGCAGATCCGGCCGTGGCGGAGCGAGTTAGATCGGCGGAGGGCGGCCGATCCTCCCCTTGCGCCCTTCCACTGGGAAATCGAGTTCCCGGAGGTGTTTGGGCAGGAGAACCCCGGGTTCGATGCCTTCGTGGGCAATCCGCCGTTCGTCGGCGGCCGTAGAGTGCGGAGCTCACACGGCGACGCATATTTCGATTGGCTCGGGGTAATTCACCGCGCGTCGTCTGGTAACGCTGACCTCGTTGCTCACTTTTTCCGACGCGCATTCGATCTACTCCGCGAGACTGGTACTTTTGGTCTCATCGCGACCAATACCATCGGCCAAGGTGACACTCGGTCGAGTGGCCTCAGTTGGATATGCACTAATGGGGGAGAGATCTATCACGCGCAGCGGCGTGTGAAATGGCCAGGAATGGCTGCGGTAGTCGTGAGTGTCGTTCACATCGTGAAGGGGGAATTCGACGGGCCGCGGGTGCTTGACGACCGGGCGGTGGAGACCGTGACTGCGTTTCTCTTCCATGGCGGAGGTCATGACGATCCCAAGCGGCTCGTGGCCAATGCCGGTAAGAGCTTCGTGGGCAGCTACGTGCTCGGTATGGGGTTCACGTTCGATGATACGGATACGAGGGGAACGGCAACGTCAATTGCCGAGATGAGGCGGCTCATCGAGAAGGACCCGAAGAACCAGGAGGTGATCTTCCCGTATATTGGCGGCGAAGAGGTCAATTCCGATCCTACTCATGCCCATCACCGGTACGCCATCGACTTCCGCAACAGAAGTGAGGCCGAATGTCGTCGAGACTGGCCCCATCTCATGAATATCGTCGAGCAGAGGGTAAAGCCCGAGCGTAAACGCCGGAAATCCGATGGTTCTTTTGCTCTGCGCGAACCTCTACCGACCCGATGGTGGCACCACGCAGATAAGAGGCCTGCGCTTTATGCCGCGATCGCGGAGCAGAAGAGGGTTTTGGTGATTCCTCAAACCTCGAATGTGCAAGCACCAGCGTTCTTGCCAACGGGTATGGTATATGGTCACACGCTCATCGTCTTTCCTCTGACTACCTACTCCGCTTATACGTGTCTGCAGGCGCGGTCCCATCAGGTTTGGGCCGCGTTTCTGGGGCCGACGATGAAAGACGACCTCCGCTACACTCCCTCCGACTGCTTCGAGACCTACCCCTTCCCAGAAGACTGGGAATCCCGCCCTGACCTGGAGGCCGTCGGCAAGGAGTACTACGAGTTCCGCGCCGACCTCATGGTTCGCAACGACGAGGGCCTCACCAAGACCTACAACCGCTTCCACGACCCCGAGGATAACGACCCCGACATCGTGAAGCTCCGTGAACTACACGCCCGGATGGACCGCGCCGTCCTCGACGCCTACGGCTGGACGGACATCCCCACCGACTGCGAGTTCATCCTCGACTACGAGATCGACGAGGAGACCTGGGGCAAGCGGAAGAAGCCCTACCGCTATCGCTGGCCAGACGACGTCCGCGACGAGGTGCTCGCGCGCCTGCTCGAGCTCAACGCCCAGCGAGCGGCCGAGGAAGAGCGGCAGGGCCTGACGACCAAGGGTAGGAAGGCGAAGAAGAAGGCCAGCAAGACGCGCTCGAGCAAGAAGACCACGAAGCAGGACAACGAGATCGGAGACCTGTTCGCATGAGTGATGACCTCCCCGTTCCCGTCAGCATGACCTCCGCGGAGGTCCGGTCGTGCATCGTCGACGCGCTACGCCTCGATCTAGTGGGTCCCGGCCCGGGCCATGAGCACCAGAACGAGCGCCTGCCAGGTTGGATTCGCCCCTCGAACTGGTACCACACCGGGTTCCTGATCCCGTCGTCCACGCCACCGGAAAAGAGCGCCGATCAAGACGAGGACGACGACTTCGACGTGGTTCCCAAGGACGCCGGCCTGTCCGAGGAGGCAAACGAGGAACGGAAGACCGCCAAGAAGGGCTACCTGCCGTCGTCCATGGGGCTGAGCTTCCTGGTTGCGGAGGCCACGCGCACGCTCGAGGCCGTGGTCACCTGGGGCGATTACACATCCGAGGACAATGACGACCCCGAGGTGAAGCAGGATCAGGTGTGGCAGCGGCATCCCCGTCGCGAAGTGGTCGCCATCGACGCGACGCCGACCCGGTCGCCGCGGGTGATCGACGTGCCGGATTCGGGCGGGCTGCAACTCCACGTCGTGGTCCGACCGCTCAGCACCGACGGTCGCTACGAGGAGATCCCCAGGGGCACCCGATCGGTCTCGGTATTCCTGGTCAACCATCGACCGCCCGACGAGGACACGCCAGACCTGGCCTACGTGTTTCAGCCGCGAGTCGAGATCCACTCGAAGGTGCCCATCGTTCCGCGGCCCGACCTGCGTGGGGCGCGGTCGGAGGATCGCGACGAGGCCATTGGCGACCTGCACTACGCCGACACTCCCGAGTACGCCACCGGGCACGGCGTGGCGGCGGACTGGGACCTCGTGGATAGCCGCTGCCAAAAGATCCGCACGATCTGGATTCCCGAAGCCACCGTCGAGCGGACCGAAACCCACACCATCGACGGCCTCGACCTGAGCATGGATGCGCTGGGCGCCCTGCCCGATGGTGCGGCGGCAGAGGCAGCGCTCACGCCCCTGGTCGTCGCCTACCGGAGTTGGATCGAGGAGCAGACCGCAAGGGCGGCTGCGCTGACCGGCCGCCGCGCCGATACGGCAACGCAGCTGCTCCAGGCGGCTAATTACGCTGCCGGACGCATCGAGCGGGGGATCGCTGTCCTGCGTGACGACGCAGACGCCCTGGACGCCTTCCGTGTCGCCAACCGTGCGGTGTCCCGCGCCCTGAAGAAGCGGCTGCCGGACGTGGACAAGCCGGCCTGGCGTGCGTTCCAGCTGGCGTTCCAGCTCCTCAACCTCTCCGGACTCGCCGATCCGACGTCGGCCGACCGGAAGATCGTCGACCTGCTCTTCTTCCCGACGGGCGGTGGCAAGACCGAGGCGTACCTGGGACTGGCCGCCTTCACGCTCGTCCTGCGGCGCCTGAGGCATCGGGAGGATGATGGGATTGGCGGGGCCGGCGTGGGCGTGATCATGCGCTACACGTTGCGGCTGCTGACGCTCGACCAGCTCGGTCGTGCGGCCGGGCTGGTATGCGCACTAGAGCTCGAGCGGCAGGACAACGTGGAGCGCTACGGGACATGGCCGTTCGAGATCGGTCTGTGGGTCGGCAAGGCGGCCACGCCGAATCGGATGGGGCGAAAGGGCGACAAGTCCCAGGACACGGCGCGCGCCAAGACGTCGCAGTACAAGGGGAACCCGCAGCGTAACCCGTCGCCGATCCCGCTCGAGAACTGCCCCTGGTGCGGCAAACCGTTCACGGCCGATTCGTTCCACCTCGTTCCGGACTCCGATAACCCGAGAGACTTGCGGGTCTACTGCGCGAGTCCCGACCTCGATTGCGAGTTCGGGGATGAACGCCCGCTGCCGATCGTTGCCGTCGACGACGTGATCTACCGGCGACTCCCGGCGTTTCTCATCGCTACGGTCGACAAGTTCGCGTCCCTCCCGTGGGTGGGGCCGTCCGGCGCGCTGCTCGGCGGCGCCGATCGACACGACGACCAAGGGTTCTACGGTCCGGCCGACAGCGGCCGCGGTAGGCCGCTCGAGCACGCCTTGCCGCCGCCAGATCTGGTGATCCAGGACGAGCTGCACCTCATCTCCGGCCCGCTGGGGACCATGGCTGGTCTGTACGAGACGGCGATCGAGGCGCTGTGCTTGCGCGAGTTCGATGGCAAGACCGTGCGCCCCAAGATCGTCGCGTCGACAGCCACCGTCCGCGCGGCGCAGGAGCAGATCCAGGCGTTGTTCGCCCGGCCGCTCACACAGATCTTTCCGCCGCCGGGCCCGGATCGGCGAGACTCGTTTTTCGCGCGCACGCAGTTCGTTGACCAGGTCCCGGGCCGCCTGTACCTGGGCGTGGCGGGCCCCGGACGCAACCCCAAGCTCATGATGCGCAAGGTGTGGACCGCGATCATGGGCGCGGCGGAACGATGCTACCGAGATCTGGGGGGCCACGAGAACCAGACGAATCCGGCCGACCCCTACATGACGGCGCTGGGCTACTTCTGCAGCCTGAAAGAGCTCGGGAGCGCGCGGCGCATCCTGGAAGAAGAGATCCAGGTAAACATCAAGAACTACGGCGAGCGGCGGCGCATCGGCGAGGCTCGCGGCCTCTTCCAGGACCGGCGCACGTTCTCCGAGGTCGTCGAGCTGACATCGCGCGTTTCCACCAACAAGGTGGCCGAGGCGAAGCGCCGTCTGGAATCACCGTTCCATGACATCGATCAGCGTGTCGACTGTGCCATCGCCACCAACATGATCTCGGTAGGTCTGGATATCCCGCGCCTTGGCCTGATGATCGTCCTGGGACAACCGAAGTCGCATGCGGAGTACATCCAGGCGACCAGCCGCGTCGGTCGCGACCGGGGCAAGCCGGGCTTGGTCGTCACGCTGTTCAACGTGCACAAGCCGCGCGACCGCTCACAGTACGAACGGTTCCGTCACTACCACGAGACCTTCTATCGCTCGGTGGAGGTAGGCAGCGTCACGCCCTACTCGGCAAGGGCGCTCGACCGGGGCTTCGCCGGCGCCATGGTCTCGCTGGCCCGGCACGGGCGCGGGGTCCTGACGCCACCAGCCGGAGTGCGGCGGCTCGCCGAGGTTCGCGGCGAACTGGAGGACTGGCTCGTCGATGTGTTCGTCGAGCGCGTGAAGGCCCAGAAGATACCCGACCCCGATGAACGCGATCAGCTCATGAGCAGCGTTCGCAACCGGGTGGTCGATCTCCTCGATTCCTGGCAGGCCGTCGTCGACGATTACGAGGATGTCGGCGCGAAGCTGCAGTACCAGCCGTACGAGTTGAGAGACGTCAAGCCGCTGCTGCACGATCTGCTCGAGACGACCTTCGACTCCCATCACGAGGCCAAGTTCCGCGTCAACCGCTCGCTGCGTGACGTCGAGCCCTCGGTGAACCTCTACCTCCGCGAACTCTCCGACGCCGTACGGGAGGTGAAATGATGGCCAGAGGGCAGGTCCGCCGTGGTCAGTTGATCACCACCTACGGTCCAGGGGCGCTCATCGACCTCCCGCGTGATGCGGGGATCGTCGGCGGTCTCGAGGGCTGGGGGAAAGTCAGCGACCTGGAGCCCATCGACGAACCCCGTCTGTCCGCGAAGCTGAGCCAGATGACCGGGATCTCGGCGCCGCGACTCATGGCGCCGCCGCGAGCATCCGATCGCCCGTGGGAGAAGGGGCCAGGCGTGACCGTGTGGCGGTTCCCGGAGTGGTTCGTCGTGCAGGACGAGGAGCGGGATGACGACCGCGTGCGGAAACGTCGTCTGGTCCACGCCCGGAATCTCGATGAAAAGAAGCAGAAGTTCGAGAAGCAGAAGGTCGTGCCGACACGGTTCGTGCGGGCGTGCCCGCGGGGTCACGTCGACGATCTCGATTGGTTCGCGTTCGTGCACGGACCAGACAGTAGTTGTCGCCAGCAGCTATGGATCGAGGAGCGAGGGACGACCGGGGATCTCTTCGAGATGATCGTGCGGTGCGAGTGTGGCGCATCGGTGAGGATGTCGGACGCCGTGAAGCTGGAGGCGATGCCCCTGGGGCACTGCAGCGGTCGTCGGCCATGGTTGGGGCCGAACGCTCGGGAAGACTGCAAGGAGCCAGCACGCCTGCTAATCAGGACGGGGTCCAACGCGTATTTTCCGCAGGCTGTGAGCGTGTTGTCGCTCCCCGACCTGGGGTCGGAGATCGACGCGGTGGTGGCGGAGTTGTGGGGCGAGTTGCAGTTCGTTGCGAACCCGGCCGAGCTGGCGTTCTCGATGAAGAAGCCACAGGTCCTCGACCGGCTGGCACCGTTTTCTGATGCAGATGTTCTGGAGGCCATCGAGAGGCGGAAGAGGGGGGGCGATGACGCGCGGACGATCAAGTACGTGGAACTCGACGCGATCCTGGCCGCGACGGACGGTTACGGCGACGACGTGCCTATCGATCCGGACTTCCACGCCCGGCGGCTGCCGGATTCGGTCTGGCGGCGCGGGGCCGCGTTCCCTGCGGTCGAGTCGGTCATCTTGTTGCACCGGCTGCGCGAGGTCATGGCACTCGCGGGGTTCACGCGGCTGGAGGCCATCGCGCCGGACATCGACGGCGAGTACGACGCCGATCTGAAGCCTGCCGCCATCTCGCTTTCCGCGGATTGGTTTCCGGCGGTGGAGAACCGTGGCGAGGGGATCTTCATCCAGATCCGGGCCTCCGCCATCCGCGAATGGCTGGCGCGACCGGCGGTCGTCGAACGGTTACGGGGCCTGCTGGGCGGATTTGAGGCCTGGAAGGCCAAGCGAAAGAGCAAGCGGGAGTTCCCCGGCGGATCGTATCTCCTGCTCCACACGCTGTCTCACCTGCTAATCCAGTCCGTGGCGATGCGTTGCGGCTACCCGGCGAGTTCGATCCGGGAGCGCTTGTACTCGGACGCCGATGGTGAGCGGTACGGAGTGCTTCTCTATACCGGGAGCTCCGACGCTGACGGGACTCTCGGTGGTCTCGTTCAGCAGGGACGATACATCGTCGATCATCTGCAGCAGGCCATTGACATGGGGACGCTCTGCTCGAACGATCCGGTCTGCGCTGAGCACGACCCCGCTACTCCTTTCGAGGATCGGCCGCTCCATGGTGCGGCGTGCCACGGCTGTGTGCTGGTGGCGGAGACCTCGTGCGAGATGCGCAACGATCTCCTCGATCGAGCGCTGGTCGTACCGGTCATGGGGCATGAGGATGTGGCCTTCTTCTGCAGCGGAGACACGGTGTGATCGAGGCTCTGGTGTCGGTGCCGCCAAACGAGCGGCAGATTCTTGTGGCAGCGCTGGAGGCCGGGATGCTCGAGCCTCCGTATACCGAGGCCGCGATCCAGTCCGTCGGCCTCGTGTCTTGCGATCCGGCCCCGGTCGTCCTGCTGCTCGAGACGTTGCGTCGACGAGGGTTGACGCCAGCGGCGACGGCGGCGTGGATCGATGCGGTCGAGCCGTTCCTCGAGCGTCGGCCCGTGGCGGATCTCGTCTGGTCCGGGCCACAGGTGCCGGGGGTGCCCGTGCGCGACACGCGGCGGGTCTTCGAGGAGATGGTGCAGGAGGCGACGCAGTCGATCTGGTTGTCGACGTATGCGTTCTTCGACGGGAAGAAGGCGTTCGACGGGCTTGCGCGTCGGATGGACGAGATCGAGGTGCTCGACGTCAGGTTGTTGCTCAACATCGAGCGCAGGCGTCACGATTCTACGGTCGCCGAGGACCTGGTGCGCCGGTTCGCCGATCGGTTCTGGGGGACGGAGTGGCCGGGTGCGCGACGGCCGCAGGTCTACTACGATCCGCGGTCGCTCGAGCCAGATGGCACGAAGAGCGTGCTCCATGCCAAGGTGATGGTTGTTGATGAGCGGCGGGCGTTCATCACGTCGGCGAATCTGACGGAGGCGGCCTTTGATCGGAATATCGAAGCCGGGTTGTTGGTGGGGGATCGGTTGATTGCGATGGGGGTGGTGCGGCAGTTGAGGGGGTTGGTGGAACGAGGGGAACTGCGGGGGTTGCCGGGCTAATGCGTGTCGGGCAGACAGCAGGGCGGCTTCGCTTGCCTTCGCCGCAGCCAGAGTCCTGATGGTAGGAGTCCTGCGCCAGCCTGAGGATTCACCATGTATTTGTCACATCTGACCCTGCGCAACTTTCGTCAGTTCGGCGACAACGACGACAAGCTGGAACTCGCGTTGAGCAGCGGCGTGACCGCGCTTGTCGGGCGCAACGACAGCGGGAAGTCGGCGGTGATCGACGCCATCCGCTACGCGCTCCTGACACGGGACCAGAGCTACATCCGTGTCCAGCCGGAGGACTTCCAAATCGACGCGTCCGGCGCGCAGGCCGACGAGATGTTCATTCGGTGCCAGCTGAGTGATCTCAATGACGATGAGAAGGGGGCCTTCGCCGAGTACCTGACCTACGACGGCGCCGATGTCTCGCTGATCGTCAATTGGTCGGCCCGAAGGCGCAGCGAGTCCCCCAGCGCTCGTCGGTGGGTCGACGTGTCGGTTCGTAGCGGCGTGGACGGCGCGGGGCCGACGTATGAGGCGTCTGTTCGCGAGCTGCTGTCGAGCGCCTACCTGCGTCCGCTCCGCGACGCAGCACGGGAGATGTCGTCGGGTCGAGGCTCTCGGCTTTCGCAGATCCTGGCGAACGTCCCGGAGATCAGCCAGGGCGAGGCCTTCGACGAGAACGTCCTTCCGGCCGACCCAACCGAAGTGAGCAAGCTGAGCCTTTTGGGCCTGGCGGACTACCTCCGCCACAGCGTGAAGGCGCACCAGGGTGTGAGCGGAGCCGAGACCGCGATCAACACTCAGTACCTGTCCTCGCTCTTCCTGCGTAGCGACAGTCTGCAAGGCCGGATCGACCTCACCGAGAGCGGGAGCGACGAGATTCGCCTTCGTCGAATCCTAGAACGGCTCGAACTCGGTCTGTTCGAGGCATCGACGTCCAGCGCCCGCGGGTACTACGGCCTCGGCTCGAACAACATCCTCTACATGGCATGCGAGCTGCTACTCCTGGGATGTGAGCCCGAGGGGTTGCCCCTCCTGCTCATCGAAGAGCCCGAAGCGCACCTCCACCCCCAACGTCAGCTGCGTCTGATGGACTTCCTGTCGAGCGCGGCCGCCGGCAAGGTGAAGGAATCACCCCGCGCGGTCCAGGTCATCCTGTCGACCCACAGCCCGAACCTGGCGTCGACCATCCCGCTCGAGAATCTGGTCATGTTGGAGGGGGGACGTGCTTTCTCCCTCGCCGAAGGCCAGACCAAGCTGGGCACCGGCGACTATCGGTTCCTGGAACGTCTCCTCGACGTGACGAAGGCCAACCTCTTCTTCGCCCACGGCGTTATCATCGTTGAGGGCGACGCCGAGGCCCTGTTGCTGCCCACGCTTGCCCGGCTCCTGGGCGCTGACCTGACAGAGCATGGGGTCTCGGTCGTCAACGTCGGCGGGACGGGTCTCCGGCGCTTCAGCAGGATCTTCCAGCGGTCCGACGGCGCTTCGCCACCTGTCTCCATCCCGGTTGCCTGCCTCGCCGACATGGACGTGATGCCCAACTGCGCGCCCGCGATCCTCGGCATCGTCACGGACGACAACGACCCCAAGTGGACGAGCTCGAGGCGTCGGTGGAAGGCGGTGCGCCACTTCGGAGATGCCGAAAAGTCGACCGAGCAGGCCCTGAACGAGCGGCGCGACTTGCTGCGTGCGTCGGATGGCCAGTTCGTGCGTACCTTCGTCGCGGACCACTGGACCCTCGAATACGACCTCGCCTTCTGTGGCCTAGCCGAAGAGGTCTACGTCGCTGCCAGCATGGCAAAGAACGATCTGGCTATCACTGAGGGGAAGAAGAACGCGCCGGACGTCGAGGCGGCCGCAAGGGCAGCGTTCAAGGAGGTGGAGAAGTCGGCCGGCGATAATAGGGCCGTGCTGTGCAGCCACGTATACGACCTCTTCCACTCGGATGGTGCATCCAAGGCGATCGCGGCCCAATACCTTGCGAGCGCCCTCGCAGCCGAAGGCGAGAAGGAAGGCTTTGACCCGTTGGCGTTCGAGAGCAGGCTGCCGCGCTACGTCGTCGATGCCATCGCTTACGTGACCGGAGGCGGGGCCTCGGCTCCACCGGTCGCCGGGGATGAAGGCCCGGCTCCGCCGGCCAAAGACGTAGGCCCCGTGGAAGACACGGATGGCTGACCCGCAGTCCATCATTCCGCAGGTCACGGACGAGGATGTCGAGTGGATCTGCCGCGTAATGGGCCTGCGCGACTTTGACCAGTCCCGACAGGAGTTCCTTCGCGTGCGCACGACGCTCGACGTGTCCGCGTGCCCGGGGAGCGGCAAGACGACGCTGATCGTCGCCAAACTCGCCATCATGGCCCGGAAGTGGCCGCACCGGACGAAGGGTATCTGCGTGCTCTCCCACACCAACGCAGCACGCGAGGAGATCCAGCGGCGCCTGCGGGGTACGGTCGTCGGCCAGCAACTGCTCTCCTACCCGCACTTCATCGACACGATCCACGGCTTCGTGAATCGGTTCCTCGCGTTGCCGTGGCTGAACTCGAACGGTTTCCCGGCCGCAACGGTCGACGACGACGTGACCAGCGCATACCGCCGTCACGTCCTCAGCAGGTCCGACTATTGGAAGGTTGAGAACTACCTGAAACGGAAGCACAGCGGTTTCGACCGCATCCGCCTCAAGGACCGCAACCACCACATCGGGCTGGGCGACCGGCCGTTCCCCGCGGGACCGAGCGCCGCGACGCACCGGATCGCGAAGCGCGCGGCGGAGGCGTCATCCGAGGCCGGGTACTTCTGCTACGACGAGATGTTCATCTGGGCCAAGGCCCTGCTCGAAGATTGCCCTGGTGTCGCGACACTGCTGCAGAGTCGGTTTCCGTTGGTCATCGTCGATGAGATGCAGGATACGTCGGAGCTCCAGGTCGGCATCCTGGAGGCAGTGTTCCCGCGAGCGAGCTCCGAGGTCGCGCTGCAGCGCGTCGGTGATCCGAACCAGGCCATCTTCGACGGGGCTCGAGCCGGGACCGCCGTGCCTGGTGGGTTTCCGGACGCGTCGACCTGCTTGAAAATCCCGAACAGCTTCCGCTTCGGTCCAGCGATCGCGACGCTGGCGTCACCCTTCGCAGTCCATGCAGCAGGCCCAGATGGCCTTCAGGGTGTCGGCCCCCGTGCAGTCGAGGGGGCTCCCGAGTCCTGCTCGAACGCGCTGCTCATCTTCCAGGATGCCGATGCGCAGGACGTTCTGGATGCCTACGGGCAGCACGTGCTCTCGTCCTTCGGCGACGATGCTCTGGCTTTCCGAGACGTCGCGGCGGTTGGCGCAGTCCATCAAGACGCGAGCGGCGTTGCGGCCGGCGACCCTCACTTCCCCAAGACCGTGCCGCATTACTGGAGCGGGTACACGGCGGAGGTCGGGCGCCGTGAGCCACATCCGCGGACACTCATCCATTACGTCCGTGTCGCCCAGGCTCTCGTGCGGGACGGGCGCGATCTAGCGCCCGGCGTAGAGAAGATTGCGTCTGGGCTCGTCCGCTTGGCGCGACGCGCGGGGGGCGCCGAACTCTTGGGGCGGCGGGCGCCGAGACACCGCGGGTTGGTCGCCGCACTCTCGGCGAACGCAGAGGCGACCTCGGCATACCGGCGCCTCCTACGGGCGTTCCTCGTCGACTGGGAGGCCCTCTCAGTTGTATCGTGGAGGCACCAACAAGCCGACATCCTCCTAGTGGCTGCTGGTCTTGGCGCTTCGGGTACAGCCCCCAGCACGACGGACGGTTTCCTCCGCTGGGACCAGCACGATCCGTCGCTCGCGGCCCCCTCGGCAACATCCCCCCAGGATGCTGGCCCGAACGTCTACCGTGTCGACGATGGCGCCGGGCGGAGCGTCGACATCCGCCTCGGCTCGGTGCACTCGATGAAGGGCCAGACACACCTCGCGACTCTGCTTCTGAGCACCTACTGGCACGACCACTCGGCGAAGCGGATGCTACCGTGGCTCCTCGGCCAGAAGGTGAACCTCGACGGTGCCAGAGCTCGCGATCGCGCCCGCCTGCAACAGACGTATGTCGCCATGACGCGGCCGAGCCACCTCGTCTGCCTTGCCGTTCCACGATCGGTTCTTGGTGACGAGGCGGCGTTGAGAGAGCACGTCGTGACGCTAATGAGGCGCGGATGGCAGGTGGCGGATGTCGTGGACGGAGTTCCGAGCTGGCACGCTTGATCACGACTACGGCAACGCCGCGCGCGGCCGTCACGGATCTGCCCAACAAGCCGATGCAGACGGATGGCCGCTTCGCGGCCGCCGCTGATCGGCAAACCGTTGAATCGAAAGAATTATGAGCGCCAATGATTCTGGAATCGCTAGGTTCACCGGACAACTCAAGGCCGCGGTCTCTTGGTTGGAGGGACTCGGTATCCGGGTAGAATCGACGAGGTTTACTCGATATCTCAAGGAACTGCACGACGTACTGTCCGATTCAGAGAGGGTCGCAAGGAAAGATGACCCGCAGTTTGAGTTGATTCTTGAGGCATTCGATTCTGGCGCGGAACTCGTATACATACATCGGGAGTTCCACAACAAACAGTCTGATGAGTTCTTGTTGCGCCTGCGCGAGTTTGCGAAGGGCACGTACTTGCAGCGCGAGGAGAGCCCTAGGGCGAGCAGCAATCGATCGCGCAACCACGGTTTTGAATTGTATTTTGGTGCGCAGTTGTCGAAAGCAGGTTTCGGCGTTGAGTTTTCAGATACGGCGGACTTGCAGCTCGCTAGCCCTTTATTTCGGTTTGAATGCAAGCGACCACAGTCTGCGGGAAAGGTCGAGGCAAACTTAAAAGCCGCACGCGATCAGCTAGGGCGGCCTGTAGATCGTGATGAATCGGTAAACGTGATCGCCCTATCTGTCGGCAAGTCGCTGCACGGTGGCTCTAAGTTTCTCCATGTCGGCAGCGAAGTTCAGCTCTCGACCGCAATTGACCGGATGCTGGTAGATTTAATAAAGCGCAACCAGCACATCTGGCGGGGCGAGTCATTCGCGCATGTCGCGGGTGTATGGTTGCACTACTCGGGGATGGTGGCGTTTTCAAGGGTACCAGCGTTCGTGCGTGGTACATACGACCGAATCATCGTGCTGGAGAACGGGCGCTCGCGAGAGGACGTCACTGCGCTGAACGTATTGGCACACGAGATCGAGAAGAACAGTGGTTTCGATGAGTTCTGACGCTTCGGGTGTGTGAAATGGCCAGTTAACAAGCGCATACAGCTGTCAAAGCCGCTTGTTACGCCCCGCGCGGAGCAAGGGGCGCGCTAACCAACCGCGAGCGCTTGGCGGATCGCAATGACGTCCTAAAATTGCTGTAAAAGGAGTCGGGGTGCTCCTAGCCTGAGAGTGTC
>CAZUJZ010000088.1:0-13477 GCA_964620665.1 uncultured Desulfofustis sp. | reverse complement strand
CGATGCCGGCGATGATCTGCTGATTCATCAGTGCCGGTTTGAGCATGCCCCGTCGGTTCTGGAGCAGCCGGACAAAGTCATCTTCGCCGAGCGTGTCATCGAGGGCGTCAGGCCCCAGGTCCTGAGACGCTATGAAGTCTTCTCTGCTATCGGTGATGCCGACCCGCCCGAGTTTACGCCGGCAATCGTAGGCCAGGCTGTAGTCATTGGTGAACTCAAAGACCAGCCTCGCGTGTTCAGGTGCTTTGGGTTTCTTTTTGAAATATTTGACAAACCCCGTCATGCCGAAGTGAAGGAACAGGCAGCGCTCATCGTCGAGTTTCAGGAAGCAGTACTTTCCATGCCTTCTCGCCGTTTCGAAGCAGTGTCCAGCCAGAGTTTGAGAAAATCTCGAATGGCCGAGGCCCTCGAGAACAGATGCATCGGCAACAGTCACCGCTCTGATTGTTTTGTGCAGCGACGTTGATTGAAGATATCTACAAAATATTTCGACGTCAGGTAATTCAGGCATGTGCTCTCCCTGCTGTTGGAACGTGGACGGGAAAAAATCCTCCGGGGGCGGTGGCGTTCACTCCGCTGACCGGCGGTTTACGACTACTCTCCGTCTGTCAGTCGATCATGTACGTTTGGCAGCTGCAAAAAACGTGCATTAATAGTTCAGAGATCCGCGTTATCGAGCCGGTCTGGCTAACTTCTTCTCTTATCCACAAACCTTTTCAGATCAGCGGCATTGGCCACCGCATGACCGTCCAGGTCGTTGTTGAAGTAAACATAGGCGTCACGACCGGCCCGGATATGGTCTACTATTCTGTCGGTGAGAGCACTGAGCTTCTGGTGAGAGTAGTTGCCGCCATAGTTTTTCCCATGAAACCGGTAGTAAACCCAACCTGTTGTCGCTAAATCGGGATGGTTGTCCACCATGTCGTGTATGCAGAGAGCGGCACGATTTTTTTCAAGGATCGCGAAGACACTATCCTTGAGCCAGGAACTGTGGCGAAATTCGACCACATATCGTCCTTTGCGAGCAGCGCCGAGAAAATTGTCCAGCCGTGTCGGATTTGCCGTCCAGTTTGGCGGTAATTGCACCAGAATGGGGCCCATGGTTTCCCGCAACGGCGCGGCGGCCGAGAGGAAATTGTCGATCGTATCCTGAGGATCCTTTAATTTTTTCATATGGGTGCCGTATCGGCTGAATTTGAGGGCGTAGCAAAATCCCGAAGGTGCCGCCTTGTACCACTTTTCAAAGGTGGAGGCGGAGGGGAGATTGTAAAATGTATTGTTTATCTCTACCGTGGAAAAGCGTTCGCTGTAATAGCCGAACCACTCTGTCTTCGGCAAATCCGCAGGATAAAAATTATTTACCCAATGATCATATTGATATCCGCAGGTGCCGATGTGCACCTGCGCCGTTGTCGATGTCATAATGTCTTCCCTGTGTTGCGCGGTTACATGATGATCATTCTCTGCGGATGAAGATGAGGAGAATGAAGCAGTGCCCTGTTATTCATGTAGTTTTGCAAGGACCATACCACAGCCCTTTCTTGGGTTTTGTTGTGTACTCTGCGAAACAGTTTGAGCTGGCATGGTAATTGAAAAATAACAACGTAGAGACGGTGCGACGGTTCCGGATGAGGTGTTTCGGGATCGTCCCGGTATTATCAGAGCTTCGTTGGCGTCACGAACCTGTAAGGCGATGAACCGAGAGGGAAGGAGTCGATACTACAGCAGGTAAACAGGTATATGGAACCGCCATGGGGTAAAGGAATCTGCAGACAGAGGAGACCGGAACCTGGTTGCAACTGCGGCGGTTTCGCAACCAAACGGAATACATTATGAAAAACATACGCAAAGACGAGATAGTATTTTTGCTGCGAAAGGTGCAGTGGCCGGCAATTTCAATCTATATGCCCGTGAGTAGAATAGGGGATCAGCAGGATCCGATTCGCTACAAAACGCTTCTCGGGCAGGTGGAGAAACAGCTCGTCGCCGGGGGGATGCGATCGGCCGAGGCTCGAAGTCTTCTCGAAACTGAACATGCATTAGTTGAGGACAAAGGATTTTGGAAGAATCTTGGCGCCGATGGCCTTGCTGTCTTTCGCTCCAGGGATGTGGAACGGCGTTACCCCCTGCCTCTGTCTTTTCAGGAGCTGCTGCAGGTCGGCGACTGGTTCCATATCAAACCGCTTGTTCCTCTTCTCTCTAAAAAGCAGTATTTCGTCCTGGTTTTGAGCAAGGGTGCGGTACGGCTTTTCAAAGGTCAGCGCCATTGTTTCAGTGAAATCGAGTTGCCGGAAGGCACTCCAGCCAGTCTGGATGACGTTTTGCAGTACGATGATCCCGAGAAACAGCTGCAGTATCATACCAATGCACCTGCCAGAGGTGAAGGGCGGGAAGCGATGTACCATGGTCATGGAGTGGGAGTGGATGAGCAGAAGGAAAATGTCGAGCGCTATCTCCAGGCGGTTGACACCGGTCTGTTTCCTCGCCTCGATGAACTGAAATGTCCAATCGTCCTGGCCGGCCCTGACGAACTGCAGGGAGTCTACCGCCGCATTACCAAGGGCAAACGCATTCTCAAGCAGGGAATCAACAAAAATGTACTGGACATGCCGAAAGAAGATCTGCATTCCCAGTCCTGGAGGCTGGTCGCTGAGGATCTGTCCAGGGAGGAAGAAGACGCGGTTAAGACCTTTCGCAATGGTCTCGGTACCGGTCTGGTGGCCGACGAGATTCAGGCGGTTCTGGCTGCGGCCTGGGAGGGCAGGGTGCAGACATTATTCGTGGTGGACGATGAACATGTCTGGGGCATTTTTGACCAGGAGAATGGAAAAACCGTTATAAGCGGTCACAACGACAGTTCCTCTGTCGATTTGCTCGACGTGGCGGTGAGGTTGACTCTCGAGAAAGGGGGGGAGGTCTTTATTCGTTCTCGCGAAGAGATGCCCACCGACTCACCACTCTGCGCTCAACTCCGCTTTTAGAGCTGCTTTGCCGGGACGGCCATAGGTGCACAAGGCGGTGTGGTGACCCGGCTTGATCGACAGGGCGATGAGTATTGTGGGTTACCAGGAGAAGAGAACCAGCAGGGCCGGCAGTGCCAGGCTGACAAAACAAAGCATGGTCAGCCTGAGCATCCTCACGTTGCTGATGACACCGACCAGGATCAGTTTGAAAACGAGGTTGGCAACAAAAGCGATCATCAGACTGATTGCCGCCTGATTCAGCTGCAGCACTTCTTGGCTGGTCAGCCGCGAATTGGAGAGGGTGATCGCATCCACATCGGTCAGACCGGAAATCAGGGCGATGGCATAGACCCCTTTCTGCCCGAACATATCCTTGCCCGCCGAAACCGCCAGCAAAATTACCGCATAGATCAGCCCAAAGATCATGGCCTGTCTCAGTTCGGTGGGATTCTTCGTTTCCGGCATCGGAGTGTCCTGGGTGGCGCTTTTGCGCCAGATGAATATCACCGGAACCAGTCCGGCCACGAGCATGGCCGTCATCGGCCCAAGCAGCTCCAGCAATAGCGGCAGATGAATAATTCCGATCAAAAAAGCCATCCGGATCAGGACCACGGTGGAGGCCAGCGAGATCACCACTGAACCGGTCAGCGAAAAACCGGGATTGTCCCGGGTATGCCTGCTGATCGACAGGGTTGTCGCGGTACTCGAGACCAGGCCGCCGAGGATGCCGAGAAAGGGCCCGCCCCAGCGCTGGCCGACCAGTTTGAGGGTGACGTAGCCGACCAGATTGAGTCCGCTGATCATCACGACCATCAGCCAGATATTGTAAGGATTCAGCGCGTCATACGGTCCATAGGTTTTGTCCGGCAGTACCGGCAGAATGATGAAAGCCACCAGACCGAACTGAAAAATTGCCTGAAGATCGTGTTTGTCCAGGTTCAGCGAGAAATCGTGCAACTGCGGCTTGAAATAGAGGATCACCGCAGTCGCCAGACTCAGGGCAATAGCCGTATTCTGCTGTTCAAAGGCAACCAGAACGCCAATGCCGAAAGAGACCAGCAAAGCCATCGCCGTGGTCAGACCGGTATCCAGATCCCGCTTCAATCGCAATAGGTTGAGCAGCGTGGACTGACCCGCGACTCCAAGGATGCCGGCCAACAGAATCCATCCCCCGCCTTCGGACTCTGAAATCCGCCCGCAGATGCAGCCGAACAGCACGACCAAAATAAAGGTCCGCAGCCCGGCCAGTCGAGTTTCCTTGCGCTCACGTTCCAAGCCCATCAAGGCACCCAGAAGGATTGCCAGGAGATAGGCGCCAAATTCCCGGTAGAGATTCAGGTCCATTTTACAGGGGGACGTTGCCTCTCGCAGTCGGCTGCAGCCGATCTTCTGCGTTTCTTGTATTAATAGCCGATCTCCGCGGCCGCTTCCCGGATGATGCCGGCGCTGCGGGACAACGCCTCGTGTTCGTCATCGGACAACGGTGGCCACAGCTCTTCCCGGATTCCGTTTGAACCGAGAATGCGCGGTATTGAAATACTGATTCCGGAAAACGCTTCTTCGCAGGCCAAGCAGCGACCGGAGACGGTGAGTACGGCGCCTTCGTCATCCCGGATGGCCCTGACAATACGGGACAGGCCGGCGCCGATTCCAAAATAGGTGGCTCCCTTGCCGGAAATGATCCGGCCGGCCGCCTGCCGGACCCCTGCATCGATTTCCTGCTTGACTTCCTCGGTAACCGGTCGGCCGATCTGCCGGGCAAATTCCAGCAACGGTACTCCACCCAAATGGGCACTGGACCAGATTAACACCTCGGAGTCGCCATGCTCGCCCAACACGTAGCCGTGCACGGAACGCGGCGACACCTTCAGGTGCTGTCCGACCAGGGAACGGAACCGGGCGGTATCCAGAATCGTTCCTGAACCAATAACCCGGTCGGCTGGATAGTCCGCAACCTCAATGGTTATCTGGGTAATCACATCCACCGGGTTGGAAGCAACAACGAGGATCGCCTGGGGAGCGACCTGGTGCAGCTGGGCAACAACCTCCCGGAATACCGAGGCATTGCGTTCAAGCAGCTGGAGGCGGCTTTCGCCCTCTTTCTGACCGACGCCACAGGCGAGAATGATCACACCGGCATTCTTGAGGGCCGCATATCCGGCTGCGTAAATCCACACCGAGTGGGTGTGAGGAGTAGCATGGAGGATATCCTCCGCTTGCGCCCGGGCCAGATCCTGGTCGATATCGACCAGGACGATTTCCCGGGCCGTTCCCTCCAGCGCCATGGCATAGGCCGCGGTACTGCCGACAAAACCAGCCCCAACAATTCCAACCTTCATAGGGTATCTCCTTGAACAGTAATTTTCGTGTGGCCGGTAGACCGAACTGCACTCTGTCGGTCGGCCGTTTCGACTCGTACTCGTTGAATCTTTTGCAAGTAATGGACCAGTACTCAGACGGTACCGATACCGGAATCTCGATCCTATAACGAAACGTTCCTCCTGGAACGCTATTTGCTTCTCCTTTTGCAATCAAGGTCGCACCTGCGGCCGAAATCAATCTCATTTTTACGGAGGAGTACCTATGGCACAGCAACGATCACTTGCCAGGTATCCGGGAAGCATCTATCCAGGCTCCCCGCGCCTCGGAGACCTGTTTGAGCAATTCCTCGAAGAAATGCATGACTACGATGATTCCTCGAGTATTTTCACCTGGGCCGAAATCCCCAAAGTCGATATTCGTGAAACCAAGAAAGCGGTCGTGGTCGAAGCAGAGATTCCCGGAATGACCGGGGAAGACATCGACGTCACCGTGAACGGTGACTATCTCCGCATCAAGGGCGAAAAGCGTCACGAGTCGAAACAGGAAAACGACCAATACTATCGAGCCGAGAGGCGCTACGGTACTTTTGAGCGGACCGTTAAGCTGCCCGCTGAAGTAACCGAGAACAAATCGTGTGCAACATACAAAAACGGGGTGCTGACTATTTCATTGCCGAAAAAGAAAGCCTCTGAACAAGAAGCCCGGCGAATCGAGGTAAAATCCGCCTGATTCGCGGGAATTTTCCCAAAATGCGGTCCCTGGTCCGGGCCGACAGGAATTGTCCCGTCAAACCGGACATGCCGGTTATAAGTGGACAGGCCTCTGTCGGTTCGGGCTTCGTATCGACAAGGAATCCTTGCCTATGATACCTACATTGACCATGAACCCCTGTCTCGATGTCAGCGGCGACATCGACAAGCTGATTCCCGATCGCAAACTGCGATGCAGTAATACCCGGCGGGAACCGGGAGGCGGTGGCCTTAATGTCAGCCGCGTGGTCGTCACCCTCGGTGGTGAAAGTCTGGCCGTCTTCCCGGCCGGTCAGGCGGGTGGCCGGGTGGTGAAAGAGATGCTGCTGGACGAAGGGGTCGCCTGCGAAACAATCAGCCATCAGGGGTTTTTCAGACAGAGCTTCGCGGCCCAGGCTACCGGTGAAAACAAAATCTACCGCTTTGCCTTTCCCGGCCCCGATCTCGATGAATCCACCTGGCAAACCTGTCTGTCCAAGCTGGACGAACTCGATCCGCCTGACTGGATGGTACTCTCCGGCAGCCTCCCACCCGGAGTTCCGGAAGATTTCTATGGCCGAGTCGCCCACCGGTTTCGTGACCGGCCGACCCGAATTATTCTGGACACCTCGGGCGAGCCCTTCAGTCAGGCCCTGCAGCACCGGCTGTTTCTGATTAAACCGAACCAGAGGGAACTTGAAGATTTCTGTGGCTGCTCCCTGGATGACGAGGCGGAACAGGAACGGGTCTGCCGTGAACTCATCGACCGTCACGACCTGCAGGCGATCGCGCTGACCCTCGGCAGCGCCGGAGCACTGCTGACCACGGCCGACAGCCAGTTCAGGATCCGTGGTCTGAAGGTCGAACCCCAAAGCCCGATCGGCGCCGGCGACAGTTTCGTCGGAGCAATGGCGCTGGCCCTGGAGTCGGGCAAATCGTTGCGAAAGGCATTTCTCTATGGGATGGCAGCCGGTACCGCCGCCTTGATAACCCCGGGCTCGGAATTGTGCCGAAAGGTGGATACCGAGAGATACTATCAAAAACTTATCAAGCTGCACGGCAGGGGAGTCTGAAACATCGGTGCCCGCTATCGGCCTGGTGGTGCCGATGGCTCCACCACACCGGCCGGAGGGAGGATCAACCAGCCCATCCGACCACGATGGTGATTCGCCTTAATCGGGGTTATGGGCAACCTGCAGGTTAAACAATTGAGATACCTGCTATTGTGCCGTATACCCGCCATCGATAACCAGTTCGCTTCCGGTCATGAACTTGGACTCGGCAGAGGCCAGAAACAGGGCACCGTATGCAATATCCATGGGTTCGCCGACATGTCCGATCGGATGAAGCGCATCCAACTCTTTACGGAATTTCTCTACTCCTTCCGGAGATTTTTTGGCGAGATCCTCGACCAGAGGAGTCCAGATATAACCAGGGTGAATGGAGTTCACCCTGATATTATCCGCTGCGTAAAGAAGGGCGTCGGTCTTGGTCATGAGGCGCACCGCCCCTTTCGATGCATGGTAGGCCGGAAGATCCGGGGCGCCGATAATTCCATAGATGGATGAAAGGTTGATAATGCTCCCGCCTGTGCCCTGCTTCATGTAGGGGATGACGTGTTTGGTGCACAGAAAGACACCGTTTACGTTGACATCGATCAGTTTCTGCCATTCTGCCAGCTCTATTTCATGGGTCGGTTTGTTGGGACCCGATATCCCGGCATTGTTGACAAGGATCCGGATATTTCCGAATGTCTCGTTGACCTGAGCCAGTACCTCTTTGACCTCCGTTTCGTTGCTTGTATCCAGATGAAAGAATTCCGCCTGTCCTCCTTTGTCCTTGATCTCCCGGACCAGATTACGGCCTTCATCATCCAATATGTCCGTGACTGCGGTTTTTGCGCCGTGCTCGGCAAAGAGCTCGCACATGGCTTTGCCGATGCCTCTGGCACCGCCGGTAACTACTGCTTCATATCCTGCCAATCTCTTCATGGTATGTCTCCTTTCCCTGAAGTTGATTATCGTATATCATTGCCGGCCTCCATTAATCGGACCGCCTCCCTTACCATCTGGCTTGCATACCCCCATTCGTTGTCGTACCAGCTCATCACCTTGAGCAGATCTCCGTTCACCACCTGGGTCATGTTCAGATCCACGATGGAGGCACGGGAATCCTTGATGATATCCGACGAAACGATAGGATCTTCCGCGACACCCATGATTCCCTGATATCGGTCGCTTTCGGCTTCTTCCCGGAACATAGTATTGACCTCCTGGTCGGTCACCGTACGTTCGGTCACGAAGACGAGATCGACAATGGAGCCCACCGGAACCGGTCCGCGGACGGCAACACCATCGAATTTTCCGTTGTACTGTGGGAGCACTTGTGCGGTCGCCTGGGCTGCTCCCGTCGATGTCGGCACAAAATTGATTGCAGCCGCTCTCCCACGCCGCCATTTATTCCTGGGACCGTCCGTGATTGCCTGGCTCGATGTATAGGCATGAATGGTGGTCATGATGGCCTTTTTTATGCCAATTCTTCTGCCAATGATTTCAACGACCGGGCTGATGCAGTTGGTTGTGCAGCTGGCGCAGGATACCAAGTGCGGGTTCCCCTTCGGTTTGTTCACCCCGTGGACTACCATTTCAACGTCACCCGTTTTCTCCGGGGCCGAAAGAATGACCCGCTTGGCGCCGGCTTCCAGATGCTTTTCCATCCCTTCCTTCTTCCGGAAAACCCCGGTGCACTCGAAAACGAGGTCGACTTCGAGCTCCTTCCAGGGAAGCCGGGCAGGGTCCTTCTCGTTGAACATCGGATACGCTTTACCGTTGATGATCAGGCTGTCAGTGCCGGTTTTCACCTCCTTTTCATAACGGCCGTAGACCGAATCATACTTCAACAGGTAGGCCAGATTGTCCACCGGCAGCAAATCGTTCAAGGCCACCAGCTCAAGCTCCGGGGTCTCCTGTATAATTTTAAGCGCGGCCCTGCCGATTCTTCCCATTCCATTGATTGCTACAGCGTGAGTCATACTCAAATCCTCCTCGTTTTTTTTGGTTTCTCTCCGTTCATCCGCGTACCGGATCGTGTGGAGGGCACGCTATTCTTCGCAGCCTTGCCGGCAGAGCCCCGCGCGCTGGTGTCCGCCTCCGGTGTGCCGCTCTTCGTTCAGCGCTGGTCGGCGGAATAAAATCGAATGCCGGGAACCAGCAGGCTCAGAGAGACCGGCACCAGACTCAACAAGCCGATAGTGTACCAGCCCTCGGGACCGGGGGGCTCAGTTTGCAGGACAGAGGCCAGCGGCGGCCAGTAAACGGCCGCCAGCAAAAGTATTACACAGACCAGCCAGGCTCCCCAGATCCAAGGATTCCGGATGATATCGTTGTTCCAGATCGGGGCCCGGCGGTCCCGCAGGTTGAGAACAAACCACAGCTTGGCAAAGGCCAGAGTCAGAAAGGAAATGGTTACCGCTCTCTTTTCGTCGTAGCCGAGATAGACCAGGGCAATACTGAGAGCGGCCAGGACGCAGAGACTGATAACGGTGCTCCAGCCCCCGATGGCCCGCCAGTGATGGCCGGTCAGAACCGGCTCTCCTGCGGATCTCGGCGGATGCTGCATGACCTGGACCGTCCCGGTTCCAACCCCGAGCGCCAGTGCCGGCAATACATCGGTAAGCACGTTCAAAAACAGGATCTGCAGCGGCAGCAGCGGAATCGGGATCTGGGCCAGGGAGGCTACGGTAACGGCGATGATCTCGGCAATATTGGTGCACAACATGAACAGGACCGACTTGCGAATGTTGGCAAAGATAATCCTTCCCTGTTCGACCGCGGCGGCAATGGTGGAAAATTTATCGTCGCGCAGCACCATGTCGGCCACCTGTCTGGCCGCATCGGTCCCGCGTTGGCCCATGGCAACGCCGATATCAGCCTGCTTAAGGGCGGGGGCGTCATTGATACCGTCCCCGGTCATGGCCACGATCCAGCCGTGGTCCTGGTGCCATTTAACCAGATTGTATTTCTGTTCCGGGGTTACCCGGGCGAAAACCGTCGCCGACTGTAACTGCCGGAGTGTATCTTCGCTCACCTCTGAGTCGGAGCTCAGCTCGCGGCCGACAAACGTCTTTCCGTCCTCGTCCAGGCCGACTTTGGCGGCAATAGCGCTGCCGGTGTCGGGCCGGTCTCCGGTAACCATAACCACCCGGATTCCGGCAGAGCGACAGTGCTCGATGGCCTCGCCGACGTCTTGGCGCGGCGGGTCCTCGAGCCCGGCCAGGCCGATAAAACAGAGATTTTCATAAGGTTCGTCGGTAATTTCCGGACCACTCTTTTCGGCAAACGCCAGCAGCCGAAACCCCTCGGCAGCCAGTTCATCCGCCCTGCGGTTCCAGTGATCCCGGGTATCCTCAGACAAATCCGTCGCTTCTCCTTCCTGAAGGATCGAAGAGCAGGCCTGCAGCACCTGCGTCGGTGCCCCCTTGACGGCAGTATAGAAACGCTCCTGGTCGCCGGCTTCTTCCCGGCGATGAATCGTCGCCATCAGCATGTGTTCGGAGGAGAATGGCACCTCCTGCTCTTCCGGAAAGGCCTGAAGCACCTCCTCCCGCTGCAGGCCGTAGAGCGCTGCCGCCTTTACCAGGGCTACTTCGGTGGGATCGCCAAGCAGTTCATCCTCATTTTCGTCCGCCTGTCTGACATTGGAGCACAGGGCGCCGATCCGCAACAGCCGTTTCACGGAATCACTCTCATCGGAGTTCCGCACCGGTGCGTCGGAGCCGCCATTCGCATCCACGGTTTCCGAAGCATCCGGGGTGACAATGGTGCGCACCAGCATCCGGTTTTCCGTGAGTGTTCCGGTTTTATCGGTGAAGATTACCGAGGTGGCGCCCAGGGTTTCCACCGCGGTCAACCGATTCACCAGGGCATTGTGCTTGGCCATCAGCCACATCCCGCGAGCCAAGGCGATGGTGGCGACGATCGGCAGGCCTTCGGGGATGGCGGCGATTCCCAGAGCGATTGCGGTTTCGATCATGACCTGGACATCACGGCCGGCGGCTATGCCGGCAACCCCGACCATCACGGCAATCCCCAGGGTGATCCAGGCCAGCCTTCGTCCCAGTTGATCAAGCCGCCGCTGCAGCGGTGTCGACTGTCCCCCGGCCCCGGCGGCCAGTTCTGAAATCCGGCCGAGTTCGGTGGATACACCGGTGGCGACGACGACTCCCTCGGCCTCGCCTTCCGCCACCGTGGTCCCCTTGTACAGCATACAACTGCGTTCATGCAGCGGTGCCTCGGGTTCCACCACAGCCGGTGTTTTCTGCACTGCCGCAGATTCGCCGGTCAAAGCGGCTTCACTGATCTGAAGCGATGATGCTTCCAGCAACCGGATATCGGCCGGCACCAGATCGTCCTGACCCAGCAGCACGATATCACCCGGCACCAGGAGGGCTGCCGGGACGTCCTGCCGCTCTCCCGCCCTCCTGACCTGAGCCTGATGTTCCCCGAGTTGCCGCAGTGCTTCCATGGAGCGGGCGGCCCGGTATTCGGTGAAAAAACTGATCGCCGTATTGACCAGGATCACCGCCACCAGAGCAATGGTTTCGGGCCAGCGGGCGGTCAGAAAGGCCAGGACGGCGGCAGCCGTCATGATGATGATGACGATCGAGCGAAACTGGTCGACCAGGATCTGCCCGGCTCCCTTGACCTGCTCTTCCTGCAACTCGTTCGAGCCGTGCTGCCGCCGGCGCTGTTCCGCTTCCTCTGCGCTCAGGCCCCGTGCCGGATCGACGTCAAAGCGATTGAGGATTTCCTCCGCCGGCATCGCATGGAACCGGTCTGCCCCGTTTTCTCGGGACCGCGCTTCCCGGTGCTCTGCATTCCCGTTTCGCTCCGGCATCGCTTAATCTTGATCGCGTCCGGCAAGGTGGCGCCGCACGCCGATCACCGAATCGGGGTTCAGGGATATGGAATCGATTCCAGCCTCCACCAGGAACCGGGCAAACTCCGGATAATCGCTGGGTGCCTGGCCGCAGATCCCGACCTTTCTGCTTTTCCGGTGTGCCCGTTCGATAACCTCGGTAATCATCCGTTTGACCGCCTCGTTGCGTTCATCGAACAGTTCCGAAAGCTCGGCAAGGTCCCGGTCGATCCCCAGGGTCAGCTGAGTCAGATCATTGGAGCCGATGGAGAAACCGTCGAACCGCTCGGCAAACTCCTCGGCGAGGATGACATTGCTCGGTATCTCGCACATCACGTAAACTTCAAGTCCGTTCTCGCCCCGTTGCAGGCCATTTTCAGCCATGACTTCCAGTACCTTGTCGGCCTCCTCGAGCGTCCGGCAGAACGGGATCATCACGATCACGTTGACGAAACCGAGTTGCTCGCGTACCCGTCTGATCGCCGCACACTCCAGAGCGAAGGCAGGGCGGTAGCGGTCACTGTAGTATCGCGAAGCGCCGCGAAAGCCGAGCATCGGGTTTTCTTCTTCCGGCTCGAACCATTCGCCGCCGATCAGTTCCCGGTATTCATTGGTTTTCAGATCGCTCATCCGGACAATAACCGGGTCCGGGTAACGCGAAGCGGCAATTTTCCCAAGCCCGCGGGCAAGCGTATCGATAAAAAATTCCGGCAACTCCTGGTAACCGTCGGCGGCTTCCTCGATCTGCTGCCGCACCGCTTCGTCTTCAATCCGGTCCGGCTCCACCAGGGCCATCGGGTGCACCCCGATCAGGCTATTGATGATGAACTCCATCCGGGCCAGCCCAATACCGTCGGCCGGCAGCCGCCACCAGCGGGAGGCCGCGTCGGGGGTGGCGATATTGAGCATGATCGGAACCTCGGCCTGGTCGATATCTTGAACATCTATCTCCTGCTGCTCATATTCCAACCGCCCTTCGTAGACCATCCCCTTGGGACCTTCGGCGCAATCAACGGTCGCCTCGTCACAGCCACGCAGTTTGTCGAGAGCTCCCTCGGCGCCGACGACGGCGGGGAGGCCAAGCTCCCGGCTGACGATGGCGGCGTGACTGGTCCTGCCCCCGTGTTCGGTAACGATGCCGGCAGCCCGCTTCATGACCGGACCCCAGTCCGGATCGGTCATTTCCGTTACCAGGATGGAGCCCTCCTCGAACGAGTCCATCTCATCCTTGTCCTCCAGCAGCTGTACCTTGCCGGCTGCGATGGCATCCCCCACGGCCAGGCCGGTAACCAGCGGCTTGGCCGTTTCCTTGAGCCGATACCGCTGAAGCGGCCCCTCCTGTTTCTGTGACTGGACCGTTTCCGGCCGGGCCTGAACGATAAACAACTCGTCGGTGTTGCCGTCCTTGGCCCATTCCAGGTCCATGGGTTTGCCGTAATGCTCTTCGACAATGCAGGCCCAGCGGGCCAGTTGCAGGACCTCTTGATCGGAAAGCACGAACTGCTTTCGCCGACGGGGCGGCGTATCGATATTCCGGGTGGCCCCGGT
>CAZUJZ010000087.1:10739-13491 GCA_964620665.1 uncultured Desulfofustis sp. | reverse complement strand
ACCGCTTTATCGGTTATTTCACCCGTCAGGCCGTCCCCCGGACAGGCAATGATACTTCGGTAGAATATCCATTCGTCGCCATGGATACGCGGCAGGCCTACGATCAGTTGCTGCTGGCACGATCATACCTGCAGGACCACGGTCTATTTCGTCCGGGCCTGACATGTATCGATATCGGCTGCGGCATCGGCAATATTCTGCTGCTTGCCGAGTTGCTCGAATTTGACGTATTTGGCATTGAAAAGGACCCGGCATCGTTACAGATCGCGCGAAATCTGGTGGGGGAAGCACAGGTCGCGGAAGCTGATATCTGGACCTTTGAGGGGGTCGCCGATTTCGACATAGTCTACTATTTTCGACCCTTCTGCGAAAAGACGAAACAGCTGAAATTCGAGCGCCTCATCGAGCGGCAGTGCAAACCGGGAGCAATCCTGATCGCCAACCGCAAGATGGACGAAACCATCGACACCGATCCGCGTTTTCAGAGGATTGCCAAAGAGTTCCCGGTCTGGCGCAAAATAAACCGGTGAGCCGGCGCCGGCGGAGAAAATCAGATCCGCCAGAAGAAACCGATCAGCACGGTACTGCCCGCCCAGGAAAGCTCGACGCCTCCCTGCTTGTAACTCAAGTCGGCATAGGTCTGCACGAATGGAAAGAGCTTCGTATCGAAAAGCGATAGCTCCTCGTACCCATAGACGATGCCGGCCCGATAGCCAAAACGCCACGAGGCATCGCGCACACTGCCTCGATAGAGATCCCGTTGCACCCCGGCTCCCCAGCCCCGGTTACCGTGAGAATTCCGGAACGTGCCGAAAAACATTCCTCGATAACACAGACCGAGCAGGTCATGATTGGAACGATAGTCATCGTCATCGTTAATAAAATGTCGACTCCACATCCCGGCATACAGCGCCGTCGATGCTTCCTCTCCCTTGAGAAAAGTCCATAACTCTTGTCGCCAGCCCCGATCGTCACCGGCAAGATCTCCATGACGATCAGCCCATGCCGGCGAAGGCAGTCCGACGGTCAGGACGGCGATCAGCAACCACCTCCGAGCCGCGGGCACAATCACGTGCTGTGCTGAACCGTTCTGATACATCCACATGATACCGTTCGCTATCCCGTTCCTGTTGGTTCTCGAATACGACCGGCCCGCCGTCAGACCGTCGGCCATACTCCCCGTTCCTGCCCTGGAGACTATATAATGTCGGCGAACCCAAGGGCGAGAGAAAACGAACCCTGCGGTCACAAAGGTTGCTGAGGGAAAGAAAAAAGTGAGGAGCAGACGGCCTGATCATTGCCCGAAATGATTCCGTCCGGTACTATACGGTTCCTTTTGATTCTGTGGAGTATCGCATCGTGTCACTTGTCCTGCTTTCCATCGGCCTGTCCTCATTTGTGATAGCCCTGTCCGGGGCCATGATGCCGGGCCCGGTGATGACCGTGACCGTCAGTGAAAGCGTGCGCCGCGGGGCGGTGGTCGGTCCCTTGATGATCCTGGGACATGGGCTGCTCGAGCTGCTTCTGATCGGCGCGCTGATAACCGGCCTGGCGCCGCTACTCTCCCGTGACGAAGTCTTCATTATTATTTCCCTTGTCGGCGGCGCCATTTTGTTGTGGATGGCCGTCTCGATGTTTAAAGGACTGCCGACACTGCATCTCTGCCTGGACGACCAGGACAAACGTTCGAGAAATCTGGTTCTGGCCGGCATCCTGCTGAGTATTGCCAATCCCTACTGGTTGCTTTGGTGGGCAACCATCGGACTCGGCTACATCGTCTACTCCATGCAGTTCGGTCTGATCGGCGTTGCCACCTTTTTTGTCGGCCACATCCTTGCCGATCTGGCCTGGTACGGCTTGATCTCCTTCGGCATCGCTCGCGGTCGCCGTTTCTTCACCGACGGCCGCTACCGTCTGCTGGTCGGCACCTGTGCCTCATTTCTCGTGCTGTTCTCCGGCTATTTCATCATCAGCGGTTTCGACAGGCTGATCTGACCCCCCGTGACGGGAGGTCGCAACGGCCACGGTCAATGAACAGGCCCGCCAGGCCCGGGCGATGCAGTCTTCGGCAGGTCCGACCGATGCGGAAAATCTGCTTTTCATGAAAAGCAGAGCCGGTTTCAACGAAAGATCTGCAGCCTCCGAGCTACAACTTCAGCCACAGGTAAAGAACAGGGAGCAGGTAGAGCAGCACCAGCAGCGCTCTCGAATCGGCAGCGCGTTTTAAAAAGACAATAACGAACAGACCGGCGAACACCGCTGATCCGCGAAGCCCCATCGACAGGTAACTCCAGGATAGGATGGTCGAATCAAGACCGGTAAAGACCAGGAGGGAGGCGAGCAGCAAAACGCTCAGGGCACAGATCCGCAGCAGCCTTGCCGGTTGCACCAGACGCTGCATGACGCTGCTTCCCGACAGAAAATCGTTGTAGATATTGGTGGTGACGCCGAGCACCAGGCCCGCCCCGGTACCAAGCACGATCAGCAAAATACCGGCATTGAAGAAGGCTGCCACCACCGGTGGAAAACTGATCGCCAGAAAGAACGGCAATGCCTGGGCACCACCGCCGCCCAGTTCGGGATAAAAGGCGCGAAGATAGAGCCCGACGATTATTCCGAGCACTCCGAGGGGCGGAATCACGACGGCGCTCAGAAATGCCCCGTTACGGGCCGCTCGCACATCACGGGCGGCAAAGATAGCCTGCAGGTAAATCTGGGTGGAGAGAACGCCGACCAGCATCGAAATCGTATC
>CAZUJZ010000087.1:0-10729 GCA_964620665.1 uncultured Desulfofustis sp. | reverse complement strand
GCGGGGTATAGACCTGGAATTCAGAGATGTCTGCCGTGGTGACGCCGTAATCGACAAAATTCAGAAGATTCGCCTCGGGCGGCAGGTTGTCGACGATCCCCGACCAGCCCCCGCCCTGCTGCAGCGCGACGCCGGCACTGGCCAGCATGACCAGATAGAGCATGAAACATTTAATTTTGCCGATCAAACCGGCACCGGCAATCCCTCCGGAGACGACAAACATACCGATCAGCACCGCCACGAGGGCAACCGAGACGATATCACCGAAGGCAAACACTGCCTGGATGATGGCAATGGCGGCAAGAAACTGGCCGACGACATGAATGAACATGCCGAACGCACTGATACCACTGCTGTAGCGGCGAAACGACTGTCCGAAGCGCCGGCCCAGATACTCGGAAACGGTTACCACTCCTTCTTCACGCAGCGCCCTGGCGAAAAAACAGCCGAGCAGCAAACAGGAAAGGCCACTGCCGAAGGTGAAAATACCCGCTGAAATACCGTAGGTATATGCGGTCTGGACGGTACCGATGGTAGCCACTCCGCCGACCAGGGTGCCGATAATGACCCAGGCCACACCGGTTGCCGGCAGGCTGCGCCCGGCAAGGGCGAAATCGGTGTGGGTTGTTACCGATGTCGACCGCCGCAGCGCAAGCAGGGCGACACCGGAAAAAGTCATCACAAAGGTAATGTGGTACAAAGATATATCCAAGGATCACGTCCGGGCAACGAATCATCTGACGAATAAAGAGACAGCCTGCCCCTCTTTAATCCACCAACACGAAAGACGCATCCTCAAAAAGTAATCGATACGACAACGAAGGTTCGTGTCACGCTCTGTGCAGGGTGAGGAGTTTTCTCAAGACGCACGCGCTCCATCTCGATCCGTCCGGGCAACGGGGTACAAGACATTCCATTCACACTCGGCCATCGGCAGGAATTTCTTGCCCTGAAGAATCATATCGAGGTGTACAAACCCCAGCGACAACAAGTCACAATTCGGTTGCCGACACATCGCCGAGGCAACGGTGGTGATCAGATATCTGTTACAATGCCCGCAGATAAAGGCCGCTCCGTCTCCTTGACCGTCAATGCCGAGAAACCGTATGCTTTTTTGATCTTCGTTCTCGCAATACGGACAGGAAGACCCGAAAAAACTCCACTGGTAACCGCACTCGGAGCAATACATCATCCTCTCTTCACGGGGACCGAGAACAGCCAATTGAGGATAACTGCCGCAAACGGGGCAATAACCTTTTATCCATTTGATATCATTTAATATTGATTCACAGGAACGGCGTTTGTCGCAAAGGATTAACCGCCACAAAAACCGGCTGAACAGTTCCAGCACGATCGGGTTGACACCACGCATCGTTTCCGACGAAAAGATACAATACCCGCGCGCTTTCTTTACACTGGCCCTCAGCGGATCTATTTCGTATCGCCCGTTTTCGATTTCCTCGGAGAGAGCTGACATCTCGATGCCATACTCCGGAAATCCTTGAAAAATGGCAGCGACAGCGAACAACGCTGCCGCATCCCAGGGATCGCTTGAGCGAAAAAAATTGCCGTGTTCGATGAGCGGTACACCTTCGGCCAGTCGTTGCTTGTCGATATCGCAGGGCATCGCTTGCGGTGCCCTTTCTTGAAGCCATCGCTGCTTCATCAGGATAAGCGGGCCAAACGCCTTGAGCAGACTCTCGACGTGAGGCTGTGTTACTGCCTTTTCGTCCAACTCGTGAGCCAACACATTCAAGTCGCTCAATGTCTGTAGCGTTATCATCAGCTCGCGGGGGAAACAGCAGGGGCTGTGGTGAAAAAAACCTCAGTACCATTCAAAATCAATGCCAATGGGTTCGCCATGCCACGGGACGTGCGTACTATTTCGAGGACGGAGTGTTCCCGGTGAGCATCGTAACCGGACTGAGTACCTTCAGGGCTGTCTGTCTCTGGCAAGGGAAAAAACACCTGACGGCGGAACGCTTAATCCGGAACAAGGTGATTGCCGGGCGACTCCTCGGGCAAACGATTTTCCGGCTGAAGCAGCGGGAGAGAGGCTTCTTCAGCGGCTCTGACAATATCTTCCTCCTGTACCGTCCGGATGCGATTTTTCTTCATCAAATCGTCGGCATACGCCTCCAGGGCGGACATATCCAGATTCAACAGGGAGAGCGCCAGCAACGGTCTTTTGCCTGCCGGATGTGGTGCATCTTCGTGATGGCTCTGTTTCATAACGACACCTTGTCACTGTCCAGGATGTATCTTCTTGCAGGAACAATCTTTGATCTTTTTCGTAGCCGATGGTCATTTCCAGCCGCGATCTTTCATCTATTGTACTTATCAAGAATCTCCTGCCAACAAATTTCCCAAAACGTACCATTTCTGACACAAATGGCATATTGCCATGTAATTACTCTTATTTATCGTAGGCAAGAAGAGCATTTCCGGGTAAGACTAACGAGGACACCCTGTAAGGAAATGACGCACAAGGCCTTTGCAAATCGGCCCGGCCAGTTCCGATCAAAAGCGTTTCATCATAGCCCGTGACAACGTTTTCCAGCAGGTCTGAGTGGTTGAAGTGGTATCCTGGACAACCGGTACAACCCGACGTCCGTTGAAATGCACCGTCTTGAGACAAGCTTCACTGAACATGATGCTGGCTGTCTCATCCAAACAGGTGCCGTCCTCGGCAACGACGGCATCGATAAAATCATGTTCGACCAAACACCCCGCGGTTGTCACCTCGCCAACACATCCCACCGGGTACCAGCCGCGATACCTACCGTCACTCCCGAAGAGTCTCAGACCGGTTGCCGCCAATGCTCCGATCACACCGATCCCGTCGCCGCCATGTTCCGACAGGTGCACGCCAAGCGTTTTTGCAAGATCGTAGGCCTCTTTTTTATCGACCATGCATCGTTTTGCCTTGTGTCCAAAGGACATGAGAAGTTCCCGGCCCAGTCGGCCGTTGTCAACAACTACGCTCAGACCTGGATCTGACTCGGGGGCTGCATGCTCATGCAGGAAATGCTGCGCGCAGCTGATCAATGCTGCCACTTTGAATTGGTCGCAGACCGCTGAAAAGCACATCGCGCTATTATGGGACGTGTAGGCAATCCGGTCATCAACCAGCAGTTGATGACGGGTAATTGCCGCACACAGGGCCAAACCGTTGTTATGCAACTCCTGTGTCAGGAGGTCGGCCAAAACTCCCGATCCCGGACCGTCAAGATTGTCTGTGTCGTCAATACCGATATAGAGGTTCACCATGTGATTGTTGTACCGTGCATAAGAATTTTTCTCTTTTGAGGGCAGCATGATCGTTCATTTTTTCCATCCCTGACCAAACGTTCTTTACCTTCCTTTCGCTGACAGCGGTTAATGTCGCTGAGAATCGTCACGTTAAACATCTTCTTATATAATTGATATTTATGAATATAGTGAAAATATCAGAAATTCTTTCACCTGTATTCACATCTGGTTAGCACGTGATCGATGCGGCATCATCCCCCTCAGATGTTCGACTAATCACATAAAAAGATTACCTAATCCGAGTAGTGCCCGCCGCTCTAATCAAAATTCTAACCAATAATAACTGATAATTACGACAGGTTGATCCTTGCTGTTCCACCTCTTGAAGCATATAATTGACAAATTGCAGCGCAGTCAAAACAAAACAGGGAGGCCGATATGGCAGGGAAAATTTTCTTTCGGGAACGACAAAAAATTAGAGAAGGCGCCCAGACACCTCGATACCGCATCATCGCCGTCAGCGGTATCGATCTCAAGGTCTATGGCAATCATTTGCGGATGACCGAACTGGAGCAGATCGCCGGAGCCACAGGCGCCGAGTTAATCGCCCTCAAACGTGGTCCAAAGCACACGTGATGGTCATTGGCCTGGAATGTGATCTTTGTTGCCGAGACGAGAAGAACATGACCAAGCAGCGACAGGAGGAGACTGAGATATGGCCCTAGTCCGTGATCAAGATGGCAATCGATTGCATGTGGAAAGCAGGTTGATGGGAGAGAGTCTGGTCAGCAAGGAATTCGTTGAACAATTGGCCATCGCTCCACAATCGCGTTTATATCCAGATATTGCAATCATGAAAATCGGCGGCCAGTCGATTTGCGATCGTGGTGTCAAAGCACTGCCGAATATTCTCAAAGAAATTGTCAGGAATCGCCGGGATCACAAAATTCTGCTGACGACCGGTGGCGGAACCCGCAGCCGCCACATCTACACGATCGGATTGGAGATGGGCATGCCGACCGGGGTTATCGCCAAATTCGGCAGCATGATCTCCGAACAGAATGCACTGATGATTGCCACCTTGTTATCGCCGTGGGGTGGCGTAAAAATTTCTCATTCTGACATCGTCAAACTACCGACCTATTTTGCCGAAGGCATCATCCCGGTCATGCACGGCATGCCTCCCTATGACTATTTCGCCATTAAGCCGAAAATCGGACGGATCCCGATCCATCGAACCGATGTTGGTCTGGTAATCCTGGCTGATCTGATCGGTTCGCGGACCATTCTGTTCATCAAGGATGAAAACGGTCTCTATACCGAAGATCCGAAGAAAAATCCGGAAGCCGAATTTATCCCGGAAATCGGGGCCCAGGATCTTCTCGATCGGGACCTTGATGATCTCGTTCTGGAGAGGCCATGTCTTGAAATTATCCAGAACAGTGAGGTTATTGAGAAGGTGCAAATCGTCAACGGCTTGGTCGAAGGATCGATAACCCGCGCCTTGCATGGTGAGCATGTCGGGACCATCATCTACCGGCAATAACCAAGAGAAGACAGTAACCGGTGCTCTTCATCGGGTCAGACCAATCCGCCAAAGCCGTGCTCGCTCTCCTGTTGCGGTGCGCGACGTAAGCATGTTTAATCGGTTGCATGGTTGCTCTCGTAATCATTACAATAGGACTTGTTCTTCTCTTTCTGATTGAAGTGGTGTTCGGCTCCGGCCATGACATATACCATTCAGAAATCGGCTGCGAAGCTGACTGCAGAAAGACCAGCAGGCTGTCCGCCAAACAGTTTTTTCTTGAACTGCTCCCTTTTATTGCCTGCTGTCTGCTCGGCATCTACCTTCTGGTGTCTGCTTGTTCCATGTCACTTTCGTGACGAGAAGTAACACCGAACAATGTGCCGCTCGACTATTGTCGACAGAGCTGGTTGGTTGCCCGGAGGGTGTTCACGAACATCGACAGGGCGCGGAAACAGGGCCTCAGGGGTGCTGCGGGCGGAAGGTGCTGCTGCCGGTATTCGATAGCAAGCAAAAGACCGGTTGAAACCTTCCCGCTGTTGGGGGTGATTTGTCAGATTCTGATCTTCATTTTTTTAATGAACAGATCGGTACCGATGCCGATGGCAAAAGCCCAGGCCATGTTCGGCACCGCCAGGGCGATGCCGGCAATCAACAGGGCGACAAAGTAGTCTTCATTCGTTTTCAGACTGCGCAGCAACGGGCATAACTCCAAACCGGCAAATATCAAAAGTACTCCGAGAACTGACTTCGGGATGGCAGCCAATAAGGCAAAACCTGTCTCGCCAAGGACCACCGCCACAACAACAAACACCGCGCCGATCATGATCGGCGCTCCTCCGGTCCGGGCGCCAAACCGATAATGGGCGGCGAGGCCGCCGGTCCCGTGACACATGGGCACGGCTCCAAAAAAACCGGCAACCGAATTGACCACCCCCATAGACAAAGCAAAAGTACCGGCCTTTGCCCTTGCAAGATATGAGCTTTCACGAAACAGCGTTGCGCAGGTATCCGCAGTCCCGACACAGGCGTTGCCGATAGTGAGCGGTATTTGCGGCAGAATCAACATGATAAACGCGGTCCAGAAGTCTCCCGGAGCCGGCAAGATAACCTTCACGCTGGTGGGCCCGAAAGACAATGCGTGGCCCGTCAACCCGCCCAGAGCTATGCCGGCAATGATACCTATGGCCATCGCGACAAGGGAGGCCGGAAAACGCTTGCTGTTGAGAAACAACAACACCAGGCCGAACACGACAACGCCGACTATCAGATTGACGGGGAAACCGGTAACATGAGTCGCAGGCCCTGCCATGAAAAGGTCTTTGGCGATGATGAGCTCGACACCCTTTTTCAAAAAGAGCAGGCCCAATGCCAACTGAATGCCCCTGACCACCGCCTGGGAAAACAGCCTGGCGATCGTATCGACCATCCCTGTAAGTGACAGGACGAGCATAATTGCACCGAAGAGGATGCCGGCGGCGCCGATCACCGACTCGGTAATAACCGCCGGGTACGCTATGGCTACCGCCCCGACCGCTTTCAATGGTTGAATGGGGATCGGCAGACGATAATAGATTCCTGCCAGCAGATAGAATAAACCAAAGGCCAAAAATACCGTGGAGGGGCTCAATTGGTTAATCAGGATCATCGCCACCACTATCGGCAAGAGCGTCCCCATATCGCCAAAAGCGCCGGCTAGTTCCACTCTATCGAATCGATACGCCGATTTCTGCAAACGATTGTCAGCTTCTTCGCTCGGCATGGCCCTGCCCCCTCGTCGTCCTGTCAACTGTTCAGTATCGTAGTACAATCCTCCTTCGCAGATCAATACGTGTTATCAATAGCCGGTATCTTGCTATTGGGCAAACCATTTCCGTTCGCCGGACGACAGAATCAAACGGCTCGTATCATCAGCCGCAACCGCCACCTGAACCGGAACAGGTCGTCGTGCCAATCGTGATGTTCCGCCCTTTGATAAGGCCGGTCTTCCGGTTTTCATAGACTGCCCGTAGTCCGTCTTCGATAAAGCCGGCCGCTTCGATCGGCCTGATGCCGGCGGCGGTCAGGATCTCCCGTGGCGTCGGTCCGATACCGCCGACCAGGATCGCCCGGCAGTCGTCCAGCAACGCCGCCACTTGATGCCAACGGCGAACGCCGCCGCCCGTCCCCGGAGTGAGCCGCTGTTCCACCTGGTGAAAACCGTTTGCAGAGCGCCCCCAGATGGCCAGTCGACTCGCCTCGCCCAGGTGCTGGTTGATCAGGATGCCCTCCTCGCTGGCCACGGCCACGTATGGCCGCTCCCGCTGTTTAGGCTGTTTCGTCGAGAAAGAGGAGAGACACCCTCTGAACTCCCCGGTGCGATCGTCGTCGAGCAGGCCGACTGCATCGGCGCGGCACCTCGTGCAATGCCGCATCTGTGGCAGATATCTTTCAGCCTCGGTTCGCAACCGTTTCATCATTTCCCGGTCCGGCTGGCGGATCGTGCCAAACGGTGTGTTTGCCGCCGGAAACAGCGCCATGCAATTGAACAGATCGACACCCAGGTGCTGCATCGCCCTGGCGATATCGACAACGTGATGATCGTTGATTCCCGGGACCACGATACAGTTGACCTTGACGGTGATGCCACGGCGCTTCAGCTCGGCAATAGCCTGGTGCTGCCGCGCCAGCAGCAGCTCGGCCGCCTGACGGCCGCGATAGACGACGTTGCCGTCGCGCACCCAGGCATAGACCAGCCGGCCCACGTCCGGATCGACGGCGCAGACGGTTATGGTGACATGGGAGACACCGAGATCGGCCAACTCGCCGATAGCGGGACCGATCCCCATCCCGTTCGAGGAGAGGCAGAGCACCAGGTCGGGATAGCGCCGGCGAATGGCGACCAGCGTCGCCATGGTCGTCGCCGCGCTGGCGAACGGGTCGCCGGGGCCGGCGATGCCGGCAACGGTAATCCGCGGCTCCTTGGCCAGCACCTGATCCAGATAACGCAGCGCCTGGTCCGGCTCAAGCACCGAGCTGGTAACGCCGGGCCGGGATTCGTTGACACAATCGTAACGTCGATCGCAGAAATTACATTTTATGTTGCAGGTCGGTGCCACCGGCAGGTGAACCCGGCCGAAGCTCCCCTTGGCCGCCGCATTGAAACAGGGGTGACGCAGGCTGCTGCTATGGATTGTTCCGCTCATCGATGGTCCTCCGGTGGTGATCACCCGCCCCGGCTACATATAGCTGTAGCCGACCGGTGAATCATGTTGCTTTTTCTCGATCAGGGTATTGATGATCAGGTCGAACAACGCCTGGGCGCCCTGGTAGCCGAGATGCAGGATCCGCTGGCCGCCGATACGATCGTGAATCGGGAAGCCGACCCGGATCAATGGAATCTGCCGCCGGCGGGCAAACGCATATCCCTTGGAATTGCCGACCAGTAAATCGACCTCGCTCTCGGCGGCGGCCTGCTCGATATCGTAAAAGTCGATATCCTCATGCACCGTCGGCAGTTCATCGACCAGGTCCTCGAGCGCGTCAACAATCGCCTGCCGGAAACGGCCGCTCTTGCCGCCGGAACCGCAGAGCACCGGGCGGATGCCGATTTCGGCAAGAAAGGCGGCCATACCGACCACCAGGTCCTCTTCGCCGTAGACGACCGCCCGTTTCCCCGAACAGTACTTGTGGCCGTCCACCAGGGCATCGATCAGGCGGCCGCGGGCCCCGCGGTGCCGAGCGGGGATCGGCCGGCCGCTCAATTCGGCGAGCAGGGCGAACAACCGGTCTGTGGCACGGATACCGATGGGCAGGCCGATACGTTCCAGACGGCACTGAAACCGCTTTAGCAGGTCCGTTCCGGCTGTTTCAGCCGGCAGCGTGGCCCCCAGCTCGATGGTAGCCCGGGCGCCCCCCATGGAACGGATGGCCGGCAGCGGCGTGCCGCCGTCCGGTAGCAATCGATAGTCTTCGGCAATCTCGCCGTCGAGGGTTTCCGAATAGTCCGGGAGCAGCGTCGCCTCGAGACCGAAGTCCCGGCAGATCGCCTTGAGGTAACGAAGATCGGCGGTCGACACGAAGCCGCCGAGCACATTGATTCCCCGGTGGGGTTCACCATCCTCGGCCAATTGCGCGACAACGGCCCGCAGCGCCGCGTGAAAGCCTTCCATGTGGGTGCCGCCATAACTCGGCGTCGATACGTGAACCATCTCGAGCCCGTCAGGGCAACCGAACTCTTGGTGATATTCCTGCAGGATCATCGGCACGTTGTCGCCGATGGTCTCCGTCAGGCAGGTCGTCGCCACACCGATCACCTGCGGCCTGTAGGCGGCGATCACATTGCTGAGACCGAGTTTGAGATTGGCGGCCCCGCCGTAAACCGCATGTTTTTCGCCAAGAGACGAGGAGGCGATGTCGATCGGTTCATTGAAGTGGGAGATGATATAGCGCCGCATGTAGGTGGCGCACCCTTGCGAACCGTGAAGAAACGGCACGCAACCGGCGATGCCGCGGAAAGCGATCGCGGCCCCGAGCGGTTTGCACAGTTTGCAGGCGTTGGTGGTCGAAATATACGATACGGAAGCAGTCATGATTGCCCCTCCGCCACCCGACGCGGCATGAACCGCCAGACCGGGCTGGTTACCGATGCATGAACTTCCCGGGCGAAATTGAGCATCCCCTGAAAGCCGGCCAGCATCTCTTTTCGTTCGTGGTTGTGATCACAGAAGGCCACACCGAGCTTGTAGGCAATCGGTCGTTCCTTGACCCCGCCGACAAAGACATCAACATCCCGTTCGCGGATAAATGCCGATAGCTCGAGCGGATTGGAGTCGTCGACGATAATGGTTCCTTCGTCGGTAATCTCGGCCAGTTCCCGATACTCCTCCGCGGTACCGGTCTGAGAGCCGACCATAACCACCTGCATGTCGAGCAGGCGAAAGGCCTTGATCAGGGAAAAGGCCTTGAACGCGCCGCCGACATAGATGGCGGCCCGTTTGCCGGCCAGGACCCGGCGGTAGGCCTGCAGTTCCGGCATCAATCGCTGCAACTCCTCCCGGACGAGTTGCTTGGCCCGCTCCATCAGCTGCGGATCGCCGAAATGGCGAGCCACCGTATAGAGCGCCTCGGCCATATCTTCGATACCGAAATAAGAGACCCGCAGGGACGGAATGGAATAACGCTCCTCCATCATCACGGCAAGGTCCATGGTCGCCCCGGAACACTGCACCACATTGAGCGCCGCGCCGTGCGCCCGGCAGATATCGGCGATCCGGCCATCACCGGTGATGGTGGCAACGACCTCGATGCCGATGCGCCGGTAATACTCGCAAATCTGCCAGATCTCGCCGGCCAGGTTAAAATCGCCGAGGATATTGATGGAGTGGCGGGCGATGGTACTGGAGTCGCCGGTGCCGATCAACCGGCCCAGCGCCCGGCAGGCCGCCTCGTAACCCGCCCGCTTGTTGCCTTTGAACCCCTCCGATTGCACCGGCAGCACCGGGATCTTTGTATCGGCGGCAACCCTGCGACAGACCGCCTCCAAGTCGTCACCGATAATCCCGACGATGCAGGTCGAATAGACGAAGGCGGCCGCCGGACGATGCCGATCGATCAGCTCCCGCAGAGCCTGCTCGAGTTTTTTCTCGCCGCCGAAGATCACATCGAGTTCCTGCAGGTCGGTGGAAAAAGACAACCGGTGCAACTCCGGTCCCGACGACAGGGCGCCCCGGATATCCCAGGTATACACGGCGCAGCCGACCGGGCCGTGGACCAGGTGCACGGCATCGGCAATCGGGTAGAGAACGACGCGCGAACCGCAGAAGACACAGGCCCGCTGACTGACCGCGCCGGCCAGGCTGTCCTTGTTGCAATCGATATCCAGCGCCGCCGCACCGGTCCGCTGGACCTGTCTGGTTCGCGCTTCCAAAAAGTGGGCACTGCTCATGGCTTAACGTCCTGTGTTGAATGAAT
>CAZUJZ010000086.1:0-13546 GCA_964620665.1 uncultured Desulfofustis sp. | reverse complement strand
TCCGCCCCGCCGGGCCTTCACGAGGCAGCCTCCGAGAGAACCAACCAGCCCGGGGTGTTCAGCCTGTGGAAATGATTTTCATATAAAAAAAACAAGCGTTCGAGGGTGGTGTTTCGGTCGATCTCAATGGTATTGTAATGCGGCCGCGTGTTTCGTTCAACGAATGACGAATCATGCGATAAAAAGATGACTCTGCGTGGCCTTGCATCAGGGCCATGGTGCTTGCAAAAGGGTAAATGACGGACTAAAAGTAAGCTGGTCGGAGAGGTGCGTGGGGCGCGGCTAACCGTCGCCGTCAGGGCAGGTCGTAGTGCTCGAATACAGAGAGGGACGAGAGTTCCCGGAGTTGACTGAAGATGGCTCAAGATATGCAACAGACCTATGAATTGATCTGGTCTCGGGAAAATAATTTTTCGTATGAAGTCGCCAGGCGGGTCCTTGATAAGCCCAAGATTTCGGTATGGATTATTTTGGTCCCGATCCTGTTTCTTTATTATGCCCACAAAATTCAGCAATACAAAGCCGGTATCAAAGATTTCGGCAAAGGCCTGGCGCGATCGAAAATAGTGGCGCTTGACTCGGCCGCTGAAGAGGTCAAGACGGGAAAAAAGGATGAATCTTTCAAAGAAGCTCTGGCGGCCGCTCAGCACACTGCACCCAATGCCCTGCGGGTACGGGATAAGCAGATTGCTGAAGTTGAATTACTTAAAACTCATTATGACCGGCTCTTAGGCGTTCGGGCCGCAACCTACCGTGATCTGATTCGTCAGGTCTACGGGACAAAAGCCGACTATCGCCACTTTCTGGAAGAACTTGCAGCAATCGAAAAAGAGGTTCAGGAAGCAGTTTTGCATGCCTATCATCCCGATGATGAGGCGCGCCGCATCGCGCATAACATGCGTACTGCCATGCGTGAGGTGCGAGAGGAGGAAATGGCGACGCTTTTCTGATGACCTGAAAGGCCTTTTGTCTCATCCAGGCAGTTCCTCTGTTGTATCTGGTGAACGAGATGGCCCTCCGGTCTTTGCCGACCGGAGGGCCGGTTGTGCTCAATTGTTCGTGTGTCGCCCGATGGCGCTTTCCACGTAACTTTGAGCCAGAGCGGTTTCCTCGGACTGGGTATACCAATACGTCCCGGCATCAACGTCAGCTGCGGTGATGGCCTCCATGATTGGTCTGACATAGGGCAAGCCCTGCCCCCAGGGCAGGATCACATACGTGGTGACCCAGAGAAGGCCCAGCCCGGCGACCAGGCCGATCCAGCCTGACGCCGGAACCTGCCGACCGTTTGTGTTTTTCCTTTTGAGCGTGATCTTCATGGAGCTGCTTTCCTTGGTCGAGACCGCTGTGTGTGGTTGTTAATTCATCAGGCTCTCGGTGACTCCCGGGAAGATGACGAAAAACATCAAATAAGCCACCACGAGTGTCAGGAGCAGGTTGAGACTCTGGCCGCAGACGTACAGAATGACCGGCTTGCCGCCCTTGAAATGCTTCGCCATCTCGCGGAAATCAGACGTGAGTCCGATGGAGGCAAAAGCCAAGATGAAAAACCATTCGCGGCATACCCTGGAAAAGCCGCGCAGTACTCCATGGTCGAGCAGTGCGGTGCCTTTGGCGCCCATGGCTTCGAACATGATGGAAAAAATAATGGAGGCGACGATAAAGCCCAGGACAAACTTGGGGAATCGATACCAGATTTCCATTTTGCTGACCTGCTGGCCGGGCGTACAATCGACACGTGCGCACCAGTAAACCGCCACACCAAAGGCGATTACCCCGATCATAACGTTCTGGATCATCTTGATGGTGGCGGCCACGAACATGCCGACCTCGCCGAGGAAAGCGCCTGCCGCGACCACTGCACCGGTTGAGTCGATCGTTCCGCCGATCCAGGCTCCGCCGAGAACCGGATGCATGCCCATGGCCACGATAAATGTCGGCAGGGCGATCATCATGATGGCGGTAAACAGCATGGACATGCCCAGGGCGATGGTCAGCTCTTCTTTTTTCGCTCGGCATGCGGCCGCCGTGGCGATAGCTGCAGAAACACCGCAGACGCACATGTCGGAGGAAATGGTGATGTTCAGCGTCTTCGACTCCATCTTCAGGACTCGTTGACCGAAGATGTAAGTCAATACCAATACCGTCGGAGTGACTACCCAGGCGACGAAGATCCCGGCCTGGCCGATGGCGAGGATTTTACCGAAAAGGATTTCAGCACCGAGCAGCACCAGACCGGTCTTGATGAAATATTCCGTCTGAGCCCCTTCCTGGATGAAGCGCGGGACGCCGACCGTGTTGGCGATCAACATACCGCCGAGGATGGCCCAGATCAACGGACCGAAGCCCCAACTGCGAAGGGTGGTCTGACCGCCGATTATTTCAGCGACGACAGCCAGCAAAAAGACGAAAACGAAACCCTGCATGAACATCTTACTGTCTTTGCCCATCAGCTTGGTGCCGGGAGTAAAGAAGATCAGAAAAGCGATCATAATCCCGATAAGGTAGGGGATCTTGTTGTGCGCTTTCGTCTCTGCTTTGGCCTTGGCTTTACTTTCTTTCTTGCGGGCCTCCCGCCACTCTTTGATGGCCTCTTCCGCTGCCTTGTTCAGCGCAACGTCCTGGAAGTTCGCGGCCTCGGCCGCACTCTGAGCCGCTTCTGCCCGCGCCAGGGCGGCTTGCGTCTGCTCCTTGGCCTCGGTGTACGCGTCAGCAGCGTTATCACGGATAGAGGCGGCTTTTGATTCGCTGAGGTAGAGCGCTTGCAACGGGTTTTCGGTCCAGCGGGCCGGTCTGCTCAACCAGGTTGCAAGTACTTTGCCGTGTGGTTCCTTACTGGCACGGAGTCCTGACTTGGTGTCGTTGGCCCGGTGCCATTCAATGGTGTGAAATGGCGCTCGAGCATCCTCGGCTGCAAGAGTGGCACTGACCGTAGACAACTTGCTGTCCAGGTCGGCTGGAGGTCGAGGCAGAAAGATGATGATTCCGGCAATCAGGATGATGAATCCCAGCCATATGGCAAGCCAGTCCTCTTTTTTGTAGAGCTCTGACCACTCCCACTTTCCTTTGTCAACGACCACATCTGATTGTTGTGTCGGTTCGGCCATGGTTCCTCCTTTGTCTATTCCTGTTCAATGGGATGTTCTGCTGACCTAACAAACTCTTTCTCTGGTTCTTCAGATTGATTCTATGCAAAAAATGAACCAACACAAAAGAGGATAGGGAAAAGAGTAAATATCAATTTGTATTGATTATATGGAGACGATTGCGAGAAGAGCAATGAGCGTTGAGGAAAGGATGTGTGAAAACTGTGGTTTTCGCAAGGTGCAAACTTTTCTTATCAGTTACTTGGGGTATGGCATTGATTCAAATAATGAACTTCATGCCGCTTTCGGCGGAGAGGTCGGAGAGTTCCTTGAGGTGGGCGCGCTGTACCATGGCGACGATCGATTCGATTTTGGCCGCAATGGCCCGGGTCGCCAGGTCGAACTGGATGCCGCAGATAAACTCGGTTCCCTTCTTGCCCCGAACTTTGGAGATATGGCGAACCGTGCCGTTGAGCCTGACCAGCATCATATCGTCGTGCACGAATTCGATGGTTCTTTTTTCGTCGATGCGAAACAGATCCTGCTGTTCCTTGGTGATCGAGAAGGCCATGCCGCTGGCGCTCATATCGACGACCCTGGTGCGGACGGTGCCGTGTTTGCGCTTGCCCATGACCAGGATGATCAGCTTCATGGTCTCCGGGACCTTGGCCCGGAATTCCCGGGCGCCCCGTACCAGCCGGCCGATAGCCGGATAGGCCAGTCGAAGGACCGGCAGGCCGCGGACGTCGGCCAGATCCTGGAAGACGGTGCCGAGTTCGACGGCATAGGTGGTGGTAAAAAACCTGATCATTACCCGCTGTGAGTGGCGGATGAAGAGGTTGCCGATACCCGGTTCAAGGGGGAGTGCAATCAGATGTGACATTTCTTTGAGATAGTCCCCCGGCGTGTAGTCCGGCGGGGGCGCCGTGGCGCCGTCCTCGTCTTCTTCAGGCAGGGGGGGCAAATCATCGTAGAGACGACTGAAGTAGATTCTGGTCAGGCCGTCGAGCTCGACTTCGAGAATCTTCTCATCCATCAATATCGTCTGCAGGTAGGGGAGCATATCGGTCGGCTTGTAGAAAATCTCGCCGTCTTCGAGAGCTTCCTCGATCATCGCGGCAGTGAAGACCTCTTCGGGGAAAAAGAGGTTGAGACGCCGCTGGGTGCGCTGGACCAGTGTTTCTGTGGTGGTGTCTGGCATCGTAATCGGGGTTAAGGGTGGTGCTGAGAGACGGGCAACACACCGTGTGATCTGTTGCGAATCGGTCGGGTCCTCCTGTCGGAACAATCCGGTAGCGGTTGCGGTCCATGCCCATGATATAGTAAATCAATCATACATGGAAATGCTATTTATGCAAATAACGTCAGGCGGGCGGTGCTTTTGACGCAGCTGACCTGCCGGCTCAACGCTACCGGTTTCGCTGCTTGTCGAAGAAACGACGGCGGCGACCATTTTCGGAGATCCTTATGCATATCGGTATGTGCCGATTAACAGGTGTTTTCCTGCTTGTCACTCTGATAGTGTGCGGCATCGGCCGATCCGGCCAGGCTGCCGATGTCGCGTTTCGCTGGGCGATTCTGGCCGAGATGGATGGCGCCATGCAGCCGCTGGATTTTTCGTCGCCGCCGGTGGTTTATTCGGGGACGCCGTTACAGTTTTATCTGGAACACCTGGATAATTGTTACATCTACCTCTACCTGCATGACGCCGGGGATCAGGTGGCGGCGCTGTTCCCGATGTCCAGCGGGTATTATAATTACGGTTTCCCGCGTGGCCAGAAGTTCTTTCCCCCTGGCAATCGGACGTTTACCTTCGTCCCTCCGGGCGGTATGGAGACCTTTATCCTGGTTGCTTCGGTGCAGCGTCCGTTTCAATTGGAAAAACTGACCGATGAATTGTTAGAGAACCCCGGAAGCCGCTCGCAGCAGCATTTACTGCTCAGAGAAATCGAGGCCATGATCGGCAAAGGGAAACGCGAGGAGCGTTCGAAAAAGGCCGAGGACCTGGTCTCCGTCGAGCGCCGCGCCATATCCGCTGACGGGAACGTGACGAGCACTTCTTTTCAAGCCGTTGAAGTCGATAGTGCCGATTTCTATGGGCGCAAACTGCTGATCGATCATCGTTAGCCGCCTGCGTGTTCCACCGGCGGGCCGCGGCACGAGTGGTTTTGAGCCGGCTGCAGGCGGGCGGGATCGATTCGGCGTAGCCGGAGTACGTTACGATGAAATTATTGACCACACCGCGCATGGACCGCTGTATCGGCTGTCATTCGTGCTCGCTCGCCTGTGCCCGCCTGGTCCATAAAAAGCTTTCCTGGGCAACCTCCGGCATCAGGATCCATTCGGCCGGCGGGCTCTCCACCGGCTTTGTCCCGGTGGTCTGCCTCGGGTGCGACCCGGCCCCCTGTGCGCAGGCCTGCCCGACGGGCGCTTTCCGGCAGCGCAAAGGGGGCGGCGTGATCGTCCGCAAAAGCGATTGCATCTCCTGCGGGGCCTGTGTCACTGCCTGTCCTGTCGGGGCGGTCTACCAGGATGGCGGCGGGGCGGTCTATGTCTGCCTTCATTGCGGGCGCTGCGTCGAGTTCTGTCCCCACGGCTGCCTGGAGTTGACGAAACGCGCCGAATTGCAGAGGAGTTTTGATCATGAATGAGCGATTCAAGATATTCGTCGTTGATCTGGAATCGGCACAGGGCCGGGTTGAAATGATCGACGGTCGCAACGATGTCGCCGGCGGCAGCGGCTTGGCCGCGTTGCTCTTTCTGCGCTATGGCCGACCGGAGCAACCCTGGGACCACCCGGAGCAGCCGATCATCCTGGCCATCGGTCCGCTGACCGGTCATTTTCCACTGATGAGCAAGACGGTCTGCGCCTTTGTGTCCCCCTATCATGACCAGTATACCGAAAGTCATGCCGGCGGCCGGCTGGCACTGGCGCTGTTTTTCGCCGGCTATGACGCGCTCGTTCTGCACGGGCGGGCCAAAACCCTGAGCTGTCTGTCGCTCGGTTCCCGTCACCTGAGTCTTCGTGATGCCGGGTTTATGCAGGGCATGAACGTTGCCGGTACCGGCAAGCTGATCCGGCGGATGTTTCCCAAGTCATCAGGGCATCGATCGATTATCAGGATCGGGCCGGCCGGGGAGATCGGTTCGGCGATGGCCTGCATCAACGTCGATTCGTATCGGCATTTCGGCCGGCTCGGCGGCGGCGCCGCCTTTGGCGTCAAGAACCTGAAAGGGCTGGTGGTCTGCGGCGATGCCGAACATCCTGTGCCGCCGGGCAAGGAATATGCCGGGTTGTTCAAGGAGGTGCATCGACAGGTGTGTTCCACCGACATGATGCGGAAGTACTATCATCTTGGTACCGCCGCCAATCTCCGCGGACTCAACGATATTCAGGCCCTACCCTGGAACAACCTGCAGAAAACCGCCGACCCGGCCATCGACGGGGTGACCGGTGAGGTATTTGCCGACCGGACGCTGCTCCGCAACGGCGCCTGTTCCGGCTGTCCGGTCGGTTGTATTCATCTCGGCTTTTTCCGGGACCGGTTCAAAGAAGATGCCCGCTATCTGTACCACCAGGTGCCCTACGATTATGAGCCGATCTTCGCCGCCGGGACCATGCTCGGCGTTACCGATTGTTTCGACGTATTGCGCATCCTCGAGGATTTCGAGCGGGTCGGCCTCGATGCGATGTCGGCCGGCGTGGCGCTGGCCTGGGCCACCGAGGCGACCCAGCACGGTCTGCTTTCCGAAAAGCAGACCATTGTCCGGCTGGCGTTCGGTGATGCGGATGCCTATCAACAGGCGGCCCGTCATCTCGGTCTTGGCAGCAACGAGTTCTACCGGCTGCTCGGCGGCGGTACGCGCAAAGCGGCGGCAGTATACGGCGGCGACGACTATGCCTGCGTACTCGGTCAGGAGATGGCCGGATACGCCACCGGCCCGCTGTTCTTTACCGCCCAGTCCCTCGGTTTTCGGCACTCCCATCTCGACACCGGAGCTTACTCGCGAGAGCAGCAGGAGCCGGCCAAAGATGTCGCCGCGGCGGTTGACTTCCTGATCGAAGATGAACCGTTCCGGGCCCTGCTTACGTCGATGACGGCCTGTCTGTTCGCCCGGTCCGTCTATCACCCGGAGCAGGTGGCCCGGTGCCTGGCCGCGGTCGGGTATCGGGAGTTGGCCGAATCAATCGAGCCGGTGGCCGAGCGAATCCGGGCGTTGCGCTGGCAGATTCGCATCGCCACCGGTTTCCGCGCCGAAGAGATCACCATCCCGAAACGGTTTTATCAGGTAACGACCTGGCAGGGGACGGTCGACGGGGATTATCTTGATCGTCTCAGGGAAGCCTACGGCCGCAGGATCATGGAATTCGCCTTGCCGGCTGCAGCACCCTTCTGATGCTGCAGCCGTTCAGCCGAGCAGTCCTTCTGCCTTGAGCAGCTTGTAGTTGACGCTGTCGATCAGGGCCTGCCAACTGGCCTCGATGATATTGATCGAGACACCGACCGTGCGCCATTGGCAGGCGCCGTCGGTACTTTCGACAAGGACCCGGACCTTGGCTTCGGTGCCATGTTCGCCGGAGAGGACCCGGACCTTGTAATCGGACAGGCTCATTTCCTCGAGACAGGGGTAGAATCGGGTGAGCGCTTTTCTCAGCGCACGGTCGAGGGCGTTGACCGGACCGTCGCCCATCGAGGCGGTATGGACCTCATGGCCGCCGACGTAGAGTCTGATCGTCGCCTCCGTCAACGGCGGCCGGTCGATCCGGTATTTGTTGTTCATCACGCGAAAGCCTTCGACCCGGAAAAACTTGCGCTGCAGGCCGAGGGCCTCACGCATCAGCAACTCGAAACTCGCCTCCGCCGCCTCGTATTTGTAGCCCTGGTTTTCTTTTTCCTTGAGGTCGAGGATGATCGCCGACAACAGCGGGTCGTCCGGTTTCAGGCGCAGCCCCCATTGTTCGGCCTTGTGCAGAATATTGGCGCGGCCGGCCTGATCGGAGATCAGGATGCGGCGGTTGTTGCCGACCTTTTCCGGCTCGATGTGCTCGTAGGTGAGCGGGTTGCGCTTGACGGCGCTGACATGGATGCCGCCCTTGTGGGCAAAGGCCGATTCGCCGACATAGGGCTGGTACCGATTATGCGGCAGGTTTGCCAGCTCGTTGATCAGCCGGGACGTCCGGTAGAGTTCGTCAATATGGGCGGCAGCCGTGCAATCATGCCCCATTTTGAAGATCAGCGCCGGCAGGATCGAGGTCAGATTGGCGTTACCGCAGCGCTCGCCGAAGCCGTTCATCGTCCCCTGGACATGGTCGATACCGTGCTGCACGGCGACCAGGGCATTGGCTACCGCCGTTTCCGAGTCGTTGTGCGAATGGATGCCGAGTTTGACGGCGGCGCCGTTGCCGGCCAGAGCATGTTGCACGGTCTCGATGATGGCCGGCAGCTCGTGGGGCAGGGTCCCGCCGTTGGTGTCGCAGAGCACCAGGGTGCCGGCGCCGCCCCGAACGGCACGATCCAGGGTGGCCAGCGCGTAGTCCGGGTTGGCCTTGAAGCCGTCGAAGAAATGTTCGGCATCGTAGATCAGCTCATCCACGGAAGGCTTCAGGAAGGCCAGGGTGTCCTCGATGATTTCCAGGTTCTCCTCGAGCGAGATGTTCAGAGCGTCGGTCACGTGGATATCCCAGCTTTTGCCGAAGATGGTAATGACCGGTGTTTCGGCCTCCAGTAGGGCCTGAAGGTTGGCGTCCTGTTGCGGGCTGTTTTTGTTGTGGCGGGTCGAACCGAAGGCGGTAACGCGAGCCGTCGTCAGTGCATGCCGTTTGATCTTGTTGAAATAATCAACCGACACGGGGTTTGATCCCGGCCAACCTCCTTCGATATAATCGATGCCGAGGCGATCCAGGGCCAGGGTGATGCGGACCTTATCCTCGACGGACAAGTTGAAATTCTCAGCCTGGGTTCCATCACGCAGGGTGGTGTCGTAGATTTCGATGGCTTGCGCCATGGCAATTCAGTTCCTCTTCAAGGGTGGCGGGTTTGTGTCCCGTTCATGCTCTTTGGCTGCGCTCTTCGATGATGCGGCCGGCGGGCAGGGATCGGCTTCGATGGGTATGGCAATCGGGCGGGCTGGCCGGGAGCCCTGCACGCCGAAGCATAGCGTTGAATAGTAAGCGGTTGGCGAAAAAATGCAAACAATTTGACCATACACGCGGGATACCCGATGTTCCCATGCGACCGGTTATGGTGGTGCAGCCGGATCCGGTCTTGCGATAACACCATTTTCGATGTACATAAGAAACGTTGTCATCAAGAGAGCGTGACGGCCGTGGTCGCTGTCCCCTCGTATCCTGTCTGCTCCATTACACCAGAGAACCCACAATCGGGAGGAAAACGGATGAATCGTCTGGTACGAATGACCCTGTGTTTTGCTGTAGTACTCTTTCTGGCCGCACCTGCGCTGGCCCAGGACCAGAAAGTGAGATGGAAGCTTGCCATGACCTGGACGAGCACCCTGGAGCCCCTTGCTCTGGCCGGCCCCTGGCTCGCCGAGATGGTCAGTGAGATGACCAATGGCAATTTTGAGATTCGTTTCGAGGGAGCGGAAAAGCATAAAGCGGCGCTGGAGATTCTCGACATGGTCAAAGGCGGTCAATTCGAGATGGGACACAGCGCCTCCTATTACTGGAAAGGCAAGGATGTCACGACCACCTTCTTTACCACCGCTCCGTTCGATATGAACGCTGCCGAACAATATGGCTGGTACTATTACGGCGGCGGCCTGGAGCTGATGCAGAAAGTCTACAGCAAATTCGACGTCTACTCCTTTCCCGGCGGCAACACCGGTGTCCAGATGGGCGGCTGGTTCCGCAAGGAGATCACCTCTCTTGAGGATCTGCAGGGTCTGAAAATGCGAATTCCCGGACTGGCCGGCGAAGTGTTTGCCAAACTCGGAGTCAATGTCACCAATATTGCTCCCGGTGAACTCTACACTGCTCTTGACCGCGGCACGATTGACGCCCTCGAGTGGGTCGGGCCGGGCATGGATATCAAGATGGGTTTTCACAAGATCACCCCGTACTATTATGCCGGCTGGCATGAACCGGCTTCGGAGTTGCAATTTCTGGTCAACAAGGCCGCATTTGACAAATTGCCGCCTGCCTATCAGACGGTGCTGACCACGGCCATGCAGGCTATAGCCGCCGAGATGACCGCGGCCAACTTTGAGGCCAATGCTCGGGCCTGGGAGCAGATGAAGGCCGAATTGCCCGATATCAAGGTAATGACCTTCCCCGAGCCGGTACTCAAAGCGATGAAGGCGGCAACCGATGAGGTTCTCGGTGCATATGCCGCAGAAAATCCGGAATTCAAGGAGGTGTACGAATCCCGTCAGGCTTACCTGGCCGTGGCCCGTCCATGGACCAAGGTGTCAGAGCAATATTATATCGAAACTTCCGATATTGTTTCCGAATAAGATTGATTAAGCCCGCTTGCCAACCGGCGCCCGGACCGTTCGACCCGGTCCGGGCCTTTTTTGTCATCGTGCGTTTTGCACGTGAACCGGACAGTCAAGCACCGTTTCCCGGAGGCAGGTTGGTGCGAAGAACCCGTGGAGTAAGCTGATGTTGGTCAAAATCGAACGGGCCTTCATGCGTCTGAACCGCTTTACCGGTAAGATCCTGGCGGTTCTGCTGCTCCTGATGGTGGCCAATGTCTTCTATGATGTGGTCATGCGTTATTTTCTGCATAACAGCTCGGTGGCGATGCAGGAAATGGAGTGGCATCTCTTTTCCGTTATGTTTCTCTTCGGTATATCCGTCGCGCTGCTCGATGAAGGTCACGTCCGTGTCGATTTTCTCTATGACCGGTTTTCCGTTCGCCACAAAGCGCTCATCAACATAGTCGGTACCGTAGTGTTTCTCGTTCCACTGGCACTGCTGGTCTTGTTCGGCTCGCTTGATTACGTCGTCGACTCCTACCAGATCCGGGAAATTTCCGAAGATCCGGGCGGCTTGCCGTACCGCTGGCTGATCAAGGCGATGATCCCACTGTCTTTCGGTTACCTGATTTTCTGCTCGCTGGGGTATACGGTCAAACAGATCAATCTGTTGCGTACCGCCGGTACAGACAGGCAGGCGGAGGGTAACCGATGACCGGTATCGTCATGTTCTGCGCCGCCCTGGCGATGCTCGTCGTCGGCTATCCGGTGGCTTTTACCTTCGGTTCGGTCTCTCTTTTTTTCGGTATTATCGCCGCCGTCGTCTACCTGCAGGGAGACCTGTCACCAGCCTTGATCGCCGGCGAGTTTTTTCAGATGTTTTCGATGATGCCGTTTCGTATTTACGCCATCATGAAAAACACCATCCTGATGGCCGTACCGTTGTTTATCTTCATGGGCATATTACTGCAGCGTTCCGACCTGGCCGAGAGATTGCTCGAAGCGATGGGCAGCCTGTTCGGCAGGGTGCGCGGCGGCCTGGCGGTCAGCACCGTGCTGGTCGGTACGCTGCTGGCAGCCTCGACCGGAGTGGTCGGCGCCTCGGTGGTGGCGATGGGGGTCATCTCGCTGCCGGTGATGCTCAAATACGGCTATTCGAAACGATTGGCCACCGGGACGATCTGCGCCTCGGGCACCTTGGGACAGATCATTCCGCCGTCCATCGTGCTGATCATCCTCGGCGATGTTTTCCAGCAGCCGGTCGGCGACCTGTTTCGTGCCGCGGTCGGGCCGGGACTCATTCTGGTGGGCTGTTATATTGTCTATATTCTTGTCATCTCCGTTATCCATCCCCGGGTGGCGCCGGCGATGCCGATCGATACCGAGCTGACGAAGCGGCAGAGTCTGGGCCGGGCCTTGTTTGCCATTGTTCCGCCGTTGACCCTGATCGTCATGGTGCTCGGTTCGATTTTTGGCGGTATTGCCACACCGACCGAGTCGGCCGCGGTCGGCTGCGTCGGCGCGATCGTCCTGACTGCCCTCTACCGTAAACTGAGTTGGCGGGTGGTCGAGGAATCGGCGCTGGAGACGGTGAAGATTACCGCGATGGTGTTTGCCATCCTGATCGGCGCGACCGCGTTTTCGATGGTCTTCGTCTACACTGGTGCCGATTATCTGGTCGAGGACGTGCTGACCGATCTGCCCGGTCAGAAATGGACGTTTCTGATCTTGTCGATGCTGACCATCATGGCCCTTGGGTTCTTTATCGATTTCATTGAGATTTCGTATATCGTCGTGCCGATCTTGTTGCCGATCGTCGATATCATCGGCATCAATCCGCTCTGGTTTGCCATCCTGATCGCGATGAACCTGCAGACCTCGTTTCTGACCCCGCCCTTCGGCTTTTCCCTGTTTTATCTCAAGGGAGTCTGCCCGCCCGAGGTACATACCGTCGATCTCTATCGCGGTGTTATCCCGTTTATCATCATTCAGGTCATCGTTCTGTGCTCGATCGTCATTTTTCCGGATTTTTACGGCTTTCACTGACTCCCGTTTTGCCACTATTCACGGTTGACACCGCCTCCATCCATGATGATATCATCAAGGAAGGCGTATGTGTGCGCCGCCGCTTTTTCAAAGATCCGAGAGAAGGAGAACGTTTATGTTGACCAAGCAGGAGTTCGCCGAGAAGGTGCAGCAGCTGAAAGCCGAGGTTCAGGGGATGAACGGTATCGATGATCCGCAGAACATTGCCGAGACCGCTGCCCGGCTCAAGAGCCTTAATTACGCGCCGCCGGTCGGCGGCGGGCTCGATACCTTTTTGTCCTATACGACGAGCGATCTGGTTGAGGAGATCGAGCGGATCGCAGCGCTGCCGGATGACCAGGTCGAGCCGGCGCCGGCACCGGGCGAGGGGGTGCTCGATATCAAATTGCAGCGCATTTCACTGCTCGTTTTCTATTTTCGGGAACTTGCCGAATTGCGCCGCGGGGTGCCCGAAGCCTGGGACGAAGTGGACGAACTCTACGTCCACGATTGACGGCTACAAGATCCGCTTGCCAAACAGGGATGAGGCCAGCGATACGGCGGTCTGCGCGGTTCGGTTGCTGATGTCCAGGATCGGGTTGGTCTCCATGATGTCGAGGGAACACAGTCTGCCGGTATCGCAGATGGTTTCCATCAGCAACTGGGCTTCCCGATAGGTGAGTCCTCCCGGCACCGGCGTGCCGACCCCCGGTGCCTCGTTGGTATCCATTCCGTCCATGTCCAGACTGATATGGATCTTCTCGAAGCGGGACAGGGAGTCCAGCGTCTTTTGCAAGACTTCGTACATGCCGATTTCGTCGATATCACGCATCGTGAAGATAGTGCAGCCTGATTCGCGGAGCTGCTCCCGCTCCCGCCGGTCAAGGTCGCGAACCCCGATCAGCACCACCTGGCCGCCGTCCAGTTTGGCGCCCGGCCGGCCGATATCGACCAGTTCGCGGGGTCCCCGGCCGAGCAGGATGGCCAGGGCCATCCCA
>CAZUJZ010000085.1:0-13611 GCA_964620665.1 uncultured Desulfofustis sp. | reverse complement strand
TGCAGCCTCCGGCAGAACCGACCAGCCTGAGGGGAGCTGATTTTCATATAAAAAAAAAGTACGGTGATACGACCGCAGTGTCTTCAGTCGACCAGTTCAACCGACGGAGCACCGTCTCCATCCGGCAGAATATCGCCGATATAATACGGCGTTTCGCCCAGAGCGGATAATTGCTGCATGACATCGCCGAGAAGGCGCTCTTCGACAATCAGCATGAAACCGATCCCCATGTTGAACGTACGGTACATCTCCGTCTCGTCCACGCCTCCCTTTTCGGCAAGAAATGAGAAAATTGGCGGAACCGGCCACGTCGACTTGTTGATCCTCGCTTTACAGCCCGGGGGAAGCACACGGGGCGTGTTGTCGTAAAAACCGCCGCCGGTATTGTGTACCATACCGCTGATCTTGAAATGTTTGACCACGTTCACAATTGACTGGACATAGATCCGTGTCGGTCGCAGTAACTCATCACCGAGGGTGGTCCCCAGGGCCTCGATGTAATCATCCACGGAGAGGCCAAGATCGTCGAAACATATTTTACGAACCAAAGAAAAACCGTTTGAATGCAAGCCGTTGGATGCCAGACCGATGATCTTGTTGCCGACCCTGATAATCGAACCGTCGATAATCTCGTCGCGATCGACAATGCCGGTAACGAATCCGGCTAAATCGTAATCCTTGCCCCGGTAGAGCCCCGGCATCTCGGCGGTTTCGCCACCAACCAGCGCACATTTGGCCTGGCGACAGCCTTCGGCAATACCCCTGACAACATCGGTACCCATTTCTTGATCGAGCTGACCGACTGCAAAATAGTCGAGAAAATAAAGCGGCTTGGCCCCGCTGACCACGATATCGTTGACGCACATGGCGACCAGATCAATACCGATCGTGTCGTGTTTGTTGCAACGGATGGCTACCGCCAGTTTGGTACCGACACCGTCGGTCGAAGAGACCAGTACCGGGTTGTTATAAGCGTTTTTATCAATTGCATAAAAACTGGCGAAACCACCGACTTCATTGAGAACGCCACGTTGCTGAGTGGAGGCGACGATACGTTTGATACCGTCGACAAAAGCGTTGCCTTTATCGATATCGACGCCGGCTTCACGATATTTAGACCCTCTGTTTTCAGTCATGTCCGTTGATGGTGAGAAAAATTGATGATTGCGAAATCCCCGCAGCCGGTTTACGCTGAAGCTGAAGGCTGCTCTAGGTGATACACCGGTAAATCGATTGTTGCCCGAGACGGTCTCTGATATTCTCTGACTACTGATTGGAAGAGAGCTTTTCTTTACCTTATTGGCTCTGATTTGTAAATATAAATTGTGGCATTACCGGTTCGTCGCCGGCCGGTCTGCACATCTATTGTGTGTTATGAAATTATTGCTGCTTGTCGTGGGAATGGTTCTGATTGTTGAAGGATTACCCTATGCAGTCGCTCCAGATAAAATGAGAGAATGGCTGACGACACTGAGTGAACTGCCGCCCGCAACCATGCGGGTCTTTGGTTTCATTTCTCTTGGCTGCGGCCTGCTGATCTGTTGGATCGTACAGAAAACCGCTCTGTTTTCCTGACGCTTTCCTCACTCGTTGTTTCTCTTCAGCGCACCGGTAGGAGCGCAGGTTCGTGCGGTTGTGCTGGACGTACGCATACCGGTCCTCGACCAAACCGGCTCATCGTATCTGCGGACGTAGTCCGTACATGATGCCGGCAACCCACGCATCCCGCTCCTTGCGCAGCGGGATGCGTTCGGCACAGCATACCGTCCAGTCGCAATCGATGGCGCAGCGTCGAATAAACTGATCCGCGTGGGCAAATCGTCCGCTTTGACCGAGTTGCAGTGAACGATCAGTGCCGCTCAATTCTTCGATCGTGAAAAAAAACAGCCCGTCTTCGGTGGAGACGTTTCGGCAATAGTGGAATATATGATGTATATGACCGACATAGGGAAAAACATCGGCGGCAACGATCAGGTCATAGCGGGTTGTACACCGGAGGAGAAAGTGCTCTATTTCTTCTACATAAAGAGCATCATAACAATTTTTTTTATCGGCAAGAGAAATCATTTTTTCCGAAAGATCGACACCATCAAGCCGTTCAACACGGTTTTGGAAAGCTTCACCGATCAAGCCGGTGCCGCAACCGAGATCGAGCATGCCGGTGAAAACGTCTTTCTTTGAGACCGATGCGACCAACGCACCCAACCGTTTCGGCACACGGTAATGAAGGTTGTTGAGCAGGCTTGTTTCATAATGATCGGCATACTGGTCGAACATGTCGCGAATATAGTTCGATGGAGCGGAGCTGCGCTGCTGCCCGCTCAGAGCGGCCAGCATGTGTTCGGCAGAGGAACTGTCCGGCCGAAGGGTCAGGATGAGTTGATAAAGTTCGACGGCGTGTTCTGTTTTGCCGGTAATATGGCTGACATACGCCAGGTTGTTGAGCGCTGGAAGGTGACCTGGATCGCGGCGTAGTACCGCTTCGTAGGTGTCGGCGGCCTCTTCGTGGAGACCGCCGGCCAGATAACAGCCGGCAAGATTATAGCGGTAATCGATGTCGTCGGGGTTCAGATTGAGCGCTTTTTGATAATACCTGAGCGCCTGGTCGATATGACCTCGCTGCTTGCAGGTTAAGGCGAGGTTGAAATAGAGATCACCGTCTTCAACCCCGAGTTGCAAGGCCCGACCGTAGATTTCGGCGGCTTCATCGTAGTGTCCCGAGTCGTGCAGCAGCAGGCCGAGGTTGTACAGCAGCTGCCAGCAGTCGGGAAGATGCGGCAGCAATCGATGATAGCGCCTCTCTGCCTCGGCGTATGCACCGGACCGATGCAGCGCGCATGCCTCATCGAGTTGTCTTAATAGATCTTGTTGCGTAAGGGGCTCTTTTTGATACATGATGGGATAATCGCTGCTGGCCGGATGATACACATACGTGTAATGCAGATCGTTTGACTGGTTCTTCGGCGCACTGTTCGTGTTTGAGAAATGGCGTGCAAATAGAATAGTATTGACTATAAATGATGGACGTTATTATACAGGCTGCTCTTGTTCGCCGCAAGGGAGCTTAATTTCTGCCTGAGAGATCCAACCATGGCCATGATGCGAGGTGATAAAACAAAACGGGAACTGCTCGGCAATGAAGGAGTGGTCCTGCTTGACATGGTCCGAAGACTCAATCGCCGGGGAGCCACCGGACATTTGCTCAAGCTCATCGAGAAGACCCATCCTGCCGACATGGCCTGGGTCTCCCGTCATCTCAATGAAGACGAGCGTCAGAAAATCTTCAATATAATCGCCCAGACCAAGCAGGTCGGTGAATTCCTCAGCGAACTGGACGATGCCATCGTGATCGCCCTCGTCCAACAACTTACTCCTCAATATCTCGCCGATATCGTTTCCGACATGGCAACGGACGATGCCGTCGACCTGCTTGAGACCATCCCGGCCGAACTGGCCGATGAGGTCCGCAAACATATGGAGCAGCAGGACCGGGAGGAATTCGAGGGCTTGCTCAAGTATCACCCGGAAACGGCCGGTGGTCTGATGTCCACCGATTTCATGAGCCTCGACGAGTATCTGACGGTCAGTGAAGCGATCGCCATCGTACAGCAAAAAAGTGAAGAGATGGAGATGGTTTTCTACCTCTACATTACCCATGGCGACGGGAAACTCGCCGGGGTGATCTCGCTTCGCGAACTGTTGATGAATTCACCGGGGATGAAACTCAAGAACATCATGAATCCCAATGTGATCTCGGTCAATACCGACACCACCCAGGGAGAAGTCGCCCACGTCGTTTCCCAGTACAACTTCCTCGCGGTACCGGTCGTCGATTCTTCCTATAACCTGGTCGGTATCGTTACCGTCGACGATATCATCGATGTTATCAGAGAAGAGGCGACAGAGGAATTCCTGCAGATGGCTGGAGCTGGTAAAGATAGGGAAATACTACTCAAATCTACTTTTGAAAATGCCATGCTGCGGGCCCCCTGGCTGTTTGCCTCCTGGCTCGGGGGCGTGATGGCGATGGTGATCATCGGTTCTTTTGAGGAAGAACTGGCCAAGGTATTGGCACTGGCTTCTTTCATCCCGGTCGTTATGGGCATGGGCGGCAATATCGCAACGCAATCCTCGACGATCATCGTCCGCGGTATCGCCACCGGCCGGGTCAATATGAATGCACTGTTCAGAGTGGTTTTCAAGGAAATGCGAGTCGGGGTCATCCTCGGTTTCATCTACGGGCTTTTCCTCGGCGCCCTGTCCTATTTCCTCCACCAGGAGATGCAGTTGCTCGGTCTGGTCGTCGGCATTGCAATTTTCTGTACCATGGTCATGGCAGCAACGCTGGGCACTCTGATTCCATTGGTCTTGAAACGATTCGACTTCGACGCGGCTATCGCCACCGGACCATTTGTCACAACAGCCATCGACATCGTCGGCGTTCTGATGTATTTCTACTCGGCAAAACTCATCCTCGGACTCTAACGGGCAGTAACGGCACCAACCAGGGCGCTGCCCGTTAGAACAGGAGACAGACGACCGTGTTTCGAATAAACCCTTTTATCCTGCTCCTGCTGGTTGCCGTCGGCCTCTGGCTGATTTTCGGCGATACCATCAGACGGCCGGTCACCTACAACGCCGAACCGCGGGCGGTGACGGCTCGCGGGGATCTGGCCGAAGACGAGAAAACAACGATAGAGATCTTCCGTAACACTTCACCTTCAGTCGTCTATATCACCAGCACGGCCCTGCGTCGGAGTCTCTTTTCCCTCAATGCCGTGGAAATTCCGGCCGGCACCGGATCCGGTTTCGTCTGGGACGAAGAGGGACGGGTGGTGACCAATTATCATGTCATCTCCGATGCCAACCGCATTCAGGTCACCATGGCCGATCAGTCGTCACACAAGGCGGTGTTGATCGGCGCAGAACCGGATAAGGACCTGGCCGTTTTGCAAGTCAGCGCCCCCAAACGACTGCTCAGGCCGATCCCGATCGGTGCGGCCGGCGACCTGCTGGTCGGCCAGAAGGTCTTTGCCATCGGCAACCCGTTTGGCTTGGATCAGACGATAACCTCAGGTATCATTTCCGCATTGAACAGGGAGATAACCGCCATTACCGGCCGGACCATCCGCGGCGTTATCCAGACCGATGCGGCGATCAATCCCGGCAACTCCGGCGGACCGTTGCTTGACAGTGCCGGCCGGCTGATCGGCGTCAACACGGCAATCTATAGCCCGTCGGGTGCTTATGCCGGTATCGGTTTCGCGGTTCCGGTGGAAGAGGTGAATCGGGTCATCCCGGAGCTGATACGTCATGGTCGGTTGATCAAACCGGGAATCGGTGCGACCCTGGTGGATGAACGGGTTGCCCGGCAGCTCGGTATCGAAGGTATCCTGATCCGTGAGGTCGAGCCCGGCGGACCGGCCGAACAGGCCGGTCTGCAACCGACCAGGCAGCACTTGGGCGAGATTGTCCTGGGCGATATCATTGTCGAGGTGGCCGGAGACCGCGTCAACTCCTACGATGATATACGGACTATCCTCGAATCATACCGGGTCGGCGACACCATCGAGTTGACCTGTCTCCGCGATGGCCAAACGTTTACCACAAACGTGAAGTTGACTGCGGTCCAGTAACAGTCACGCTGCAGGGCGACCTAAAAACGGCCACGGTGGCGTGCCAGCTCCCGCATATCTCCCGTACGATCGGATTCGTCGATGATCTCCTCGCCGACGATCTCTTCCAGGACATCCTCCATCGAGATGACCCCGGTGACCGAGCCGTACTCGTCGACAACGATAAAAAGATGTTGGCGCTGTTCAAAAAAATCGATGAGAACCAAATTAAGCGGCATCGATTCGGCGACGAAATGGATGGGTCTTTTCAAGTCAGCCAATCGGCTGTCAAGTTTTTGCTGGGCCGCAGCCAGCAACACATCTTTACGCATGATGATACCGGTGACGTTGTCGGAATCCTCGCGATACACCGGTACCCGGCTATGACTTGTCAATTGGGCAAGCATCTGCATCGCATCGCTGACGGTCATTTCTTCCTCGAGGGAAAAGGTCACGGTTCGCGGCGTCATCACCTGGCGGACCGTTTTCTGCTTGAGGTCGATAATGTTGCTGATAACTCGTTCCTGCGCCTCCTCCAAGTGGCCGGACTGCCGTGACATCGCTGCAATCGTCTGAAGTTCCTGGGCGGAGATCATGCCACCCTCCCGGTCCTGCGGAATGAGGCGGGTTATCGCCCGGCAGAGGATGATAATCGGTTTCAGTATGAAAACCATCAGCCGCAAGGGCAACGCGATATACGTTGCCAGTCGAAACGAATAGGAAACACCGATGGTCTTCGGAATAATCTCTGAAAAAATCAGGATCGTCAGAGTAAAAAAAGCGGAAAATGCGAGGATGTTCTCTTCCCCGTACAACTTGGCAAAGGTGGCTCCGGCTACGGCTGCGCCAATCGTGTTGGCAATGGTATTCAAAGTCAAGATCGCCGTTATCGGCTCATCGATATCTTCGCGCAGTCGATGCAGGATCGAGCCCGCCCGGACACCCGATTTACGCAACATTTCGACCTGACTCGTGGTGAGAGAGTAGAGCACAGCCTCACACAGGGAGCAGGCGGCTGAAACGACGATAGCCAGGGAAACAGCCAAGATGAGTGTTTGCAACATGTGTCTTCTCCGGCAATAAGAGCGGCTCGCCCGAAACGATCGAGTGTCCGTCAACGCGATCACCACATTGGCCTCCTATCGGCAGTCTCTAGAAAACACTCCAGCTCAATACCCGCTGGAACAAAACAGCTGCGGGCGAACAGAAAATTCGCTGTCGCGGCAACCGATGTGGAGGGATGGAACTATAATAGTAACCTCGTGATGTTATTTCTAGGTAAAAGGGCATCTCTCAATCTCCGGCAGCCGGGAGTCGATATGTCACAGACGTGCCGGCCTGTCGAGATGACGACATTGTTCGCGTGCCGCCACGATCACAGAGTCGAAGATGGTATGGATTTATGGTATGGTGGTGTCGACCGCGTATGCTTCGATAATCGGAAAATCAATTGCAAGGGATTCGTGTATGAAAGAAACCAAGATAATCGTCTCTGATCAACAGCCCCGTGCGTGCCCGGGATCTTTACTCGTTTTTTTGACCGCCGAGAGCAAGAATGCTCCGCCGCGTTCTGACGAGCTGATCGACAGTCTCGTCTCCGATCTCTTCCACCTTGGCGACTTCAAAGGAAAAAAAGAGGAAACAAGCCTGCAATACGCTCAGCATGGCCCGCTTGCCGACCGGTTCGCCGCCAAGCGGCTGCTGCTTGTCGGTCTCGGGGAACTAAAAAAGGAACTGTCTCAACAGGAAATCATGGAACGGTTGCGCTGTGCCGGCGGCGTCATCGCCGGAACGGCACGACAGGTCAAGGCCGAGTCCGTGGTCGTTGTCTTGCCGCACTTTTTAACCGATATTTCGGCTGGGGGCGCTGAACAGATCTGCGAGGGGATTCTGCTCGGCGACTATCACTTTGTAAAATACAAAAAGAAAGACCCGGAAGACCCACTCTTCCCCGGGATCGAAAAGCTGACGCTGCTCACCTCTCAGGTACAGGCTGCCCGCAGCGCGAGCAAACGCGCCGCCGTGGCCGCCGAGGCAACAATCACCGCCCGTGATATGGCCCATGAACCGGGCAGTACCTGGACACCGCAGTCGTTTGCCGACTTTGCCCGCAGCCTGGGTACGGTCAAAAACATGAAGTGCACCGTTCTGGAGAAAAGCCATCTGCAGAAAGCCGGTATGGGAGGAATTCTGGCGGTGAATCAGGGGTCAGCCGCCGCTCCAAAACTCATCATCCTCGAGTATGCGCCCAAAACCTACAAACGGACACTGTTGCTGGTGGGAAAAGGACTCACGTTCGACTCCGGCGGGGTCAGCCTGAAACCCGCCGCCGGCATGCAAGACATGAAATATGATATGTGCGGCGGTGCCGCCGTTCTGGCGGTCATGCAGGCGGTGGCGGTTGAAAAACCGCGTCTTCGGGTTGTTGCCATCGTGCCGGCAACTGATAACATGTCCGGCGCCGCAGCGCTCAAACCGGGCGATATCATCACCCATTACAACGGAACGACTGCCGAAGTGATCAACACCGACGCCGAAGGGCGGCTCATCCTCGCCGATGCCATCGCCTACGGGATCAAGAAATTCAAGCCGGACGGAGTGATCGACCTGGCGACCCTGACCGGAGCCGTTATCATCGGCCTGGGTCATCACCGCAGCGGTTTGTTCAGCAATGACGATCAGCTTGCCGCCCAGGTTTTGTCGGCAGGGGATGCAACCGGCGAGCCGGCCTGGCGAATGCCGCTCGGTCCGGAGTACAGCAAACAGATTGAATCCGATGTTGCCGATATCAAGAATATCGGGGGCAAAGAGGCCGGTGCGATAACCGCGGCGGCGTATCTTGAAAAATTTGTCGGCGATACGCCCTGGGCGCATCTCGACATAGCCGGCACTGCCTGGGATTTTACCAAAAAGTCCTATATTCCCAAAGGTCCGTCCGGGATCGGCGTGCGCACCCTGCTCGCATTGATCAGAAATGGGAAAAACCCGAACTGACCATGACCGATCACGTTTCGGCACAGACGACTGCCAGAGAGCAGCGACCGACGTTTCCCGATTATTCGTTTGCTGCCAATTATGTGCAGACTCCCGGCGGCACCATGCACTATGTCGATGAAGGCTCGGGTCCGGTCGTGGTTATGCTGCATGGCAATCCGACCTGGTCATATTATTACCGACACCTGGCCGCCGCGCTGTCATCTCGGTTCCGGGTCATTGTCCCCGATCATATCGGCTGTGGTTTTTCCGATAAACCTGATGGATACGACTATAGTCTAAACAATCACATAAACAATATATCGCATCTGCTCTACCACCTGCATATCGACAGCTGTTCTCTTGTCGTTCACGATTGGGGCGGGGCCATCGGTATCGGCTATGCGACCAGGCATATCGCATCGATCCGGCACCTCGTCATTCTCAACACCGCTGCCTTTCGCTCCCGACGCATACCGCTGCGCATCAGGATCTGTCGATGGCCGCTGCTCGGTGCGATTATTGTCCGCGGTCTCAACGGGTTTGCCCGGCCGGCGACCTTCATGGCCGTGCAAAAACCGATGGCCAAAGAGGTGGCGGCTGCTTATCTCGCTCCTTATGGTTCCTGGCGGCAGCGGATCGGCATCCACCAATTCGTCAAGGATATCCCGCTTTCGCCGAACCACCCGTCCTACCAGACCCTGGTGGATATCGAACACGGCCTTGATCGATTTGCCGAGTTGCAGACACCGGCTTTGATTGTCTGGGGAGGCAAGGATTTTTGCTTTAACGATCACTTCTACAAACAATGGACAACACGTTTACCCCACGCTCACCGTCATTACCTCGCCGACGCCGGTCATTATGTCCTGGAAGACGGACACGGTGCGGTGGAACCGTTGATCGCATCTTTTCTGCACGCCTAGAAAGGACCCGGCGACCATGAAAAACATCGCAGCCACGCTGACTGCCGTTGCCAGGCAGCAGGGCGACAAAACCGGACTCATCGAGGCCCGCACCGGCCGCGCTCTGAGCTTTCACCGGCTCGACGAGAGCGCCCGCCGGTACGCCTCCCTTCTCTTTGAAAACGGTGTCGGCGAGGGTGACCGGGTCATGTTGATGGTCCGGCCGTCGGCGGATTTTATCGCGCTTGCCTTTGCTCTGTTTCGTCTCGGGGCACCGGTCATTCTTATCGATCCCGGCATGGGCTATCGTAATGTGTTGCGCTGTATTGAGACGGTCAAGCCGGAGCATATGCTTGGCATTCCGGCGGCAATCCTGCTCAGTCGTCTGGTCCCGGGGCCGTTTCGCACGGTCAGGAAGCGATTTTCCTGCGGCCCGGCGCCCGGTTTGGGGGCGCTCGACGTCAGAAAGCAGGCGGTCCGACACGGTTCATTGAGCCACCCGGAGTTCGAGCCTGACGATGACTCGCTGGCAGCCATAATCTTTACAACCGGGTCGACCGGCCCACCCAAAGGGGTCCGTTTCGAGCATAGCATTTTTGCCGCCCAACTGGAGCACATCCGTTCATTTTATAACATCGGACCGGGCGATATCGATCAACCTGGTTTTCCGCTGTTTGCGCTGTTTTCCGCAGCTCTCGGCGCGACAGCCGTGATACCTGACATGGATCCGACCCGGCCGGCCCAGGTCAATCCCGAAACCTTCGTCGCCTCGATCAACCGCTATGGCGTCACCTATTCCTTCGGCTCGCCGGCCATCTGGAAAGCAGTGAGCGGGTGGTGTCGCCGGCACGGGCGATCATGCCCGACCCTGAAAACTGTTCTCATGGCCGGGGCACCGGTCAGTGGTGAGCTCGTTGCCGCAGTGGCAGACATTATTGCCCCTGGCGGAAACATTCACACGCCGTACGGGGCGACGGAAAGCCTGCCGATCGTTTCCATTGAAGGCAGGGAAATCATCGAACAGACGTGGCCGCAGACGAAGCAGGGCAGGGGAACCTGCGTCGGCCGAGCCTTACCCGGTATCGAGCTGAAGGTGATCGCCTGCTCGGATGAGGCCTTCCCTTCGTTCACGGCATGTCGGGAACTCGCCCCGGGAGAGATCGGCGAGATCATCGTCAAAGGTGATGTGGTAACCAGGGCCTACGAGAATAATGCCCCCGAGACAACGTTTGCGAAGATCCCCGACGATTCGGGCTTCTGGCATCGAATGGGAGATGTCGGCTATCAGGACGAGCAGGGGAGATTGTGGTTCTGCGGAAGAAAGGCCCATCGGGTTCACAGCCGTGACGGGATACTCTTTACGATCTGCTGCGAGGCGATCATTAACGTCCATCCCGATGTCTTTCGCTCCGCTCTCGTCGGTGTCGACACCCCTCACGGCTGGGAAATGCCGGTGATCATCATCGAACTGGAAAAGAGCTCGCGGCGGCGAAAGCAGGAGGTGATCGACGAAGCCATAGAACTGGCCGGACATCATCCGTTGACCAACAGGATCGAACACATTCTCGTCCATCCTTCGTTTCCTGTGGACATACGCCATAATGCCAAGATTTTTCGAGAAAAGCTGAAAATCTGGGCGCAACGTCAACTCCGGATGTAACGATGAATACGGTACTCGTCACCGGCGGCGGCGGTTTCGTCGGTTCCGCCCTGGTTGCCCGGCTCTGCCGGCAAGGCTGCCGCGTCACGGTCTTGGCAAGAAACCATTATCCGAGCCTGGAAGAACAGGGCGCCCACAGCCTGGTCGGCGATATCGGTGATCTTACATGCGTCCGGCACTGTTGCCGCGATGTCGAGACGGTGTTCCATGTCGCCGCCAAAGCCGGCATTTGGGGGAGGCGGCGGGACTATGAACAGATCAACATACGGGGAACCGCCAACGTTATCCAAGCCTGCCGGGAAAACGGGGTTGCCCGTCTGGTCTATACGTCGACACCGTCAGTGGTCTTCGATCGCGCCGATATCAAGGGCGGCGACGAGACGCTGCCGTATGCGCACCGCTTTCTCTGCCACTACGCGCGCAGCAAAGCTGCGGCCGAACAACAGGTCCTGGCCGCCAATTCAGACGGGTTGAAGACCTGTGCCATCAGGCCGCATCTGATCTGGGGGCCGGGGGATCCTCACCTGATACCTCGTCTTGTCGACCGGGGCCGGCGGGGAGAGCTGAGCATCGTCGGGGACGGCACAAATCAGGTCGATATCAGCTATATCGACAACGTCGTACATGCCCACCTGCTTGCCTGGCAGTGTCTGGAAAAGAGTGACAAATGCGGTGGTCAGGCATATTTTATTGGTCAAGAACATCCGGTTCAACTCTGGCAGTGGATCAACGAGCTGTTTGCCTGCTTGCAGATCCCGCCGGTGCGGCGCCGTGTTGCCAGGCCTCTTGCCTATGGCGTCGGGGCACTGCTGGAAACCGGTTACCGGGTGCTGAACCTTCGCGGTGAACCGAAAATGACACGATTTCTCGCCGAACAGCTGTCCCGATCACACTATTTTTCCCATGCCAAAGCCCTGCGTGACTTCGGTTATCGGCCGATCGTCTCGTTGGCTGAAGGGCAGCAACGATTACTGACCTGGATTCGCAGTCTATGATGCAGCGCATAGTAAAAAAAGGAATCAGCATCCTGCTCATCGCCCTTCTCGTCCACACCGGTTCCCTGCCGGCTGCCCGAGCCTTTACCATCGGTGAAGAGCGGGAACTCGGCGAAAAGCTGCTCTACCAGGTACGTTCCGCCTTTCCGATCATCGGAGATCCGGACCTGCACCGTTATATCAATGATCTCGGCCGGGAGGTCCTCGACGTTGCCGGCATTCAATTTTTCGATTACCGGTTTTTTATCGTCGAAAGCCAACAATTCAACGCATTTGCCGCGCCGTCAGGGTTGATTTTCTTTTATACGGAATTGATCCAGGCCATGGAGAGCGAAGACGAGTTGGTCTCGGTGATCGCCCACGAAATCGGTCATGTGGCCAAGCGGCATCTGGCCTCCCGGATGAAAAAGGGAACGATTGTCAATATCGCCACCCTCGGTGCCGCCCTGGCCGCCATCGCCCTGGGAGGCGGCGGTGCCGCATCGCAGGCGCTGCTGACCGGATCTCTGGCCGCCGGCCAGAGCGCTCAGCTCTATTTTAGCAGGGAGGATGAAAAAGAGGCGGATCTGCTGGCCTACCACTGGCTCAAGGAGCTTGGCAGAGATCCGGACGGACAGCGCAAAATGCTGCAGACCATGCGCAGAATCACCCGTTATCGGACAGGCCAGGTCCCTCAATACCTGCTTACCCACCCTGACCCGGAAGCCCGTCTCGATTATGTCGAATCTCTGATCGCCGCGGAGGGGGGAACTAACGAGGATCAGGATCGAACGAAAGACTTTTCCTTTCTCCGGTTCAAGTACCGAATCATGGCCCTTGTTGAGGACAACGCTGCGGCACGGGCCTATTTTACCAATCGTCTCAACGACTCGAAGTCCGCGGCCTTTACCAAAACCATGGCGCGTTACGGACTCTCCCAGATCTATCGACAGGAAAACAATTACGAACGGGCGCTCTCGTTTTTGAACGAGGTTATCACGGCATTGCCTCAGCAGCGAATTCTCCGTGTCGACCGAGCCATTCTTCTTGCCGAGCAGGGAGATTTTCAGCAGGCTCGAAAAGTGCTGGAAGCTGCACTGCAGGAACATCCCACCGATATGTACGCGGCATTTCACCTCGCCGGCGTCCTTGAAAAAACCGGGGAATTGGATCGGGCCGAATATCTGCTGCGCGAGGTGGTGGCCCGGATGCCGGAATTCTCCGGCGCCTTTTTCGACCTGGGCCGGATTCTCAGCCACCAAGGGAAAAAGGTCGAAGCCCGCTTTTTTCTCGGGAAGCATAACCTCTACGAAGGCAAGCTCGATCTCGCGCAAACGAATTTCAAGGAAGTGATTGGTGCTCCGCAGGCCGAGGCTGCACTGCGAAAAGAGAGCGAAACGATGCTCGAACTGATTGAGCGACTGAAAAAATAATGGACGGGTGAACCTTTTGCAAAACTGAGATTTTCGTTCAAAATCAAGGCA
>CAZUJZ010000084.1:0-13672 GCA_964620665.1 uncultured Desulfofustis sp. | reverse complement strand
ATCGATGATTCCCGATGTCGCCGTGCTGCGCACCGCCTTTCTGATCGAACACGATCTGGCCGAGTTTTACGAAATGGCGGCACCCCGGGCCAGCGGCAAGAACCGACGGGTCTTTGAACAACTCGCCGCCTGGGAGCGGAGTCATGAAGCCCTGTTCAAGGAGCTGCACGATCGGGTCTTTCAGCAGTATACCAAAATGCCCTGGGGCGGCTGAATCTCCCGTCAGACCACCGCCGCCGCTCATTGCTGCAGCGTGACGATGTGACAGCGCAGACCTTTGCTTCCATGATCTTGCTGATCGGGTCGGTGGCATCGTTGGTCTGCCGGTAGATATCCGCCAACCTCTCTTTGTCTCCAGCATCCATGAATGTTTTCCCCCGGCTGTTGCCGAAACCGTCGGCTCCCGCTTCCTCTCCCATGCCGAGAATAGTGTGCCTCCGGTAGATGTTACTATACCAAAATATACCACATTGTGTCACTGTCTCGACATATTCTTTTGACTCCTTCTTTGTGGCACCACGGGCGACTCGGATTTGCTCGCAATTTCGGCTGACTACTACAAAACGGACAATCACCGACACCCATGTAACCTGCCGAAAATACAGCTTCGCTTGTTGAACACAACAACCGTTTCCGACGTTTCAACTATTGATTAAGACCGAGATATGGGCTAGTGTAGAAAGGATATCATCGAATCGATCGAGAATCGATTTGAGCGGATAAGTCGTCCTAACACAATCATGAACTTTAAGATTCTCTGTACCTGACGGCCCCGCACCAAAAAAAATAGTGGGTTTGGAAGGAATCGACATGACCGAAGCACTCGTGAGAATTGAGGGAAAAGCCAAGCGCTCCATCCTGGATGAGGTCAAACATCTGCTCCCCGACGGCAATCTCAGCCTCTGTCTCACCTGCGGACTCTGTGCTTCCGGATGCCCGGCCACCGGCCTTGACAACATGGACCCGAGGAAATTCCTGCGCATGCTGGTCCTCGGCATGGACGACGAGATTCGCGCCTCCAACTGGCCGTGGATGTGTACCATGTGCCAACGCTGCGTCTACATCTGTCCGATGAAAATCGACATCCCCCAGCTGATCTTCAACATTCGGGCGGCATGCCCGCGCGACGAGCGTCCGAAGGGCATCCGCGGCTCCTGCGACGTTGCCGCTGCCAGCGAGACATTGAGCGCCATGGGCACCCCGGTTGAAGACTTCATATTCGTGGTCAACGACGTGCTCGAGGAATACCGGGCGGCACAGCCCGAATTTGCCGACATGGAGGCGCCCATCGACAAAAAAGGCGCCGAGTTTTTCATCAACCAGAACTCCCGGGAACCGATGACCGAACCCGACGAGATGGTGCCGCTCTGGAAGATCCTGCACCTGGCCGGTGTCGACTGGACATACAGCAGCAAGGCCTGGGCGGCCGAAAATTACTGCCTGTTCCTGGCCGACGACGAAAAGTGGGAACACATCGTGCGGGCCAAGGCGGAAGCGACGGAAAGTCTGGGGTGCAAGACGTACCTCAACACCGAGTGAGGCCACGTCACTTACGCAGTCCGGGCCGGACTGAAAAAATTCAACATCACGCACAACTTCGAGACAAAAAACATCTACGAATACTATGCCAAATGGATTCGGGAAGGCCGACTAAAACCCAATGCCGACTGGAACAAAGAGTTGGGCATCAAATTCACCATCCAGGACCCCTGCCAGATCGTCCGCAAAAGTTTCGGCGACAAGATCGCCGATGACTTCCGCTATGCGATCGCCGCGGCGGTCGGCGAGGAAAACATCGTCGAGATGTGGCCGAACAAGTCAAACAACTATTGCTGTGGCGGCGGCGGTGGTTTCCTGCAGTCGGGATTCAAGGATCAACGCCTGGCCTACGGCAAGATCAAAGACGACCAGATCAAGGCCAGCGGTGCCCCGTACTGCATTGCCGGCTGCCATAACTGCCACAGCCAGATCCATGAACTCTCCCACCATTACGGCGGGCACTACCAGGTGGTGCATTTCTGGACCATCCTGGCGCTTTCACTCGGCATATTGGGACCCAACGAACGGACCTATCTGGGTGACGACCTCAGGGAGGTCAACGTCTTTCACCCGGAAACCGCGCTTTATTGACCTGATGCGGCACGCCGACAACGACATGTCCTCCGGGCGACTAAACGGCATTTCCCCAGATATGGCGTGGCGAATCGATTATTGCAGCGGCGACACTCCCTTCAGTCAAGATCAACAGCCTCAGGTTTGACTATGCAGCTTACCAAACAGCAGATCGACTATTGCATGGAATGCGGGGTATGCACCGGCAGCTGTCCCATCAGCTATGAACGACCGGGGTTCTCGCCGCGACAAATGATCAAGCGGACCCTGGTCGAGCCCGACGGCTCCATCCTCCACTCCAGCGATCTCTGGGCCTGTCTGAGTTGTTCGCGCTGCAGCGACCGTTGCCCGGTCGGCATCGATTTCCCCGAGTTCATCCGCTCCTACCGGCACCTGGCACGGGCCGCTGAAAACGCCCCGCGGCTCAGTCACCACGGTATTTTCCAGACCATCGCCACCATCCAGGCGGCAGGCCTGCAGCAGAAACGCACCGACTGGGCCGCCTCGGCCGGCACGGTTCGAGAGCACGGCGACTACTTCTACTTTGTCGGTTGCGCCCCGTTTCACAATACGGTCTTCCGCTATCTCGACCTGCAGATGATCGACACCGCCGCCTCCATTTTGACCCTGCTCAACAAGGTCGGTATCGAACCGGTGGTCAGCAACGACGAACGCTGCTGCGGCCATGATGCGTACTGGAGCGGCAACGAGGAGCTTTTTGCCACGCTGGCCCGGAAAAATGTCGAGACCATCGTCCGCTCCGGGGCGAAGACGGTGATCTTCGGCTGCCCGGAAGGCTATGCAACGTTTCGCGAGCACTATCCGGCCATCGTCGGCGCATTGCCCTTTGGTATCGTCCATATCACCGAGTTCCTGCTCGACCGGCTCAAGGAATCAAATCTGTCCTTCACCGCCGCAGAGGGCGAGCGCATCACCTATCACGATCCGTGCCGGCTCGGCCGCCGAATGGGTATCTACGAGCAACCGCGGGACCTGCTTGCCCTGGTGCCGGGCTGTGATTTCACGGAAATGGAGAACAACCGGGAGAACGCGGTCTGCTGCGGCACCACCGCCTGGATGGAATGCTCATCCTGCTCGAAGACCATGCAGGTCAATCGACTGATGGAGGCCACGCGTGCCGGTGCCACAACGATGATCACCGCCTGTCCGAAGTGCCAGATCCATTTGAGCTGCGCCAAGTCGGGCACCGACATTGATGTACAGGTAACCGATCTCTACCAGTACCTGGCGGATCGGTTGTAGTAAAATGCTACGATAAAACAGCAAATTTTTTATTCTTGTCAACCGGAGTTATTTGATGAAAGCGCAACAATCGCCAACCGTTCAGGGTTCGGTCATGGTCGTCGGCAGCGGCATCGCCGGCATGCAGGCAGCGCTCGATCTTGCCGATTCGGGGTTTTACGTCTACCTGGTGGAAAAGTCTTCGTCCATCGGCGGGGTCATGGCCCAGTTGGACAAGACCTTTCCGACCAACGACTGTGCGATGTGAGTCATCTCACCGAAACTGGTCGAGGTCGGCCGGCACCTGAACATCGAACTGAAAACGCTGTGTGAAGTCACCTCCGTCGGCGGCAACGCCGGCAACTTCACGGTTGAACTGCTGCAGCACCCACGCTTCGTCGATATGGACAAGTGCATCGCCTGCGGTGCCTGCGCGGAGAAGTGCCCGAAGAAAGTGACCGATGCCTTCAATGCCGGTCTGGCCAAGCGAAAAGCCATCTATGTTGAATACCCGCAGGCCGTGCCGCTGAAATACGCCATCGACCAGGAGCACTGCCTCTATTTCACGAAAAACGGCAAATGCGGCTTCTGCAAGAAGGTCTGCCCCGCCGACGCGGTAGACTTCGACCAGCGGGAAGAAACGATCACCCTGCAAGTCGGCTCGGTCATTGTCGCCCCTGGCTTCACCACCTTCGACCCGACCGGTCTCGACACCTACCAGTACGGTCGCTACCCCAACGTGGTCACCTCCATGGAAATGGAGCGGCTGCTCAGCGCCACCGGACCGTTCCAGGGGCACCTGATCCGGCCCTCCGATCACCGGGAGCCGAAGAAAATCGCCTGGCTGCAGTGTATCGGCTCGCGTGACATCAATAAATGCGGCAACGGCTATTGTTCATCGGTCTGCTGCATGTACGCGGTCAAGGAAGCGGTGATCGCCAAGGAGCACGCCGGCGATTCGCTCGATACCGCCATCTTCTTCATGGACATGCGCACCTACGGCAAGGAGTTCGAGAGCTATTACGAGCGGGCGAAAACCGAGAAGGGTGTCCGCTTCATCCGCTCGCGGGTCCACTCCATCATCGAAGACCCGGCGACCAAAGACCTGTCGATGCGCTATGTCGACGAGTCGGGAACGGTGCTGGACGAGACCTTCGATCTGGTCGTGCTCTCCGTCGGCATGGAGACCTCGCCGGAACTGGTCGACCTGGCCGGCCGGCTCGGCATCGAGCTCAACGAGGACCGCTTCGCCAAAACCCACGCCTTTACTCCGGTGACCACCTCGCGGGACGGCATTTATGTCTGCGGCGCCTTCCAGGAACCCAAAGACATTCCTTACTCGGTGATGGAGGCGAGCGCCGCCGCCTGCGGCGCGGAAGCGACGCTGGCAGGATCCCGCGGAGCGCTGACCAAGGCCAGGACCTACCCGGCAGAACGGGACCTGACGACCGCGGAACCACGCATCGGCGTCTTTGTCTGCAATTGCGGCACCAACATCGGCGGTATCGTCGATGTCCCCGGCGTGGCCGAGATGGCGCGAACCTTGCCCGGCGTCACCTACGTCGAGGAGAACCTGTTTACCTGCAGCCAGGACAGCCAGGATCGGATTCGCGACACCATCAAGAAAGAAGGCCTCAACCGGGTCGTCGTTGCCGCCTGCACACCACGCACCCACGAAGAACTCTTCCAGGAAACACTCCGGGATGCCGGCCTGAACAAATACCTGTTCGAGATGGCCAATATCCGTAACCAGTGCTCCTGGGTCCACTCCAACGAAAAAGAGGCGGCCACCGACAAGGCCAAGGATCTGGTACGCATGGCCGTGGCCAGGGCCCGCCTGATCAGCGCACTGCCGCAGCCTTCCATTGCGGTGACCAAGGGCGCCCTGGTGATCGGCGGAGGCATCGCCGGCATGACCGCCGCCCTCGGCCTGGCCGATCAGGGGTTTCCGGTTCACCTGGTAGAAAAGAGCGAAGTCCTCGGCGGCACCGCCCGCACCCTGATCGCCACCTGGGAGGGTGAATCGGTGCCCGACAATCTGGCAACATTGTCCGACTCGGTGCAGAATCACCCGCTCATCGAGGTCCACCTGAATGGTGAGGTCAAGCAGTCAAGCGGCTTTATCGGCAACTTCGAGTCAACGATCGAAGTCGGCACCACCCCCGTACAGATCCGGCACGGGGCCGTCATCATCGCCACCGGCGCCCGGGAGCATGTCCCGACGGAATACCGCTACGGCACCGACAAGCGGGTCCTGACCCACCTGGACTTTGACCGGGCCCTGGCTGGTGGCGATCAGCGGATCGACCAGGCGGAAGCGGTCGCCTTCATCCAGTGTGTCGGCTCGCGGGAACCTGAACGGCCATACTGCTCCAAAGTCTGTTGCACCCACGCCATCAAGGCGGCGCTGGCCTGCAAGAAACGCAACCCGGAGATGAACGTCTTCGTGCTCTACCGCGACATCCGCACCTATGGCCGGCGGGAACTCCTCTACAAGCAGGCCCGGGAACAGGGCGTCATCTTCATCCGCTACGACCGGGAAAACAAGCCGCGTGTCCGCAGCGAGGCCCACGGCCTGCTGGTAACTGCCCGCGATCACATTCTCGATCTCGAGATCGAGCTGCGCGTCGACCTGCTCGTGCTGGCAGCCGCCATCATCCCGGCCGAAAACGAAACGCTGGCCCAGATGTTCAAGCTGTCAAGCAACAGCGACCACTTCTTCAACGAGGCTCACGCCAAACTGCGGCCGGTGGAATTCGCGACCGCCGGCATTTTTTTGGCCGGCATGGCCCATTACCCCAAGCCGATCGAGGAAAGCATCACCCAGGCCGCGGCCGCCGCCTCCCGGGCCGCGGTGACCCTGTCTCAGGACAGCATCACCGTCGAGGGGGTGGTCTCCCAGGTCCAATCGTTCATGTGCCGGGGCTGCGGCGAGTGCGAGCGGGCCTGCCCGTTCAACGCCATTGCTGTTGAGACCGGCAGCGACGGGGGTAAGGTGGCCGTTGTCCAGGAGGCCCTGTGCAAGGGCTGCGGCATGTGCGCGGTGGCCTGCCCGACCGGCGCGGCGAGCGTGCGCCACTATCACGACGAAGAGGTATTGACCATGGTGGAGACCGCCTTTGAGTAACGTCTGCAAAGAGGCGCCGCCCCGTTAATCGGAAACCGATAAGGAAACGTCCATGTCCGGAGAATTCAATCCCAAGATCATCGCTTTCGCCTGCAACTGGTGCGCCTATTCTGCCGCCGATCTCGCCGGCGTCAGCAGGTTTCAGTACCCGCCCAACCTGCGCATCATCCGGGTCATGTGTTCGGGACGCATCAACCCGAACTTTCTTCTCAAGGGCTTTGAAAACGGGGCCGACGGGGTGCTCGTCGCCGGCTGACACATCGGCGACTGCCATTACCTGGACGGTAATGTCAAAGCAGAGAAGGTCTTTCAGGCGACCAAAGAGCTATGCGAGACGCTCGGGATCGAAGCGGGCCGGCTCCGCCTGGAGTGGATTTCGTCGGCGGAGGGTACCAAATTTGCCGAAGTGGCCGCTGACTTTACGCAGCAGATCAAATCGCTGGGCCCGCTGCGGCTTACCGCACCGGCCTGAACACGGCGTTGTAACTGCCTGAACGGAGGTTGATAGTGAACAAGGACATGCTAGTTATCGGCGGCGGTATCGCCGGCATCCAGTCGTCACTGGACCTGGCCGAGATGGGCTTCACGGTCCACCTGGTCGAGCGGCTGCCGAGTATCGGCGGCAAGATGGCCCAACTCGACAAGACCTTCCCGACCAACGACTGCGCCATCTGAATCCTGTCGCCGAAGATGCTGGATGTCGGTCGACATCCCAATATCGAGTTGCTGGCCTACAGCGAAGTCGAGTCGGTCGAAGGCAGCGCCGGCTGCTTTACCGTGACGGTGCGGAAAAAAGCGCGCTATGTCGACGGAGCCAAGTGCACCGGCTGCGGCGCCTGTACCGAGGTGTGCCCGACGATCGTACCCGACCTCTACAACGAAAAACACGGCAGCCGCAAAGCGATCTACAGCTGGTTCGCCCAGGGCATCCCCTCGACCCATGCCATCGACACCGACTATTGCCGGGTCTTCCAGGGTAAAAAATGCGGGGCCTGCCAGAAAAAATGTGAGGCCGGCGCCGTCGATTTCGAGCAGCAGGACCAGGTTATTCAGCTGGAGGTCGGGGCCATCATCGCCGCCAACGGCTATCGGGTCTTCGACCCGAGCCGGATTCCTGAGTACCGTTATCGCGATCTGCCCAACGTGATAACCGCGATGGAGTTCGAGCGGTTTCTCAGCGCCAGCGGCCCGACCCACGGCCATATCGACCGACCGTCCGATATCGCCGTTCGCGAAGAGATCGCGACCCTTGAAAAGCAGGAGGCCCGAGCCCGGCGCGGCCTGGCCCGCTTCGAGGAGAAACACGGCAGGAGTTCCGCCGAATTCTACGAGCAGTACCGCCAGGACGGCGATGACAGCCTGAAAGAGTGGGCCGAAAAATATGAAGCGTATCTGCCGATCACGACCCGCCTTACGGAATTGCAAGCCAAGGCGGAAAAATTTAGCACCGCCAAGAAGCTCGCCTTCATCCAATGCGTCGGCTCCCGCGATCTGCGGTTCTACCCGTTCTGTTCCGGATTCTGCTGCATGCATTCAATCAAGGAAGCGGTCATCGCCCACGAACATGACAACGAGACCACTTCGGTAATCTTCGGCATGGACATCAGGGCGGTCAGCAAGGGTTTTGAGGAATACAAGGTCCGCGGCGGCAACAATTCAAACATCAGTTATCGCCGCAGCCGGGTGGCCGAAATCATCGGCGACGACGACAACAACCCGGTGCTCGTCTATGAAGACACTCGCCAGCAGGTGGTCCGGCGGGAAACCTTCGATTTGGTCGTGCTGGCCACCGCCTGCCAGCCGGCCGACGGCATGGCCGAGCTGGCGCAAATCCTCGGCATCGAGATCAACGAGTTCGGTTTTTTTGCCACCAGCCCGGAAAATCCCATCGATACGAGCCGGGAGGGCATCTTCGCCTGCGGCTGCGCCCACAGTCCGATGGACATCCCCGAATCGGTGGCCCAGGCGAGCAGCGCCGCATCCCGGGCGGTGCAGACGGTAACGCACGCGAATCTTCTCACGGTGGCATAACCAGATGGCCAGGAACATGAAAAAGGATCAAGCCAACAGCGAAGACCTGCGTATCGGCGTCTTTATCTGCGACTGCGGCTCCAACATCGCCGGACACCTCGACTGTCCCTCGGTCACCGAGTACGCGGCCACCCTGCCGGGCGTGGTCTACACCAAGGAAAACCTCTATACCTGCTCCGAATCGGGCATTCATGAGATCCAGGACGCAATCAAAAAACACGACCTCAACCGGGTGGTGGTCGCCTCCTGTTCGCCGCGCACCCATTTTCCGCTCTTTTCCAGTTCCTGCGCGCAGGCCGGCATGAACCCCTACCTGTTCGAGATGGTCAATATCCGCGACCAATGCTCCTGGGTCCACATGGGTCAGCGCGACATCGCCACCGATAAGGCCAAGGATCTGGTGCGCATGGGCGTGGCCAAGAGCGTTGGTCTGGAACCGCAGCAGGAGATCGAGTCGTCACTGGTCCGCAAGATCCTGGTGATCGGCGGCGGCATTGCCGGACTCTCAGCCGCCCAGGCGTTGCGCGGCATGGGACTTGAAGTACTGCTGGTGGAACAGGAAAACGAGTTGGGCGGTCTGCTGCGCCACCTCAACGTACTGGACGACGGAGCCTCGGCGGCCGACCAGATTGCCGCGCTGGCAGCACGGGTTTCGGCCACCGCCGGCATCTCCGTGCTGACCGGCGCGCGCGTTGCCGCAATCACCGGTTATATCGGCAATTTCAACGTGACCGTCGAACAAGGCGACCAACAGATCAACGAAACGGTCGGCTGTATCGTCGTCGCCACCGGGGCCGTCCCTCTTCTTGAGGAAGGACTGCTCGGCCACAACGGCACCACGGTAATCACCCAGATGGAACTGGAACAGCGGCTCAAGCATGGTCCGCTCAACGCCGCCCGGGTCGTGATGATCCAGTGCGCCGGCTCCCGCAACGAAGAGCGCGAGTACTGCTCGCGGATCTGCTGTGCAACCGCGGTAAAAAACGCGATGCTGATCAAACGAGCCGCGCCGCTGGCCACGGTCCGCGTCCTCTATCGCGACATGCAGATGTACGGCGACGTCAAGGAGAAGATGCTCTGGGACGCCCGGGGAATAGGGATAGGCTTCGAGGTCTACGATGGTGACCGGCCGATCCGGGTTGACGATGGCAAAGTGGTCTTTCACCAGGCGGTGCTCGGCGAGACCAAAGAGCTGCCCTGTGATCTGGTAGTCCTCGCCACGCCCCTCGTACCGCGTCCGGAGAGTGCTGACGTGGCCGGGTTGATGCGGGTACCGACCGACAAGAACGGCTTTTTCCTCGAGGCGCACGCCAAACTGCGACCGCTCGATTTTGCCGCCGACGGCATCTTCGTCTGCGGCAGTGCCCGCTTTCCGGCTACCTCCGTCGAGGCTCGAACCCAAGGTATCGGCGTCGCCTCCCGGGTAGGGGCCATCCTGTTCAAGGATAAGCTGATCAAGAGCGCCATCGTCGCCCAGATCGACGAGATGTCCTGCGTCGGCTGCATGGGCTGTCTCAACGTCTGCCCCTACGAGGCGATCAAGTACGACAGCGGCAAGCGGGTCTGCGTGGTCCAGGAGATCCTCTGCAAGGGCTGCGGCAATTGCGCCGCTACCTGCCCGTCGCACAGCGTCAACCTGCGCGGCTACAAACCCGAGCAATTACTGGCCCAGTTGCGGGCATTGTAGAAACCGGAGGCGCCGTCGCACGCGGCGTCTCTTCATTCATCTCTAACGACAGGGAAACACCCCATGACCAACGACACGTTTGAACCCAAGATCGTCTGTTTTCTCTGCACCTGGTGAGCATACGCCGCTGCTGACCTGGCTGGGGTCAGTCGTTTGCAGTACCCGGCGAATGTTCGTACGGTCCGGGTAATGTGTAGTGGCAGCGTGTCGCCGCACCATGTCCTGCTCGCCTTTCAACGGGGGGTTGACGGGGTCTTTGTCGGCGGCTGACACCTCGGTGAATGCAATTACCTGTATGGTAATTATTCCGCCGAGAAGCGCGTCATCATGCTGCAGGAGATGCTCGCCTTCACCGGCGTCGAGAAAGAGCGGCTGAAGGCCGGCTGGGTTTCGTCGGCAGAGGCGCCGGAGCTGGTCCACGAATTCAATTCGTTTATCAAAACGATACGCGACCTGGGGCCATCGCCCCTGAAAAAAGATTACCGCAAAGAACTGGTGTAATCGAAGATTCTTCCATGCGTGGTGTCTCGATGATTGACGCAATACGAACAAAGGTAACCGAACTCCTGGAGGCGGGGAAGATCGACGGTTTTCTCGGCCTGGCCCGGCAACACGGTCATTTCGCCCCGCACCTCTACCAGCGTGGCGACGATCTTTCCGAGATGGTGCTCGGCGACCGGGACCGTCCCGGCGACGCCCGCTACCCGCTCAACAAGTACCTGCTCAATCTCGCCAAGGCCTATCCCGACAAGACCTTCGGCGTGCTGGTCAGGGGCTGCGACGACCGGGGCCTGAAAGCGCTCTACACCTGGAACCAGCTCAGCCCCAACAAGGTGGTCCCGGTGGGTATCGCCTGCCCGCAGGAACTCGCCGACCGCTGTGAATGCTCGGCCCCTTACCCCGACGAGATTGTCGCCGGTGAAACGGCCAAGCCGGTGGCGGCCGCCTCCGTCGCCGCGGTGGAGGCCCTTGATTCGGCGGAGCGCTTCACCTTCTGGATGGAAGAATTCGTCAAGTGCATCAAGTGTTACGGCTGCAGCAATATCTGTCCGATGTGTTTCTGCAACGAATGCAGCCTCAAGTGCGATGATCTGATCAAACGGGGCGAACTACCGCCGGAGATCCCGGTCTTCCACCATACCCGGGCCATGCACATGGCCGGCCGCTGCATCGACTGCGGACTGTGCGAAGAGGCCTGCCCGTCGACCATTCCGCTACGCACCCTGTACAAGAAAATCAACGGCGTACTGACAGACTCGTTCGACTATACCACCGGACTGCGTCGCGGCCAGCGCTCGCCGTTCAATATCCTGGATCCTGTCGCAGACAAGAAATAGGAAGGGACCCCATGGACTACCGGACCACACTGACGACCTGTACCTATTGCGGCTGCGGCTGCACTTTTTTCCTCGAAGTCCTCGACGGCGAGCCGATCGGCACCATCCCCTGCAAGACCAGCCCGGTCAACGAGGGCAAACTGTGCATCAAGGGGTGGAACGTACACGAGTTCATCCGCAACGAAGGACGGCTGAAAACGCCGCTGGTGCGGAAAAACGGCGTGCTCGAGGAAGCTTCCTGGGACGAGGCGCTCGACTATACGGCAACCCGTCTGCGGGAGATCAAACAAGCCAGCGGCCCCGATGCGATCGCCTTTCTGACATCGGCCAAGGTGACCAACGAGGAGAACTACCTGCTGCAGAAATTCGCCCGGGCGGCGGTCGGCACCAACAATATCGATCATTGTGCCCGGCTCTGACACAGCTCCACCGTGGCAGGTCTTGCCGCAGCATTCGGAAGCGGAGCGATGACCAACTCCATCGAGGAGTTCGAGCAGGCCGACTGCATCTTCATCATCGGCTCCAACACCAGCGTCGCCCATCCGCTGATCGCCACCCGGATCTTTCGCGCCAAGAAAAACGGCGCCACGGTCATCGTCGCCGATCCGCGCAAGGTCCATATCTCGGAAATCGCCGACCTGAAAATCAACCACCGGATGGGCACCGACGTGGCGCTGCTCAACGGCGTCATGCATGTCATCCTGGAAAACGGCTGGCACGATCAGGCCTATATCGACGAGCAGACCGAGGAATTCGCCGCCTTTGCCAAGGTCATCGAGCAGTTCCCGCCGGAAAAAGCAGCCGAGATCTGCGGCGTCCCGGCCGACGACATCCGAGCCATCGCCAAGCTCTACGGGACTGCGGAGAAGGGCTCCATCGTCTACTGCATGGGCATCACCCAGCACACCACCGGTGTCGACAACGTCAAGACCCTGGCGAATCTGGCCATGCTCACCGGCAACCTGGGCAAGGAATCGTCCGGCGTCAACCCGCTGCGCGGCCAGAACAACGTCCAGGGGGCCTGCGACATGGGCGGGCTGCCCAACGTCTTTACCGCATACCAGACCGTGACCAGTCCGGCCGCTGCGGAAAAATTTGCCACGGCATGGGGGGTCGACCAGCTATCCGGGCAGATCGGTTTGACCATCCCCGGCATGATTGAAGGACTGGACAATGATACGGTCAAGGCCCTCTATATCATGGGCGAAAACCCGGTGGTCTCCGATCCGGATGTCACCCATGTCAGAAAAGCGCTGGAAAAGGCCGAATTTCTCGTGGTGCAGGATATCTTCCTGACCGCCACCGCCGAGCTGGCCGATGTGGTGCTGCCCGGCGTATCGTTTGCTGAAAAGGACGGCACCTTCACCAATACCGAACGGCGGGTCAGCCGGGTACGCCAGGCCGTCGAGCCGCTCGGTGAAGCGCGCCAGGACTGGCAGATCATCCAGGACATCGCCAGCCGCTTCGGCTACCCGATGAGCTATGGTGGACCGGAAGAGATCTTTGACGAGATGGCCCGATTGACGCCCTCCTATGCCGGGATATCTTACGACCGCCTGGAAGGGGACGGCCTACAATGGCCCTGCCCGACCCCGGATCACCCCGGCACCCGCTTTTTGCATCACGGCAAGATCGCCCGTGGCAAGGGACTGTTCCACCCCATCGCCTTCCTACCGCCGGCCGAAGCGGTCGACGAGCAGTACCCACTCTGGTTCTCGACGGGCCGGGTCTTCGCCCATTACCATACCGGCACGATGACCAGGAATTCGCCGAGCCTGGACATGGAAATCGAGGAGGGATACATCGAGATCAGCGACGAGGACGCCGAAAAACTGCAGATCCGCCACGGCGACCTGGTGACGGTATCGTCTCGGCGCGGTTCGGTGGACACCAAGGCCCTGATCACCGGCCGGATCGAGGCGGGCTCGGTCTTCATGCCCTTTCATTTCATCGAAAGCTGCGCCAATATCCTCACCAACCCGGCGCACGATCCGATCTGCAAGATCCCGGAGCTCAAGGTCTGCGCGGTCAATATCAGACCGGTTTAAAAAAAGAAAAAAAAGGGACAGACCCCTTTTTGCTGAAGCAAAAAGGGGTCTGTCCCTTTTTTATCATCCCTTTTTTTATCAGTCGATC
>CAZUJZ010000083.1:0-13825 GCA_964620665.1 uncultured Desulfofustis sp. | reverse complement strand
TCGCCCGGGCGATCATCAACCGGCCTCGCGTCCTGCTGCTCGATGAACCATTATCAGCACTGGATGCACGGTTGAGACGGGATATGCAGATCGAACTGAAGCGGTTGCAGCGCGAGCTGAATATCACCTTTATCCTGGTCACCCATGACCAGGAAGAAGCGCTGTCCATGTCCGACCGGGTCGTCGTCATGCTCGACGGTCATATCGCCCAGATCGGCACTCCCCGCGAAGTCTACGAAGAGCCGAACAGTCTCTATGTCGCCCGGTTCATCGGTGACATCAACCTCCTGCCGGCCACCGTCGAGCAGCAGCTCGACGAAAAACACGTGAACGTCTTCCTGTTCGGCCAGATCACGTCGGCCCGGACCGGGCGCGACTTCGCTCCGGGGAGCGGCGTGCAGATCCTCCTGCGGCCGGAGGATCTGCGGTTGACCGACGACATTCGGCACGGCATGCCGCAACTGCCGGGCACCATCATCGAGCGGAGTTACCGGGGCGCAACCCTGGACACGACCATTCAGCTCGAGGCCGGTCCGGTGGTCCGGGCCTGTGAGTTCTTCGACGAAGACGATCCCGATTTCGACTACCGGATCGGTGAAAAGGTTCTGGTATCATGGGTCCATGGTTGGGAGGTCGTATTGCCTGATGAAGAGTAGGACAAGGACTCTGATCATCACCTTGATCGGCTCCTGGCTCGTTGTTTTCGGGGTACTGCCGATCCTGTTGCTGCTCGTCGCCAGTTTTCTCGGTCAGGATCCGGAGGCCTTTTTCGAGCTGTCCCTTTCACTGGATGCCTATCGGCAGCTGGTCGACCCCGGTTATCTGAGAGTCCTGCTCCGTTCCGTCTGGCTGGCCGTATTGACCACCGTCTTCTGTCTGCTTATCGGGTATCCCTTCGCCTGGCTGACCGTCCGTCTTAATCGTCGCTCGCGACTGCTGGTGCTGATCCTGCTGATGATCCCCTTCTGGACGAATTCCCTGGTCAGGACCTACGCCATTCGCATGGTCCTCGGCACCCAGGGACTACTCAACAAACTGCTGCTCCAACTCGGTCTCATCGACACGCCGATCAGGATTCTCTATACCGACACCGCCGTTGTCCTCGGCCTCTTTTACCTGATGCTGCCCTTCATGATCCTGCCGCTCTACGCCAACATGGAAAAATTCGATTTTCGTCTGGTCGAGGCGGCCCGGGATCTTGGAGCCGGGTTTGTGGCCACCTTCCGCAGTATCGTCTGGCCGCTGACCCTGCCCGGCGTGCTGGCCGGCTGCATCATGGTTTTCGTGCCGACCATGGGGCTGTTCTATGTTGCTTCGCTGCTCGGCGGCGCCCGGCAGCTGCTGGTCGGCAACCTGATCCATCAGCAATTCCTCAACGCCCGCAACTGGCCGCTCGGTTCGGCGACCAGCGTCGTGCTGATCATCATGATGGCCCTGATGCTCGGAGTCTACGGGCTGTTCATGAGAAACCTGGCCCTGAGGAGCCATGAACCATGAGGCTGGTGCGACTGATCTATTTCACGCTCATTTTCGGCTATCTCTATCTACCGATCATCGTGTTGATCATCAATTCCTTCAATGCCAATCGCTACGGCCTCAGTTGGGACGGTTTCACGCTGCAATGGTTCCCGGCCATGCTGGCCAATGCCGGGCTGATGGAAGCGGCCAGGAACTCCCTGGCCGTGGCCTTTTCGGCAGCGACGGCGGCGACATTGATCGGCGCGCTGGCCGCCATCGGCTTTCACCTCTACCGCTTTGCCGGCCGGCGCATCCTGCAGGGCACTTTGATGACCCTGATGATGGCGCCGGACATCATCCTCGCCATCGCGCTGCTGGTCCTGTTCGTGATGCTCGGCGTCTCTCTCGGGTTTTGGTCTCTGCTGCTGGCGCACATCACCTTCTGTCTCCCCTTTACGACGATGACCGTCGCCGCCCGGCTGCAGGGATTCAACCCGTTTCTGCTCGATGCCGCCCGCGACCTCGGCGCTTCGGAAAGCCAGGTCCTCCGCCGGATCGTGCTGCCGCTGCTCAGTCCCGCCCTGATCGCCAGCTGGTTACTGGCCTTTACGCTGTCGCTCGATGATGTTATTGTCAGTTCATTCGTCACCGGCCCGTCTTTCGACGTGCTGCCGCTGAAAATTTTTTCGATGGTCAAGGTCGGGGTCAAACCGGAGGTCAACGCGTTGTCGACGCTGATGGTCGCCCTGTCCCTGGTACTGGTGATTATCAGTCAGCTCTTATTGAAGGAGAAAGAACATGGCGCTTAAACGATCTTTCCGGGCGGTTGGTCTCTGCGCACTGCTCTGTGCCGCACCGGTGTCCGCTGCAGAGAAGGTGTACATCTACAACTGGACCGAATATATTCCCGATACGGTTCTCCAGCAGTTCACCGCGGAAACCGGCATCGAGGTCATCTACACCACCTACGACAGCAACGAGACCATGTACGCCAAGCTGAAGCTGGTCGACGACGACGGCTACGACCTGGTAGTGCCGTCCACCTATTACGTCAGCAAGATGAGCAGGGAAGACATGCTGCTGCCGCTCGATCATGAACTGCTCCCGCACCGTGGCGATCTCGACCCGAACCTGATGGATCAGCCGTTCGACCCGGACAATATCTATTCGATCCCTTATATGTGGGGCTCGACCGGTATCGCGGTCAACAGCAACGAAATCCTGCCGGAAACCATCGACGCCTGGCAGGATCTCTGGAATCCCGAGTTCAAGGGGCGCCTGCTGTTGCAGGACGACATGCGTGAAGTCTTTCACATGGCTTTGAAGATCAAGGGGTATCCGAGCAACAGCAGGGACCCTGAGCAGATCGAGCAGGCCTATCAACTGCTCCGGGAACTGATGCCCAATGTCCTGCTCTTCAACAGTGATTCGCCGCGGCTTCCCTACCTGGCCGGCGAGGTGAGCATCGGTATGATCTGGAACGGCGAAGCCTGGATGGCCCAACAGGAAAATCCGGCCATCGTCTATATCTATCCGCGGGAAGGCGCGGCCTTCTGGGTCGATAGTTTCGTGATCCCGAAAGGGGCACGAAACGTCGAGAACGCGCACGCCTTCATCGATTTCATGCTCCGGCCCGACGTCGCGAAAATCTGTGTCGAGGAAAACGGCTATGCCACACCGGTCCTCGGCGCCATCGCGCTGCTCGATGAGGAGGTCCGCAACAGTCCGGTTATCTTCCCGGCCGCCCGGATCGTCGAAAACGGCGAATTCCAGACCGATGTCGGAGAGGCGCTGCCGATTTACCAGCAGTACTGGGAAAAGCTGCGGACCGGCCAATAGCCCTGCAGCAGGCGGAATCAGCCGATGGCAGGAGAAGAGGCCCTGATCGTCTTACCGAGAACTCCATAAACTGCCGGCAAGCGGCCCGGAGATCCGCGGTGAACCGGTGATGCCACAGCACACCGTGGAAGCGCTCGGACAATGCGACGGCACCGCCATCCCTCTTATCTTTACCGATCCGGATAAGCGGATCGTCGTATTCGGCAGTCATCTGCGCCGGCTGCCGCCGGACGGTTCCATCTTGTATTCGCTCTATCCCGCCGATCATTGAGATTCGTCCCGCCGTCGGTTGAGATCGATCGCCGGGAAAGCACTCTTGAATCAAAATATTCTTTGACAAACATCATCGTTTATTATCATATAAGATCCGATCGAGCGCTCGGTAGTGATCGGTCCCGGTGCTGTCCCTCGTTTATGGCCGCACAACTCATAGAAAACCTACACGTTGCGGAGGTATTATGGGTATGAAAACGCTGTACCAGGAAGTGATGGACCTGAACCAGATGGAGGACAGTGCCCCAAAAGAGGCTGCTGCCAAAGCCTTTTTCGAAAAACTCAATGCGATGGAGATGCCCGAATACTTCAATTGGGCGCAAGAGATTTTCGAAGACCTGCACGTCGCAGAGCGTGGTGACAAAACGGCCCTGATCTGGACGGACATTCACAGTAAGGATGTCAGGCAGTACACCTATCGTGAATTTGCCGCCAACGGCAACCGCTGCCTCAATCGACTGCGCAGCGCCGGGGTCGAGAAAGGCGACAACCTCTACATGATGATACCGATCGCCCCGGAGACCTGGTTTTCCACCTATGCCTGCGTCAAGGGCGGCATCGTCAACGTGCCGACGGCGACGACGATGACCCTGAGGGAAATGGAATTTCGCTTCAGTGCCTATCCGCCGGATTGTATTATCGCCGCGGAAACGTTTACCGAAATGATCGACGAAGCACTCCAACTCACCGGCTCGAATCCAAAAATAAAGATCGTCCTGGGAAGCAAACCGGGCTGGGTCAGCTACGACGAACTCGCCACGGAATCACCGGAAGCCGCCAGCGCCCAAACGAAATCCGATGATCTGTTGTTTTGTTTTTTCACCTCCGGCACCACCGGTCTGCCAAAACGGGTCGGACACACGGCGGTGTCCTATCCGGTCGGCCACCTGTCCACTTCGGTGATGGCCGGGCTCCGTACCGATGATATCCATCACAATCTCGGCGCACCCGGCTGGGCCAAGTGGGCCTGGAGTTCTTTTTTCGCGCCCCTCAATGTCGGGGCAACCGCCACCGCTTTCTCTTTTACCGCTCTGGACGGCATGGCCTACATGGAGTGTCTGACCGCCCATAAGGTCTCCGTCTTCTGCGCGCCGCCAACGGCCTGGCGGGCGTTTATCAATCTCGACACCTCCGGTTTCAATTTCTCACACCTGCGCCAGTCCATCGGTGCCGGCGAACCGCTCAACCCGGAAGTCATCACCCGCTGGCAAAAAATGACCGGCACCGAGATCCGGGATTTCTACGGCCAGACCGAATCCACGGCCATGATCGGTAACGCCCCGTGGATGAGCGGCAAGATGCGCAAAGGCTCGTTCGGTCGGCCGTCGTTCATGTACGACGTCGTCCTGGTCGACGACGAAGGCAAAGAGATCACCGCCCCCGACGAACCGGGCCACATCGTCGTCCGCCTGGATCGCTGGCGGGCCATCGGCCTGTTCACCGAATATATCGGCAACCCGGAAAAAATGGCCGGGGTCTTTATCGACAACTACTATTATACCGGTGACCGGGCCAGTATCGATCAGGACGGTTATTGGTGGTTTGTCGGCCGCAGCGACGACGTCATCAAATCGTCGGACTACCGGGTCGGCCCGTTCGAAGTGGAAAGCGCCCTGATGGAACACCCGGCCGTAGCCGAGACCGCCGTGGTCGGTGTCCCCGACGAAAAACGGCACCAGCTGGTCAAGGCCTTCGTGATCCTCAAGCAGGGCCAGCAGCCGTCCCGGGAACTGGCGCTGGACATATTCCGGCACACTATCGATATCCTGGCCAAATTCAAAATTCCGCGAATCATAGAATTCGTCACCGAAGTGCCGAAGACCCTGAGCGGCAAGATCAGGCGCGTCGAATTGCGCGAGATCGAGATCGAGCGGCAGCAGAAGAGCGGCCAGGCCCCGGCGCAGGAGTACTTTTATTGGGATTTCCCCGAACTGTCATCGAAAAAAGAGTAAAACCGGCAGGCCGGGCGCTGCCCCCAGCCGCGCGCCCGGCACCTGCCGCCAGATTTGCCCGGAGCATGAACCATGATTTTTGAATTGAGCGAGGAGCAACGACTGATTCGCGATACGGTACGGGATTTTGCCACCGCGGAGATCGCCCCGTCCGCAGGCGAACGTGATGAGCAGGAGCGGTTCGACCGCCCGCTGATGTTCGACAAACTCGCCGAACTCGGGCTGACCGGCATCATTTTTCCCGAACAATACGACGGCGGCGGGGCCGATTATCTCAGCTACGCCATCGCCGTCGAGGAGCTCTCCCGGGTCTGCGCCTCCACCGGCGTTACCCTGTCGGCCCACATCTCGCTCTGCGCCAACCCGATTTTTCTCTTCGGCACCGAGGAACAGAAACAACGCTTCCTCGCACCACTGGCCCGGGGCGAGAAACTGGGCGCCTTCGGCCTGACCGAACCGGCTGCCGGCTCCGACGCCGGCAGCACCAGGACCACCGGGGTGAAGACCGAAGACGGCTGGCTGCTCAACGGCACCAAGATCTTCATCACCAACGCCGGGGATGCCGACACTTACGTGGTGCTGGCCCGAACCGACAGGGAGGCGAAAAAGCACCACGGCATCAGCGCCTTTGTCGTCGAAAAGGGAACGCCGGGCTTTAGCTTCGGCAAGAAAGAGAAAAAGATGGGTATTCGCTCGTCGCCGACCTTGGAACTGGTCTTCACCGACTGCCTGGTACCGGCTGACAACCTGCTCGGCGCCGAGGGAGAAGGGTTCCGGGTGGCGATGAAGACTCTGGACGGCGGTCGCATCGGCATTGCCGCCCAAGCCCTCGGCATCGCCCAGGGAGCACTCGACCAGAGCGTGGCCTACGCCCGTGAGCGCAGCCAGTTCGGCAGTCCGATCGGCTCGTTTCAAGGCGTTCAGTTTCAGCTGGCCGACATGGCCACCCAGACCGAAGCGGCCCGGCTGCTCGTCTACCAGGCCGCCTATCGAGCCAGTGCCGGCCTGTCCTATTCGCAGGCCTCGGCGATGGCCAAGCTGATGGCCAGTGAAACGGCGATGAAGGTGACCACCCAGGCCGTCCAGGTCTTCGGCGGCTATGGCTATACCCGGGATTTTCCGGTGGAGCGGATGATGCGCGATGCCAAGATCACCGAAATCTACGAGGGAACAAGTGAAATTCAGCGACTGGTCATCGGCACCGCATTGCTCCGGGGGTAAAAGGCAGACAGCTGAGCATCGACCGGCAGGAAAAAAGGAGCGGCGATACCGTGCTGCTGCAATTTCCCTTTTGTTCTGCCATCAAGTTGGCTAGGGTTATCGATAGCGGGACCATAACGAATCAACAGAGTATGTGACGCCACCCCTATTGAAGAGACACGATCGATGCTTACCACAGACAACACCAAAGAAGTCGCCACCCAGATCAAGAACAAGGAACTGGTCAAACAGCGCCGTCGCCAGATCGTCGACGCGGCGGTGCCGCTGTTCATCGAACGCGGCTATCACAAGACCACGACCAGGGCCCTGGCCCAGGCCACCGGCCTGTCCATCGGTTCCATGTACGAGTACATCTCGACCAAAGACGATGTGCTCTACCTGGTCTGCAGCGCCATCCATGCCGAAGTGGAAAAGGGTGTCAAGGAAGCACTCGGCCGGCCCCTGGTCGGCAAGGCCGCCCTCGCCGAGGTCATCCGTGAATATTTTCTGGTCTGCAACCAGATGAGCGATCACATCCTGCTGATGTACCAGGCCACCCATTTCCTGCCGCTGAAATGGCAGGCCAAGGTGCTGGAAGCGGAATTGCGGATCACCGATATTTTTATCAAGGCCATGCGGGAGCTGAAGAGCAGGGGAATGCTTCCGGAACTTGACGACGACACCATCAATCTGATGGGCCACAATATCTCCGTGCTCGGTCACACCTGGGCCTTCAGACGATGGTATTTCGCCAAAAACTTTACCATCGAGCAGTATATTGAACAGCAGACCGATTTCATCATGAGGTTTTTGGTCGAGACCAAGGGCTGACAATCGCCGTTTTTCCCTCCCCGCTCGTTTCGCACCGGTCCGGGAAGATCGGCCGCTCAGCTCGTTCCGGCTCGGCGCCTTGAATCTCCCGGCCGCCACATGATATTGCGATGCTGCCCGCGCTGTCGCGGGCAGCACTATCCGCCGCCAGAAAGGAAGCTGACATGAATGCACCGATCACTGTTTACAAGCCCCGTCACCACGTCCGAATCATCACCGCCACGTCGCTGTTCGACGGCCACGACGCGTCGACCAACATCATGCGCCGCATTCTCCAGGATTCCGGAGTCGAAGTCATCCACCTGGCCCATAACCGCTCGGTCCAGGAACTGGTCGACACGGCTATCGACGAAGATGCCCAGGGGATCGCGATGTCCAGTTACCAGGGCGGGCACATGGAATCGTTTCGCTACATGATCGATCTGCTCCGGGAAAAGGGCGCTGCCCATATCAAAGTGTTCGGCGGCGGCGGCGGCGTCATCGTTGCCGACGAGATCAAACAGCTCGAGGCCTACGGCATCACCAAGATCTATTCGCCGGAGGACGGTTCCACCATGGGCCTGCAGGGTATGGCCAATCACATGATCGAGCTGATGGACTTTTCAACGCTCGACTTTCACGAACTGCAGCCCGAACGCCTTCACTACGACAACAAACAGATGCTCGCCGCCTATATCACCGCCCTGCAGCTGGCCAAGACCGAAGACCTCGAGGCCCTGGTCCGCCTGACCGGGCAGGTCAAGCCGCTCGCCGACCGGAACAACCCGCCGGTGATCGGCATCACCGGCACCGGCGGTGCCGGCAAGTCCTCGCTGACCGACGAGATTATCGTCCGTTTTCTCCATGACGTGAAAGATATCCGCATCGGGATCATCTGCTGCGACCCTTCACGCCGCAAGACCGGCGGGGCATTGCTCGGTGACCGCATCCGGATGAACGCCATCGCCAACTCGGACCGGGTCTACATGCGCAGCCTGGCAACCAGGGACTCGGCCCATGAAGTCTCGGAAGCGCTGCCGGAAGCAATCATGGCCGTCAAGGCGGCCGGTTTCGACCTGGTCATCGCCGAAACCGCCGGCATCGGCCAGGGCGACTCCCGGATCATCGATCTGGCCGACCTGTCCATCTATGTGATGACCAGCGATTATGGGGCCCCGTCGCAGCTGGAAAAAATTGACATGCTCGATTATGCCGATATCATCGTCGTCAACAAGTTCGAGAAAAAGGGCAGCGACGACGCGATCCGCGATATCCGCAAGCAGGTGCAGCGCAACCGCAAGGCCTGGTCCGCCAACCCTGACGAGTTTCCGGTCTACGGAACCATCGCCTCCAAGTTCAACGACGACGGAGTCACCGCCCTGTACCACGGCATCATCGAACAGGTGGCCGACAAGACCGGCCGCCGCTTTGCCGCATCGCTGCCGAAACCCGCCGGCAAGGTCTCCTCGTCGAAGGCCATCGTCATCCCGCCGGAGCGAATCCGTTATCTCTCGGAAATCGCCGATTGCGCGCGCGCCTATCATCGTCGCACCGGCGAACAGGCCGAAGCCGTCCGCCGGCTCCACCATCTGCGGCGCAGTGCAGAACTCCTCGCCGCCGGCAACGACGATGAAGCCACCGCAACGGCTATCGACGTGCTGGAGCGCACGATCAACGAACGTGGCGCTGACGTCGACAAGGAAACCGAAGAGATGCTCGCCGCCTGGCAACAGATCAGAGCGGACTATACCGGCGACGAGCTGGTTTATACGGTCCGCGGCAAAGAAGTCCGGGTACCGCTGTACACCACGTCCCTGTGCCAATCGCGCATCCCGAAGATCTCCCTGCCCCGCTTTCAGGACCCCGGCGACATCTACAGCTGGCTGCGCACTGAGCACCTGCCGGGTTATTTCCCGTATACCGGCGGTGTCTTTCCGCTCAAGCGGACCGCCGAAGACCCGACCCGGATGTTCGCCGGCGAGGGCGGACCGGCCCAGACCAACCGGCGCTTCAAGTTATTGTCGGAAAATTACGAGGCCAAACGGCTGTCCACCGCCTTCGATTCGGTCACACTGTACGGCTGGGATCCCGCCGAACGGCCCGACATCTACGGCAAGATCGGCACCGCCGGGGTCAGCATCTGCACGCTGGACGACGTCAAACTGCTCTACGACGGGTTCGACCTGTGCAGCCCGACCACCTCGGTGTCGATGACCATCAACGGCCCGGCGCCGATCATCCTGGCGATGTTCATGAACACCGCCATCGACCAGCAGCTCGACACCTTTCGCAACACGCAGGGACGCGAGCCTGACGCATCTGAAAAAAAGCAGGTCCGCGCCGATGTCCTGGCCAATGTCCGAGGCACCGTGCAGGCCGACATCCTGAAAGAGGACCAGGGTCAGAACACCTGCATCTTCTCGATCGAATTCGCGCTGAAGATGATGGGCGATATCCAGGAATTTTTTATCGAAAACACGGTCCGGAACTTCTACTCGGTCTCCGTATCCGGCTACCATATCGCCGAGGCCGGCGCCAATCCGATCACCCAGCTGGCCCTGACCCTGTCCAACGGCTTCACCTATGTCGAGTATTATCTGGCCCGGGGCATGCACATCGACCAGATCGCCCCGAACCTCTCCTTTTTCTTCTCCAACGGCATGGACCCGGAATACACGGTCATCGGCCGGGTCGCGCGGCGCATCTGGGCGGTCGCAATGCGCGAAAAATACGGGGCAACCGGCGGCTCCCAGCGGCTCAAGTATCATATCCAGACCTCGGGCCGCTCCCTGCACAGCCAGGAAATTCAGTTCAACGACATCCGCACCACGCTGCAGGCACTCTGCGCCATCTACGACAATTGCAACAGCCTGCACACCAACGCCTTCGACGAAGCGATCACCACCCCGAGCCAGGAGTCGGTGCGCCGGGCCTTGGCTATCCAGTTGATTATCAACCGGGAGTGGGGGCTGGCCAAAAACGAGAACATGAACCAGGGCAGCTTCATCATCGAGGACCTGACCGACCTGGTCGAGGAGGCGGTACTTGCCGAATTCGATCGGATCACCGAGCGGGGCGGCGTGCTCGGGGCCATGGAGACGGGTTATCAGCGTAGCCGAATCCAGGAGGAGTCGATGTACTACGAGCGCCTCAAGCATGCCGGCGACTATCCGATCATCGGAGTCAACACCTTCCGCAATCCCGATGCCGATTTCGACCAGCTCAACGCCACCCTCGAGTTGTCCCGAGCCTCCGATGGTGACAAGCAGGAACAGCTGCGCCGGCTGGCCGCATTTCAGCAGCGCCACCGGGACGAGGCACCCCAGGCCCTCGATCGCCTCAAACAGGTGGCCCTGAGCGGCGGCAATCTGTTCGCCGAATTGATGCACACCGTCAGGTACTGCAGTCTCGGCCAGATCACCGGCGCCCTCTACGAAGTCGGCGGACAATACCGTCGCAATATGTAAGGAGACCCCCGCAACCAGATGCACCGCTTTACTCGATAACCCTTACGCGCTTATCGGCGGCCGCAGCACTTCTTGTACTTCAGCCCGCTGCCACAGGGGCAAGGCTCGTTGCGCCCCACCTTGGGCCGGTCCCGAACCACCGGCCGGGCCGGCGGGGGCTGGCCGTCATAAAAATACCAAGCCCCTTCATGACGACGGAACTGGGCAATTTCATGATGCCGGACCGGTCGGCCTTTCTCGGTATAGGCAGCGACAAACTCAACGGTGCCGACCTGGTCTTCAGTCCCGCCCTTTTCCGCGGCGACGATCGTCAGCCCCTGCCATTGGCTGTTGCGGGACCAGGCTTCGATCTCCTGCTCCGAATAGTGGCTGCGCTGGTCCGGATGGGTCGTCTCGAAAATAAACGGTACCTGCCCTTTGACGTACGCACTGTAGCGCGCCCGCATCAAGGCTTCGGCGGTCGGGGCGGCCAGGCTGCCGGTAATCAGCGGTTCACAGCAGTCGCTATAGGTCTTGTCCGACCCGCAGGGACATTGGTCCATCGCTCTACTCCAATCGGTTCTCGTTTTTTTTCAGGGAATGGGCGGTAACCACCAGCGTTTCGGTCAGGGCTCCGAGGAGTTCGATTCCCGGGCCGCCTCTGCCGGATCGATCCGCCAGGTGACCAGCGGCGACAGCACGTAAAGGCCCATAAAAACCAGGCAGACCAGCCCAAACCAGGGGGTCACCACCGTCATCAGGACAACCAGGGCAAGGCGCGTCATCCACGGATTGCGGCTCATATAACGCCCCATGTGCAGATAATGAATAAAGTAGCAATTCATCAGCAGAGCCGTGAAAATCATCAAACCGAAAGAGAAATACCCCCAGAACGACAACCAGGGTGAGTTACCGGTGACAGCCTGATTGAACACGATCAGCGGCGCCAACACGAGCATGGCCCCGGCGGGCGTGGGCAGGCCTTTGAAAAATCCGGGAATAGGCCGTTTATCAAGCGTAAAGTAGACCAGCCGGCCAAGCCCCAGAACGCTGTACAACAGAGCGACCAGGCCGACCGGCAGAAAAGCGAACTGACCGGGCGCCAGGTCGCGCAGACAGATATAAAAAATCCAGCCGGGCACGATGCAAAAGCTCACCGCGTCGGCGAAATCGTCCATCAACCCGCCCAGGTTGACCCTGCGTTCGGCCGTCTCTTCCGGCAGCGGCTCGGTCAACCCCAGGCGCCGCGCCAGGGCGCCGTCCAGCTTGTCAAAGGTGGCCGCGCCGATGATCATCAGGTACGCCTCCCGGATGCGCCCCTGGTAGGCGAAAAAGACCGCCAGCAGCCCCATCAGCGCATTCATCACGGTCAACGCGTTGGGAAAGACGGCGAGAATCCGGCGGCGCAGCACCTGATCGCCCAGGCACAGTTCGTCAAGGCAGAACGTTCCGTATTTGCGGCAATAACCGGCAATGGACCCGAGATTGATGACGAGAAACAGGATCTCGACGAAAAAGAGCCCCCGCAGCGGAAAGTTGGCCAGCCAGGAAAACTGATGGTACAGCCAGGATGACGGTCCTTCCGGGACGTAGAAGGCATAGGCGTAGAGCAGAGCGCTGACCGGCGCGGCGACCATGGTGCGCAACCGATTGTACTCGCTGAGAGACGGCTCGACCCCCTGACGGACGGCAAAGCCGCGCATGAAGGCGGCAAAATTGTCACGGATCAGGACGACCACGCAGAGCAGCAGCACAAACATCGCGTGCAGTAGCTGGCCTTTGCTGTAGTCCGGCGTCATCACCAGCAGACGCCACATCATACCCACCGCAATGACCGGGAAAATAATGGAATAGACCAACTTGTCCAGCAAGCGATCGGCCAGGTGGGCCAGCGGCGCATCGGGACGGAAGCGGGCGGCGAACCAACCGTCCACCAGATCGAAGGTCATCGAAAGCAGCAGCAGACTGACTCCGACGGTATAGATCACTGGGTTCTGCTGCCACATGATCGACAGGGCGCACATCATCCCGCCGAAAACGAGTACCGGCCTGCTATAGACAAGAATCGCGGAAAAGGTTCTGGGCAGATGCATGGTTCCGGGCGGCGGTGCTGGTTGTTTCGACTCGGTCATCAGGCGTCAAAAAACAGGTTCTGCAGACCGGAATAGAGCTGACCGGACTGCTGGTGTTTCTCACGAGTCACCAATCCTAGCCGATTGGAACAAGCAGGACAATACTTTATAGTCTCCTCCTCATCCGGTCCTTGTTACTATAGCTCCCCGGGTTGGCCGGCTCGGGACGGTACCGGCGGACGCCGCCGATTGATCACAACCAGCCCCGCCGACACGAAAACAATGGCCGCAACCAGATTCACGGTCAACGGTTCTCCGAGGAGCAACACCCCCAGAGTGACCCCGGAAATCGGCATGATAAAGACGAACGCATGCAGGGCCGTGGCTCCATACCGTTTGATCAGCGTATTCCAGGCAACCATGCCGAAGGCGGCAGTGATAAAGGTCTGGTAGAAAAGAGCGGTGGCAATGGTCGCATCGAAGTGCTCGATCATGACCGGATCGACAAACACGCCGCACAGCAGAAACAACGGCGCCGCCATGAGCATCGGATAGACGGTGAACTGCAGCGGCTGAAAAGCGGCAATGATTCTCTTCGAATAGACGGCATTGCTGCCCCAGACGACCACCGCCGACAACACCAGCAGGTCTCCCTGCAGAGCTTCAGCGCTCAACCCGACGGTATCGAAAAAAAGCAGCAGCACGCCGGTAAACCCCAGTACCAGGCCGCCGATCTTACGCCAGGAAATCCTGTCATCAACAAGAAACACGTGGG
>CAZUJZ010000082.1:0-13836 GCA_964620665.1 uncultured Desulfofustis sp. | reverse complement strand
TGCTGCGACGAGTCGGTGGAGATTCCCAGGATGATGTAGTAGTTCTTCGGCATTGTTCTCCTCCCCAGGCTGTTGTGGACCTGTCCTGCGGTCGTCTCCGCTTGTCTTGCTCACGCTCGATGGGTGGTGGGCGGATCGCTTCGGCGAACGGAAGTTACTTGGCGCATTAAACATTATAAGTAATATATGCTAAAAAACTTAAAGCGTATATTTTTATATTGACAGTAACACCGCAATAACTATCTTTCAAGTAACATCAGAGCAGCCCGATAAAGAGGGGCGTAACGACACGTTAGGAAGCAGAACAAAGGAGGACGCCATGTTGACACAATTCAATGAAATCGATCGATTGTTCAGGGCAATGAACCTGCTTGATGAAGGAATGGGACGGATGTTTTCCGATTACGACCGTTTTCGCCGGCCGGCCCCGGCCTGGTTGGCTATGGACCATGGACCGCGGACCAATTTCTACGATGACGGTGAGGCGCTGCAGATGCAGCTGGAAGTTCCCGGCATCCCGCGGGAGAAGCTCACTATCAAAGTGCAGGGCAATTATCTGGAGATCAGCGGGACACGTACCTCGGATCATCCCGACGGGTATACCAACCATCGCAAGGAGCGGGCCGACGGGTCTTTCACCAGGAGCTTTACCTTGCCGACCGAAGTCGATGCCGAGCATATCGAGGCGCGGCTGGAAAACGGCATCTTGACGCTGGTGCTGCCCAAAGCGGAAACGGCCAAACCGAAACAGATTGCCGTCCATTGACGAGGACGTGTTCGCTGAGCCGAAAAACCATGATGAACAGAAGGAGGGTGCCATGACTGAGAAAACCGATCTTGTCACCAGAGAAGAATCGATGCCGCAACAAGCCCGGGAGATACCGGTGGGCAATCCCCTGGTCGATATCTATGAAAACGACAATGAAATCCTGCTCTATGCCGATCTTCCCGGCGTTGATAAAGAGCAGGTCACGATCAACCTCGATAACGGCCGGTTGCGCCTGTCCGGGCGACGCCGGCACGAAAGCGTCGGCGCGGCGCAATGGGAGGAATTTGGCGCGCTTGATTACGAACGGACCTTTTCCGTCCCCCAATCCATCGATATCGATCAGGTCAACGCCGAAATGAAAGACGGCGTATTGTGCCTGCATCTGCCCAAATCTGAGGCGGCTCGCCCGCGGCAGATAGAAATTACCGCGGCCTGATTTGCCGTTATGGGTCAAGCGGGACCGGCACCGCCGGTTCCGCTCCGACCCGTCACCTGTTTCTCCATGGGTCGCCGTGGCCGGTAAGGCCTTTGTTGTTTACTTCTACGTACTCGGGTCCTCCCTGCGTCCCTGACCACCGTGTCCGGGAAGAGCTGCGGGAGATCGACCCGTTCCCGTCGTCGTTGTTTATCCTTCCCCCTTTAAGCACCCCAATTGCTCTCTGCCGTTGCCGCTTGCTTTTTGACCGTGAAGAACCTATGGTAATGCCACAATGTGGTATTTGCTGGCGTGGCACGCTTCCGTGCCGGGCAGATCGGTTCCGCCGGAAGCGGCATGATAAGGCCCTGCCGGCCATGAGGGTGATTGTTTGATGGGTCCTTCAATGGTGGGGACGAGACGGGAAGGCGTTATGTTGATGATATGGTGGGGACAACCGGGCGGTCGCGGCACCATTTCTGCGCTGGTGCTGGCCGCAGCCGTGCTTTTTCCGCTGCTCGTGGTGCCGGCCGCGGCCGCGACGGGGACGGTGCTCGATCTTGCGGAGGCACAGGAGCATGCGGTGACGCGTGATCTGCCGCGACGGGCCGCCCTGGCCCAGGCCGACCGCTATCGGGAGCAGGCCGGCAGTGACGCGCAGCTTGCCGATCCGCAGGTGATTGTCGGTTATGAAGACGGCTATACGATGAAGGAATACACACTCGGCCTTCGTCAGGACATACCGCGCTGGAACAATCTCGAGGTGCGCCGCTCGATCGGGCACTCTCTGGCGGCGGCCGAAGAGCACCGCGCGCAGTTGGCGGCCAGAGCGGTGCTGCGCGAGGTACGACTGGCCTGGTTTGATCTCTGGTATCGCACGCGAGCCGTGCAAATCACCCGGCATCACGTCGCCGTTCTGGCCGAACTGGCGGCGGCTGCCGAAGAGCGATACGCGGCGGGTTCTCTGTCGCAGCAACAGCTGATCGTGCTCGAACTGGATCAACGGATGCAGCAGGATCGGCTGCTTGCCGCCCGGGAGCGGGAGGAAACGGCCCGTGCCGAGCTGGCCCGCCTGATCGGTGATCAACCGGCGTCCCGGCCGCTGCCCGAAGCGTTGCCGGAGTTGCCGCCGTTGCCCTCTCGAGAGGAGCTGCTGTCGTCGTTGCCGCACCATCCCGCCGTGCAGATCGTCCACTCCCGCCTGCAGGCGGCTGAAAAGCAGGCCGATCTGGCCGGTCAATACTATTCCGGCTTCATGGTCGATCTGCTCTATCGGCGCAACGACCAGGATGAAGATCGCCTCGGCGTCATGCTCACCGTGCCGTTGCCGGTTGCGCCCGGACAGCGGCAGGACCGCCGGGAGGCTGCCGGTCGGCTGCAGGCCGAGGCCACCAGGCTGGAGCGCGATAATATCCTGCGCACCCTGGTCGGCGATGTGGATGGTGCGTTCAAACGGTTGGACCGTCTGGCCGAACGGCTCCAGCTCTACCGTCAGTCCATCATGCCGCAGAGCCGCCTGGCCGCCGAGGCGACGGCGACCGGTTACCAGCACAACACCGAAGATTTCCTCAACGTGATGCGGGCCATCGTCCTGGAACTGGAAAACGAGCTGAACCAGGCGCAGGTGCAGGCTGACCTGGCTGCAACCCAGGCCGCGCTGCTCTATTATCAGGAGTCTGTTTTATGAAAGTGTTATTGTGGCTGGTTCTTGCTTTCGCTGCCGGCGCGACCGGCAGCTGGCTGCTGCTGCAGTCGCCGGCCGGCGGTGGCTCGGCCGACCAGCCGGCGGTCGCAGCAACCGGCCAGGACGAGCGGCGCATTCTCTATTACCGGCATCCCCACAGCCCGCGGATCACCTCCGACAAACCGATGAAGGACGAGATGGGGATGGACTACATCCCCATTTATGCCGACGATGATGACGAAGGCGGCAGCGGCCTGCGCATTGCTCCGGAAGTGGTGCAGAATCTCGGGGTGCGCACCGCCCCGGTGAGAACCGCTTCGGTGACCCCGGTTATCGAGGCCTTTGCGGTCGCCGCCTATGACGAGCGGCTGCTCACCCATGTCCACGTCCGGGCCGAAGGGTGGGTCGAACGGTTGGCGGTGCGGTCGCTCGGCGAGCGCGTCCGGCAGGGTGATCTGCTCTTCGAGTGGTATTCCCCGCAACTGGTCAACGCCCAGGAGGAGTATGTGCGTGCCGCAGACATCAGCCGGCCCGGGGTCCGTCAGGCGGCGCTGGACCGTCTCTCGGCGTTGGGCCTTGCCGCTTCGACCATTGACGAGCTGACGGCCCGCGGTCGGCCGGTACAGACGGTTCCGGTCTACGCTCCGGCCGACGGGGTCGTCACGCAGATCGGGGTGCGCGACGGCATGTACATCACCCCGGCCGTCGACCTGCTGACCCTTGCCGATCTCTCCAGTGCCTGGGTCTATGTCGATCTCTTCGAGCACCAGGCGCCCCTGGTGGCCATCGGCCAGCAGGCCGCCCTGACCCTGGCCAGTTACCCGAACGAGCCGTTGCAGGGCAGCGTGGAGTTCCTCGAGCCACATCTCGATCCGCAGACTCGCACCGTCCGTGCCCGGCTGCGTTTCGACAACCCGGACGAACGGATCAAGCCCAATATGTACGGCCGGGCCAACATCATGCTGCCGCCGCGCCACGACGTGCTACTCATCCCGCGCCAGGCGCTGATCCGCAGCGGCGATGAGCAGCGGGTGGTGCTGGCGCGGGAAGACGGGCGCTTTGCGGTCGCCCTGGTTCAGAGCGGTCCGGAGTTCGGCGACGAGGTGGAAATCATCTCCGGTCTGAGTGACAGCGATACCGTGGTCGTCTCGGCGCAGTTTCTCCTCGATTCGGAAAGCAGTCTGCGGGCCGGCTTTACCCGGATGGAGCCGCTCGTCGAGGATGATCACGAAGGGCACGAAGAGCAGGGTGAGGCAGGAGTCATGGCCGTCTGGAGCAGCGGCACCTACCACGGGCCGGGTCGCAGAGAGCGGACCATTTCGCTGTCCCACGAACCGATCGCCGAATTCGGCTGGCCGGCGATGACGATGGATCTGCCGCTGGCTCCAGGCGTCAGTGTCGGCGAGCTGGCGCCGGAGAGCGCCATCCGGTTCCACCTCGAGCGGCTCGATGAGGTCACCTACCGGATTCTTGCCGTAGAGCCGCAATCGGGCGGAGAGCAGCAATGATCGGCGCGGTGATCCGCTGGTCGATCGCCAACCGGGTACTGGTGGTGATCGGGGCCGTGCTGCTCACCGTCTGGGGCGTCTATGCGCTGCAGCGCACGCCGCTGGACGCCATTCCCGATCTCTCCGACGTGCAGGTGATCATCAAGACCAGCTATCCCGGTCAGGCCCCCCAGGTGGTCGAGCAGCAGGTGACCTATCCGCTGTCCAGTGCGCTGCTGGCCGTGCCCAAGGCGGTGGCGGTGCGCGGCTATTCGATGTTCGGTGATTCCTTCATCTACGTAATTTTCGAAGAGGATACCGATCTCTACTGGGCCCGGTCGCGGGTCCTCGAATATCTCAGTCAGGTGTCGGCCGATCTGCCGGCGGGGGCCAAACCGTCGCTCGGCCCGGATGCGACCGGGGTCGGCTGGGTCTATCAATACGCCCTTCTCGATCGCAGCGGTCGTCACGATCTCGGCCAGTTGCGGGCGCTGCAGGACTGGTTTTTGAAATTCGAGCTGCAGGCGGTGGCCGGCGTCTCCGAAGTGGCGACGGTCGGCGGCATGGTGCGGCAATACCAGATTGTCGTCTCGCCGGAAAAGATGCGGGCCTACGGTATCACTGCCGGACAGATCGCCCGCGCGGTCGGCAGGGCCAACCAGGAGTCGGGCGGCTCTTCGATCGAGATGGCCGAAGCGGAGTACATGATCCGGGCCAAGGGGTACCTGCAGAGCGGTGACGAACTGCGGCAGGTGGTGGTGAAACTGGGGGCCGACGGCGTGCCGGTCCTGCTCGGCGACGTGGCCGAGATCGGCCGGGGACCGCAGATGCGGCGCGGTATCGCCGAACTTGACGGGAAAGGGGAGGTGACCGGCGGCATCGTCGTGATGCGTTCCGGCGAAAACGCGCTGGCCGTGATCCAGCGGGTCAAGGCCAAGCTCGACGAATTGCGACCCGGGCTGCCGGACGGCGTGGAGCTGGTGGAAACCTACGACCGATCCGGCGTGATTGAACGGGCCGTGGCCAACCTGCGGGACACGGTGATCAAGGAGCTGCTCGTCGTGGTGATCGTCTGCGCCCTGTTTCTGCTCCACCTGCGTTCCTCGCTGGTGATCGCCATCAGCCTGCCGCTTGGGGTGCTGATCTCGTTTATCATCATGGAGCGGCAGGGGATCAACGCCAATATCATGTCGCTCGGCGGCATCGCGCTGGCCATCGGTGCCATGGTCGATGCGTCGATCGTCATGGTGGAAAACGTGCACAAGCACCTGGAGCGGCGGGAGATGAACCCGGCCAACCGCTGGCAGATCATCTCCGAGGCCTCGGTGGAGGTGGGCCCGCCGCTCTTTTTCGCGCTGCTGATCATCACCGTCAGCTTCCTGCCGGTCTTCACGCTGGAGGCCCAGGAGGGGCGGCTCTTCACCCCGCTGGCCTTTACCAAGACGTACGCGATGGCCGCTTCCGCCGGGCTGGCGGTGACCCTGGTGCCGGTGCTGATGGGCTATTTCATCCGGGGCAAGATCGCCCCCGAACAGAAAAACCCGCTCAATCGCGGCCTGATAGCGATCTATCGACCGCTGGTCAACGGTGCGCTGCGCTTTCCGAAAACCGTTATCGTGCTGGCGCTGATCGCTGCGGCGAGTATCTGGTATCCGCTGGGCCGGATCGGCTCCGAATTCATGCCGGAACTCGACGAGGGCGATCTGCTCTACATGCCGACCACGCTGCCGGGTATCGCCCCGGGCAAAGTCGCCGAACTGTTGATGCAGACCGATCGTCTCATCCTGACGGTGCCGGAGGTCAAACGGGTCTTCGGCAAGGCCGGCCGGGCCGAGACGGCCACCGACCCGGCGCCGTTGACCATGCTGGAGACCACCATTCAGCTCCACCCCCGCGATCAGTGGCGACCCGGCATGACCACCGCCGGGATCATCGAGGAACTCGATCGCATCGTCAAGCTGCCCGGGGTGACCAATGCCTGGGTGATGCCGATCAGGACCCGCATCGACATGCTGGCCACCGGCATCCGTACCCCGGTGGGCATCAAGGTGGCCGGCCCGGACCTGGCGGTGATCGAGCAGATCGGCGAAGCGGTGGAACAGGCCGTCCGGAACCTGCCGGGGACCCTGTCGGCCTACTCCGAGCGGGTGACCGGCGGACGCTACATCGATATCGATGTCGATCGCCGTGCCGCCGCTCGCTACGGGCTGAACATCGCCGACGTGCACGAGGTGGTGCGTAGCGCCATCGGCGGCATGAATATCGACCAGACCGTCGAAGGGCCGGAGCGTTACCCGATCAATCTGCGCTATCCCGCCGACTGGCGCGATTCGCCGGCCAAACTGCGGCTTTTGCCGCTGTCAACGCCGAGCGGGGTCTGGGTGAGCCTCGGCCAGGTGGCCCGGGTGTCGGTCGTCGACGGCCCGCCGATGATCCGCAGCGAAAATGCCCGGCTCAGCGGCTGGACCTATGTCGACATCACGGGACGTGACCTGGGCGGCTATGTGCGTCAGGCACAGGAAGCGGTGCAGCGTTATGTGGAACTGCCGCCCGGCTATTCGATCAGCTGGTCGGGTCAATACGAGTATCTGGAGCGGGCCAGCCAGCGGTTGCAGATGGTCGTGCCCCTGACCCTGGCCATCATCATCGTCTTGCTCTACCTCAGCTTTCGCCGGCTCGGCGAAACCCTGCTGATACTGCTGACGCTGCCGCTGTCGCTGGTCGGCGGTTTCTGGTACCTGCACTGGCTCGGCTACAACCTGTCGGTGGCCACCGGGGTCGGTTTTATCGCGCTGGCCGGCGTGGCCGCCGAAACCGGTATCGTCATGCTCGTCTATCTCGACCAGGCCCTGCAGAAGCGATTGGACGCCGCCCATCGCAGAGCCCGGACGATGACCATCACCGAATTGCGCGAGGCGCTGATTGAAGGCGCGCTGCTGCGCGTCCGACCGAAGATCATGACCGTCGGGACCGTTATCGTCGGCCTGCTGCCGATCATGTTCAGCGAGGGGACCGGCGCCGAGGTGATGCGCCGGATCGCCGCCCCGATGCTGGGCGGCATGGTCAGTGCCACGGTGCTGACCCTCGTCATCATTCCGGCGATCTATTTCGTCTGGAAAAAACAAACCATCAAGGAGAAACAACTATGAAACGTTTCAATACGATAGCCGGCACGATGATCGCCGGAGCAACACTGCTGCTCTTTGTTGCCGGCTCCGCGACAGCGGCAAGCCACGGCCATGGGACCCACGACAGCCACGGCGCCGCCGACAGCCACCAACAGATGATGAAACAGGTGGACACCACGGCCAAGGTGCTGGCCGTCGCACCCGACGGAAAATCGGTGGAAATCGATCACCTGCCGATCCCCGAGCTGGGCTGGCCGGCGATGCAGATGAGCTTGGAGCTGGAAAACCCGGAACTGGCCACGGACATTGGTGCCGGCGACCAGGTCACCGTCACCATCAAACAGCTCTCGGCCACGCGCTACGTCATCGCCAACATCATCAAGGAGTAAAAGCGGGCTCTCTCAGCGTGAGCTCGCTTTCTCCAGCACGCCGAGATAGTAATCGATAACGGTGACCTGCCCGGAAAAGGCGGGATCGCGCGCCGCACCGATGGCCTGTTTGAGGTCTTCGGCGGCCTGCCGCGCCGTTTCAAGGTGGCCGTGATTGGCCGATTGCCGGAAGAAGTAGTCGAAGGCTGCGGCCTTGTCCGGCAACGCCAGTGACAGATATGTCCGGAGCGCCTCGGCAAAACGGCCCCGGTCTGCCAGATAGGCGACGGCCAGACGCGCTCGGCCGGCCTCGGATAACTCGTTGGCAAACCGCATCGGAGCGGGGAGCCGGGCGTCGACGAAACGTTTCAGCTCCAGCGGCGCTGCCGGGGTGCAGAAAAAGCACGGCTCGAGCAGCTCCGGCGTCAACCGTCCGTAAATATCGGTTTTTCGACGCTGCGACTGCACCATCTCTGCCAGCGCGGTGCCCGGGTAGATACGAGCCCCGACGGTGTACTCGTAGCGGCGCCGGCCGTTTTCCGGATAATCGTTCATCGCCGAGATGGTCCGTTCGACCGTTTCCCAGGTCTCGCCGGGCAGTCCGAAAATCAGATCGATGGTGATATCGATGTCGTGCCGGGCACAGAGATCGATGGCCGCGATGATATCGCTGCGGCGATAGGAAGCCCCCGCCGCCTCGAGCACCTCGTCGGCGAAACTGGTTGCGGTCATGATCACCGACATCCCCGCTGTGGCAAGCAGTGCGGCAAAATCGTCGGTAAACGGGCGCGGCAGGAACTGGGAGGCGAAGCGGAACCGCCTTTCAAGGCCGGCGGCGAGCAGGTATTCCAATAGCTGCGTGGCGTAGCTCAGATCCGGAACGTTGAATTCCGTATCGACAAAAAAGACTGTGCGGACCTGGTCCAGAGCGGCGCAGTCCTGCAATTCGCCGATCACTTCGACGGGGTCGCGGTAGATGAAATGGCGCCCTTCGATAATCGGCTCGACACAGAAGATGCAGGCCTGGTTGCAGCCCCGTTTGACCCGAACCGGCAGACCGGCCGATTCAAAAGCGTGGTTAAATCCTGCATCGCGCTGTGTCGGCACCGGATCCGGAAAGACGAAGCGCTGCCGCACCGTTTCCCTGAAGCCGTCGTCGGTGCGGACGATAAGCCCCGGGATGTCCTGAAGCCGGTCCTGCTCGGGCCACTGCTGCACAAAAGCGGCCAGGGCCGCTTCGCCTTCGCCGATGATGCCGTAATCGATATCCAGGTAGTCAAGAATCGCCCGGGGGGCTATCGTGAATCCGCCGCCGCCGCAGATGAAAGGTACGCCGGGCAGCAGCTGGCGCACCGCATCGGCAACGTCACGGATCTGCGGCAGGAAGAAAAACGAGCGATAGCCGTCACCGGTCAGCTGGCCATACTCCTCGCAGGCCATGCAGGTGTCGAGGTTGCGAATGCCGAGGCCGACCAGATCCGGTCGGAACTCGGCGACCACCTGCGACAGGTTGGTCAGCGCCGCCGCTCCGGGCAGGGAGGCATGCTCGATCCTGGTTTCGATCCCTTCCCGGCGCAGCCGTGCCGCCAGGAGATCGAGGCCGTACGGGTATACCTGCTTGACCAGATAATACGGGTCGGTATAGATCAGCAGGACTCGCCCGATTACTGTCATTGTCTTTCCATCGAGGGGGCTGGGTCGGGGGGATTTCCCGGTTGCACACTCATTGCCGGGCGGATGGCGTGCCCGGCCGGCCTATTTGCCTATCATCTTGCACAGCGTGGCCGTTCCGGAATCCAGGATCGCCTTGATCACCCCCGGTTTTCCCAGCTTCACCAACCGTTCGATACAGGTAACGGCAACGAGATAGAGCAGATCGCTGTTTCCCTCATGTTCTATATAGTGGATGATTTCTTTCTTGGCCATGGTCTGTGTCCGTTAACGTTGAGGTGGCACCAGCGAACGGTATGTATCGCGAAGGCGGTTGCCAAAAAGGTCGTAGCCGGGAGGACAATGAATTCAGGTCGCCCTGAAAAAAACCGAATATCCGTTCAACGCGGAGATTGGCCGGTCCTGCTGTTTTTTTGGGCCGGCCTTCAGTGTTAAGGATAAGCGGTCGGCTCCCGCAGACGCATTGTACAGACGGCCGGGCAATGGTTCAAGAGCAAATGGTCCGGTCTGGCGGCTGAAAAGGGATCACCAAATCCGGTTTGTTACGTGTGGGATGGTGCCCTGGCCGGCTCATGATACCATTAAAAAACCCCGATTTTTTAATGAGAACTGTTTTTGGTGAATTATTTAAACATGTTCTTATAATCAGGGGAATTTACCAGCGAAGCGTATCAGCGTCTTTTCATGCTCCCTTTTTAGGGATAAAAAACCTTCAGACAGCTCGCCGTGCAAGCTGACACTCAAAATAGTGCAATCTGACCCCACCTCCATGGCCCGTACCTGGCTGCAAACCCTGCGCCGCTGCTGCCGTCGACCCGTGCTCCTGACCGTTCTGCTCGGCACCGGCAGCGGGCTGGGCGTCATCGTCCAGGCCGGGCTGCTGGCCCATCTCATCCACTCTGCGGTGATTGACGGCGCAGCCCGCGAATCGCTGCTGGTCTTCTTTGTGCTGCTTGTCGCAGTCATCGGTCTGCGCGCGCTGTCCGCCTGGGGCCGGGAGATCTGCGGACAGCGCTCATCCACTCTGGTACGCCGTCATGTCCGCCGGCAGCTCCTGGAGCGGCTTGCCGCCGGTGGGCCGGCCCTGGTCCAGGAGAAACAGAGCGGGCCGCTGGCCAACACGGTGCTGGATCGGGTGGAGGCCCTGCACGGCTATTTCGCCCATTACCTGCCGCAAAGGACGCTGGCCCTGATCGTCCCGGGGATGATTGTTGGTACCGCCTTCAGTGTCAGTTGGGCCGTGGGGCTGATCTTTCTGGTCACCGCCCCGGTGTTCCCGTTGATGATGATTATGATCGGACGTGGCGCGGAATCGCTGAACCAGAAGAATTTTCAATTGCTCTCGCGGATGAGCGCTCACTTTCTCGATACCCTGCGCGGACTGACCACCCTGAAGCTGTTCCAGCGCTCTCAGGACGAATCGGCGCGTATCGCCGCCTCGTCGGAGGGCTATCGGAAGGGTACCATGGCCGTGCTCCGTCTGGCCTTTCTCTCCTCGGCGGTGCTCGAATTTCTTGCCTCGGTGGCGATTGCCATGACCGCGGTTTTTCTCGGCCTGAGCTATCTCCATTTTCTCGATTTCGGCCTGTACGGCCAGCAGCTCACCCTGCGCAGCGGCCTTTTTCTGTTGCTGCTGGCGCCTGAACTCTATTTGCCGCTGCGCGAACTCGGTACCCATTACCATGCCCGGGCCGAGGCCCTTGGCGCAGCTGTTGAGCTGAGCGCGCTGCTGGCCGAGCCGCCGACCGATCACCGCCGGGCAGGATCGACAATGGTTCCTGCCGGCCAGCCGATAACCCTGCAGCTGCACCACGTTCATCATCGTTTTGATGGGCGCGGCACTCCGGCCCTTGCCGATCTCTGTCTGGATGTCACGGCCGGCGAGTGGCTGGCGCTGGTTGGCCCCAGCGGCGCCGGGAAAACCACGCTGCTCAACCTGCTCCTGGGATTTTACCCGGTGCAGCAGGGAGAAATTCTCGTCAACGGGGTGTCGCTGACCGAACTTGACCTTGAAGCGTGGCGCCGGAAAATCGCCTGGGTGCCCCAGCAGCCGCAACTCTTTTTCGGCAGCCTTGCCGACAATATCGCCCTGGAAAACCCCGACATGGCGGCGGGGCAGATCACCGCCGCGGCCGAGCGGGCCCGGCTCCTTGAACCTGCCGGCCAACTGGCGCGGGGGCTTGCGACCCCTGTCGGCGAACAGGGCATTCGGCTTTCCGGGGGACAGGCCCGGCGAGTGGCCCTGGCGCGGGCCTTTGCCCGCGAGGCATCGCTGGTCCTTCTCGATGAGCCGACCGCCGGACTCGATCGGGAAAACGAGCGGTTGATCATGGCCGGTCTCAAGCAGCTGGTGCGGGGCAAAACGGTGATCATGCTGACCCATCGGCTCGACACCGCCCGGTTGGCGGATCGGATCGCGGTAATGGCTGCCGGTACTATCGTTGAGCAGGGCTCTCACCACCAACTACTCGAGATCAATGGGGTCTATGCACGCCTGGCCGCTCTGGGCGAGAGGGAGATGGCATGAAAGAACTGCTGCCTTTTATCAAGCTGTTATGGCCGCAGCGCATCTGGGTGTTCTGGGCGGTTGCCGCCGGTATCCTCACCCTGCTTGCCGGAGCCGGCCTGCTTGCGGTAGCCGGCTGGTTTCTGAGCGCCACGGCGGTCGCCGGTTTGAGCCTGGCGGCACGGCAGTACTTTGACATTCATACCCCCAGCGCCGGTGTCCGTGGCTTTGCCGTATTGCGCACAGTCGGGCGCTACGCCGAACGGGTGGTCTCTCATGAGGCGACGCTCCGGCTGCTCGCCACCATGCGCGTCTGGCTCTACCAACGCATTGAACCCCAGGCGCCGGCGAGTCTGCTCCGCCATCGCAGCGGGGATCTTCTCAGCAGGATCGTTACCGATATTGATATCTTGGACACCCTGTTCATCAGGGTGCTGTCACCGACCATGGTGGCCGTGGCGGTGGCCCTGGTGGTGGGAGGGGTATTGTGGTGGCTGGCGCCTTCCCTGGCGGTGCTTTTCCTGCTGTTCTTTGTTGCCGCCGGGCTGCTGACACCGCTGCTGACCGAGCGCCTCGGCCGTCGGGTTGGTGGGGAGATTCAGCAGCAGCTGGCCGTCCTGCGTGTCAATCTGGTTGAAGACCTGCAGGGGGCTGCCGATCTCGCCGTTTACGGTGCAGAGCAACGCCATCGGCGCAACCGGTTGGCGGAAAATGATCGTCTTCTCGATCTCCAGGAGAAGATGGCCTGGATCAGTGGCGGAGGTGTCGCCTTAACGACCCTGTTCAGCGGGCTTGCCGCACTGGGCGCCCTTTATGCGGCCCAGCCCATGGCGCAGAGCGGACGATTTTCCGAACCGGTGCTGGCGCTCATTACCTTTGGCGTGCTTGCCGCCTTCGAGGCGGTGCTGCCCCTGCCTTTGGCCTATCAGATGCTCGGCAGGATTCGTACTGCGGCGCGGCGTCTGCTCGAAGTGAGTGAGGCGGACCAGGCAGTTGTCTTTCCCGCGACTTCGGCTCCGCTGCCGGAAGAGCTGTCGATCTGCTATAGGGGGGTCAGCTTTACCTACCCCGGCGAGCCTGCTGAAAAAGCCGTTGCAGGGGTCGACTTGGTCATTCCGGCCAACTCGACGGTCGCCCTGGTCGGGCCCAGCGGCTGTGGCAAAACCACTCTTGCCCACCTGCTCACCCGCTTCTGGGATCCCGACGAGGGGATGATCACCATCGGCGGCCAGGACCTCCGCCGTTTCAGTGAAAAGCAGCTGCGGGAGTTGATCACCGTGGTATCGCAAAAGAGCCACATCTTCAGCGCCACGCTGCTCGACAATCTGCTCATTGCCGATCCACAGGCCGAGGAGGCGGCGCTCTGGGACGCTCTGGAACGGGCCCAACTCGCCGACTTTGTCGCCAAACTTCCGGAGGGGCTGGCAACCTGGACCGGGGAAGGGGGAGCGAAACTTTCCGGCGGCGAGGCGCGACGACTGATTCTGGCGCGGGCGTTGCTGAAAAACGCCCCGATCTGGGTTCTCGACGAACCCACCGAGGGCCTTGACAACCAGAATCGACGCCGCTTTACCGAGACGCTCTTTGCCAACCTAACCGGAAGAAGCGCCCTGCTGATCACCCACACCCGGGAGGCCCTGGAGCGCGTCGACCAGATCTGCTTCCTCGAACAGGGCCGCATTGTGGGGTCAGGTCTCAACAATTTACACAATAGCGCTTTTTGCAAAACTTAGATAATCGTTCAAAATCAAGGCGTGCGAAAAAATTTTCCACAGGCATATAATTGATATTCAGAGGATAAAATTGTG
>CAZUJZ010000081.1:0-13911 GCA_964620665.1 uncultured Desulfofustis sp. | reverse complement strand
TATCAGCAGCCTGCACCGGATCATTTGCGGCCGGCTCAGGATTCGGCGAAGGAACGGGCCCGGCAATGCTCTCCGAGTTCAAATCCGTCTTCACCGTTGCGGAGGCCGTTGTCTCCTTCTTCCCCTCATCGATAATCGTCACCGGCAACGGCTGAATCACCGCTTTCTTTGCCGTTGGCGTGCTTCTGATCTCCTGCTCGGCGACTTCGATCGGGTCATCGTTTTCTGCCTCCGGTATTATTTGCCGGGAAGAGTCAATCTCTGGCTCGACCGCAGGCTCCGCCGGCGCCTCTGCCGCCGTGCTCTTTGATCGCTGCTCGTCGGCGCCGGCTTGAACGGGTGCCATAACCTTCTTGAATTCAGTTGCAGCAATAGCCGGCCGCTCCGTCGCCGCCTCGGCAGCAACTCCCGGCGCCGGGGAAATAGGCGCCGGATCCGTGGACACCGACTCTTCGATCACTTCGGCCTCTGTTATCGCCGCCAGGTCATTCCCGCCCGGGCGGGCAACAGCGTTCGGCGACTCATCACCATCCGCCGCCGCACTCACAACGGTGCGATTTTCGTCGACCTCTCTGTCATCCGGCCAGCGATCCGCCGGCTTCACGGCGGATACCGCACCTTCATCACCATCCTCAGCACCAGCCGGCGGCTCGATCATCAAGGGACTGACTGCAGGCTGCTCTCCGACCGGAGCCGGGACTCTCTGCTGCGCCGTTGCCGTCCCGTTCTCGGCTTGCTGCGCGTCAGATCCTGAAGAGACGGTAGCAATATCGGCCTCGCCGGACATCTTTTTTCCCTCTACCGGTTCCGGCTCCGTCGGAGACACTGCCGGCTCACCGGTCAGCGATTCAACCGCGCGCAACTCGATTACCGGTACGCTCGATTGATCGGCTTGTCGGCCGCCCTCGTCCGGTGAACGCAGCAGTAAAAAAAAGAGAGCAACCACCACAATCGTCAGGGCGCCGCCGGTCCATAGCCACCTGGCACCGATCTTCGGCAGGGCGAGAAAGTCGAGATCGACCCTCGGCATGCCGGGAGCAGCCCGGGAACGACGCTCCTTGCTGCCGGCGCGCCGAGAATTGGCGGCATTCATCGTGTCCAGCAGGACAAGAAACGGCTCTTCTCGCTGCTCGGACTGCAGGTATTCGGCGGCCAATTGGTTGATCGTACGAAAGTTGCCGAGAGAAACCGCATAAATCCCCGCCCCGATATCGGCTGGCACCGCACGATCCTGACTGTCGGCGGCAATACGTAGGCTTTGATCCAGATAAGCCTGGGTAGCGTCCTGATCGAGATCATCGAGAAGCAGATTCCGCTCCTCGACTTCCTGGAAGGCGACAATGCCAAGCTGCTCGAGACTTTCTAAAAGCGCCGGCCGTCCCGATAGAACAAGATGCAGCAGCAGGCCGTCGGCATTGACCCGATCAAGCATCTTCCTAATCCGCTCCAGCGTCGCCAGATAAATCTTTTCCGCTTCTTCGAAGACGAGCACCAACCGCTGACCACGTGTCCGCAGAGAATCACCGATGGTCTGCAGCATCTCGCCGGTCGACCCGCCCTCGCGGGCTGCGGTATCGCCGATCACTTCACGGCCGACGATGTCCACCATATCACTGAACGACTCAACCGCCCGCGGCAGAAACACCGAGATCAGGCCGGCCGGCAACTCCTTTTCCACCATTCGGCAGACCATGGTTTTGCCGCTCCCTGCCGGACCGATCAGTGTAATCAGGCTGATACCGCCGAGCAGGGCACTTTTGATTTCATCGACAACCTCCCGCCTTCCGCCGCCGGCGAAAAAAAACAACGTATCGACAGTATCTTCAAATGGTTGGTGGATGAATTGAGACGATTGATCTTGCATAGCATCTTTTTTTGTATGAAAAACGGTACCTCCGGCTGCTGCTCTCCAGCCTGATCAGCTGGTCTCAAAGGCCGGCAGGTGTTAGCTGCTGCTCCAATTATGTAACACAAAGAGGGCGTGAAGCAAGCGATTATCACCGATGATCAATGGATTATCCGTGCCGCCAGCAATCGGCTCCTCTGCGTTCGGGGGGAACATGTCACGTCCGATCCCCGCTCCCGGGGTCCACCCGTAAGGCGCTCTTGCATTGGTGATTGACACTCGCCGGCCGGCTGTTGTACAGTCGCCTATGCCGGTATTCCAGCTGACAGATCGGATCATCTTCCCGCCCGCGGACCTTGCTGAAAACAATGGCTTATTGGCGGTCGGTGGGGATCTGTCACCACAAAGATTGATTGCCGCATACCGCCGGGGTATCTTTCCCTGGTTCTCTGAAGGCGACCCGATTCTCTGGTGGTTCACCTCTCCGAGGCTGGTCCTCTTCCCGGAATCACTGCGAGTTTCAAAACGGCTGGACCGCTCGCTGAGAAAATCCGGAACGACATGTACCATCAATCAGGACTTCGAGCAGGTAATTACCAGGTGCGCCCGGATACGCACGGAGCAAAACCAGGAAACCTGGATCACGACAGAGATGATCAACGCCTATTACGAACTCCATAAGCGCCGTTATTGTCATTCTGTGGAATGCTGGCAAAACGGACAACTGGTCGGCGGCCTCTACGGCGTCGCGCTGGGGCAGGTGTTTTTTGGCGAATCGATGTTTTCGGTTCTGGCCAACACCTCCAAGTTTTGCTTGATCCATCTGGTCTCTTTTCTGCAAGCACACGACTATCGGCTGATTGACTGCCAGATGACCACCAACCACCTGGTCCGGCTCGGCGCCTGCGAGATTTCCGGAGATTCGTTCCAGGCCTTGCTCAACCGCCTCATTCCAACCTTAACCTCGAATGATAACTGGCCCCATGAAAAAGATGACCGATACAGAACTGTGTGATGGCTGCGGCAAAACTGATGTCCTGGTCGAACGGGACGGCAATGAATTCTGCGCGGATTGCCTGGCTATCGTCGACATCCTCACCAGCAAACCGGAGCTGCTCGACCACTTGTACACGCTGACCGGTACCGGCAGACCAACCACCTCTCGCGACACCCTCCCCGGATCACCACGGGAACTGCCTGATGTGCTCGACGCCGTCAGATATCGAACCCGCGATCGGGAACTCAACACCTGGTATGTCTCAATCAGCGAAATGGAAGGTGACCCGGTCGAGATCTTCGCGTCGACGGCCTTTGACCGCGATCAACACCTGCAGTCGAGAATCTCCAATCTGACCACCATAACCAGGCTCATTTCTCTGATTTTACGACATATTTTTCTCGGAGAAGTACTCACTCTGGACAAGACGTTAAAACAATTGCGCCGCAGTTCCCGGCAAAAAAACGACCTCCCCGATATGCTGTCCAACGTTCTCAGCAATTATCGCACGAACCAATCCGAGGGAGAGCGGCACCGGGCCGCCTGAACGGGCCAGAGGCGGACTTGTTTGCCGGCAGCACCGGAATTGTGGACATGGAGTCGAAGGACTAGAAGTCAAGGGTAAATTCGTACGTTATTCCCGAACGATCGAAATGGCGAATGACTTTCTGCAGATCACGCAGTTCATCAACCTCGAAATGAAGTCTCCAGGACTGGTGGTCGCCGGGCTGGTCAGAAGCGACGACAATGTCGTACATTTTCAAATGGCTCGGTGCCGAAGCGACGATAGCCAGCACTTCTTCCCGCCCCACTCCGGGAAACAGCACACTCTGCGGTCTGGTGATCGGCGTGGTCCGCTCCCATGAAATATCGACGGCGTCCTCGCGCTGAAACTTGATCTCGTGCAGACGCGGACAGTTCTTGTTGTGCACCGACAATCCCTTGGTGGTCAGCAGGGCACAGTTGGCCTTGTCCACCGGATTGGGCTTGCAGCACGATGACAGTTTGATAAAGACCGGGTCCAGCATATTGAGTTTGATCTTGTTGAATTCCCCGGTCGGCCTGGCCAGAAAGCTGGTACCGGAGAACAACTCCTGCCTGATGCACTCAATTACCTCCGGCAGCCTGATTCGACCGGTACCGATCTGCCGAAAGAGCCGCTCTTTATCCTTGAGCGAAAACGAGGCAACCACGCGCGACATTCCCTCACTGTCGAGCAAATCCCGCGGCAGCCCATAACGCCTCATCTCCTGAAGCAGCGTCGCCATACCGATCTCCTGGGCAACCCGCTGCCCACGCTGGCGAAAACTTTTGGCCAGTTCAGCACGGGCCTTTGGTGTTTGGCACAATTGAAGCATTTCCTGCCGGAAGGCCACTTTTTCCCGGGATCGGATAATGTTTACCATCTGCCCGTCCTGCAGGATATAATCAGGACTCACCCGCTGATTCCTGATCTTCGCGCCGATACACGTCAGACCGATCTCGGTATGGACCCGGAAAGCAAAATCGAGGACGGTGGATCTGATCGGTAGACAGATCAAGTCACCGCGCGGCGTATACGTGTAGTTTTCCTTCATACCACCGGCCGCGATCAGTTCACGATAGGAGACCGTTTCGTCGGAACCGATAATATCGAGCATCTCCTGCAACTCCAGGATAAACTTGCCCTGTTTACCCTGCCGCGAGTTCCAATTACGAAACAACCCCCGCTGGGCCTTGCGAGCCATATCACTGGTTCTGATCTTGAAGAGAAAACGCTGCCCACTGATGATGGCCCGGGCATGCAACCCCTGGTAACCGGTCGGCTTCGGGTTGGCGATAAAATCCCGAATGGTCCGGGGAATGGGGCGAAATGTCTGGTTAACGATCCCCAGCGCCCGATAACAATCATCCACCGAATTAACAATGATCAGGATTTCGACCGGCGTTTCAATCTGTTGCAGCAAAATCCGGTTGGCCGTGTCATAATAGGCCCAGAGGTCTTTGATACGCCGTGATATTTCACATTTCAGCCGGCCATCTTTGGCGGCGATGCGCAGCTGTTCGAGAATATGCTGGGAAATTTCGGAATCGGCCAGCTGCTTGATATGGTTACTCAGCTTGGCGCCCTGTTTCGGAAACTTGTAGGACAACGCCAGATTGTACATCTCCCGCTTCATGTTGAACAAGCCGAAGACCGTGGCCAGCGGGGCATAGATATCGAGCGTCTCGTCGGCGATCCGCTGCCTTTTATTCCTCGGCATGGCCCGCAGGGTCCTCAGATTATGCAATCGATCGGCAAGCTTGACAAGCATCACTTCGGGACGCAGGGCGGCTCCGGAGAAAATCTTGCGATGCACCAGCTTGCTGTCTGCCTGTCGGTTTCCGGAGCGATGCGTGACTTTGGTACACCCCTCGACGATAGCCTGGACATACGAGCCGAAATGTTCACCAACCACGTCCGAGGTAACCTCTTCCACATCTTCGACGGTATCGTGCAGCAATGCGGCGGCAAGGATTTCCGGATCGGTGATGTCCATCTCCTCGGCAAGGATTTTGGCAACAGAGCACGGATGCAGGATATAGGCATCACCGGATCGTCGCCACTGGTCATAATGCGCTTTTTCGGCAAACGCCAGGGCGTCCCAAAAGACTTGCTCATATGGGCGGTCCACGACGTAATGCCGCATTTGTTCGCGGTATGAGTCGAGGTCGAAGGGAATTTGTATCATCTGCACCAATCCATCTGCCATCTCGCGCCGGGCCATTGCCTGTCGCCAACTGTTAACAATAAGCCGCTCGACGGAAAAGGCAATCCCTTCTGCTATATCACAAATCTATCAAACATGGAAAAAGTCATGCATGATTGGGTGTTCCCCTGCTATAATTCACTCATATGATCTTCGGCTGAAGGATAAATCGGGGAGCCATCACAGCTGATCGACGGTGCCGGACCACCGGCGTGCCACACACCGCCGCTTGTACCATCCATTTCAGCACCACTTTCACCATCGGCGGCCATGAGCAGAAATCGCAGCGACCGAAAGCATCGGTCGAAAAACAAGTTTGCAGGCACATCAAGACCAAGACAGTCGACCGCTTCGGTGGCAGAAACACGGTTGCGCAACCGTATTCTGGCGACCCTCTATCGCTTCGAAAACGCCGTGAGCGTGGGCGACATCGTCAAGGCTCTCGATCTGCCGCGCTCCGGCAAGCATGAAATCGAACAGAGTTTGACGCTGCTGGAGCGGGAGGGACTTGTGCGGCCGGGCGGAAAAAGAAGCTACCGCTTGAGCACCCGTCATCCCCTGACCGAGGCAACCATTGCCATGAGTCCGTCCGGACATGCCTTTGCCACCGAGCTGTCACGCCGGCCGGACATCATGGGCCCGGACCGGACCAATGATCCCTACATTGCACCGGCCCGTCTCCATTCCGGTCTGCACGGTGATCGAGTCCTGATTGCCGTCAGCCCCTCCCGCCGTCCGGGAAAAACCGAGGCCGAAGTGCTCACCGTTCTGAGACGGGCCAGCCGACAGCTGGCGGGCATCTTTACCGCCGAAGGACGCTACGGCATCGTCCAGCCGGACGATCAGCGCTTTCCCTTCACCATTGCCCTGAACACGGCGCCGCCTGCTGCGATAGTCGACGGCGACGCGGTCATCGTCGAGCTGCACTATGCCGACGGCACGACGCCGCATGGCGAGGTTGTCGAAATCCTCGGCAATCCCAACCTGGTTGCCGTTCAGGTTCGGCTGGTAATCGACAAACACAAACTGCCGCATCGATTCAGCGAAGCGGCAGAGCGGCAGGCCAACCTGCCGCCACCAGACCCGGCGGCAGGCAGCCGGGAAGATCTGCGGGATGTCCTCCATGTGACCATCGACGGAGCGGATGCCAAGGATTTCGATGACGCCATCGCCATAAGGAAAACCAGGTCCGGCTACCGACTGCTGGTCTCCATCGCCGACGTCGGCGCCTACGTCCCGGTAGACAACGACCTGGACCGCGAGGCTTACGAACGAGGTACCTCGGTCTATCTCCCGTCCACCGTGGTGCCGATGCTGCCGGAAAATCTCTCCAACAACCTCTGCAGCCTGCTTCCCGACACCGACCGACTGGCGATTACCGCAATCCTCGACTTCGACCGGCAGGGCCGACTGCGCGCCAAGTCGTTTACCCGTAGCATCATCCGCAGTCATCAGCGATTCACCTACGACCTCGTCGAACAGATCGTTACCGCGCAGGATCCCGAAATCAGGCGTATGTACAAACAGTTCCAGAAACCTCTGGAGCACGCCGCAGAACTCGCCCGACTGCTGCAGCGCACCCGGCAGGAACGCGGCTCCATCGCCTTTTCCCTGCCCGAAGCCGCAGTCACTTTCGACGAGAAGGGCCGCGTCGAATCAATCCGCCGGACCGAGCGGCTTTTCTCCCATCAAATCGTCGAAGAGTTCATGCTCGCCGCCAACGAAGCAGTTGCCCAGATCTTTGTCGAACAGGGCCAGCCGCTGCTCTTTCGTATTCACGATCTGCCGTCGGCCGAGAAAATCGAAGACTTCATCGTCTTCTCCCGGACCCTTGGCTTGAAACTGCCCGGCAAACCGGCAACGGCCGAGTGGTATAATCAATTGATCGAACAGGTTCGCAACACCCCGCACGAATATATCGTCAACAACCTGCTGCTCAGGACCATGCAGCAGGCCCGGTACAGTGCCGAAAACGTCGGCCATTTCGGCTTGGCATCGCTGCATTACGCGCATTTTACGTCGCCGATCAGACGGTACCCGGACCTGATCGTTCATCGCCTGCTCTGTCGACTGATGGCCGGCAAGCGCAATAAGACACCGGAAGCGCCTGCCAAAAACAGCCCGGCACCATCGTTATCTCACGACGCACTGCATCTCTCGCAGCGGGAACGAATCGCCGTTGCCGCAGAACGCGACATGATCGATCGACTGAAACGACAATTCATGGCCCGCCACCTCGGCGAAACGTTTGCTGCCGTTATTTCCGGGGTCGGCGAAACCGCCTGCTACGTCGAACTGCTTGACTTCTCGGTCGACGGTATCGTACCTTTGTCCACTCTTACCGACGATTATTACATCCTCGATCAGAAGCGTCATCGGCTGGTCGGGGATACGAGCGGCAAAACGCTGCAGATCGGAGATCTGGTCCGTGTCACCCTGCAAGATGTGGGGGGGCGGCACAACCAAATCTCTTTCCAAATCGAACACGAGACGAAGCAGAACACATCTCTTCGCCGGCGGTGAAAAAGCATCGGGAACCCGGCGCCGACAAGGTCCCGGATCGACAAAGCGGCGCCCCGTCGCTCCTCTTTTGCCGCTTGACTTACCACCGTTTTTCGCATATTCAATTGAAAAGAATAGCGATTATAAATCAGGTCAAGCTACCTGCGAACCCAACGCACCTGGAGGAATATAATGGAAGAAACAAGCTGGTTCATGTCGCTGCTGAGTAATCCTTTTGCCAGAGGACTTGCTCTCGGACTCGTATTATGTATCGTCATCTATATTCGCGGATTTCTCAGACGAGTAGAACTCTCCAAAGAAGTCGATCGGCTCAGGGCGCACCTGCACACCAAACTGGAGATCGATTCGGCGGAAAACGAGCGGCGCAAAGCGGAACTTGAACGACTGAAACAAGAACGCGACAACCTGCGCATCACCGTTCAGTCGCTCAATCAGAAACCGGGCAGGAAAGAGATCCGGCAATACTTCATCTACCAGACGGCCCTGGACATCATGTTTGAAAAAGCTCCCGGCTTCGCCCCGGCCTGGCAGATCACCCTGAAAGAGGCTGAAAGCCTCTTTGAAAAATCAGAAAAAGGAGTGGTTCCGCTCCTCAAGCGCCTCATGCCGACAACACCGGACAAACAGGCGGAAGAATATGAAAAGATCAGTCGGATTTCACTGGAGGATTCGAGCAAGAAAGACTAGCCGCCACCAGATCGCTGCTCGACAGTTTCACTCGTAACACCCACCATTCCAGGGGTTGCCGGAACGTTCCGGCAACCCTTTTCTCTTAACGGATCTCTTGACCATGCATGAATCGCCGACACCGCTCGACCAGGTCGCCGTGGTCCTGAAACACCCCAAGTTTCCTGAAAATATCGGCGCCGCCGCCCGCTCGTGTTTCAATATGGGAATATCCCGATTGATCGTCGTCCGCGACACGGTGCCCCGATACGAGGATATGGCCAAGATGGCGACGCACAAGGCGGTTCACCTGATCGACACCATGGAGGTGCACGTCCGTCTCGAAGAGGCGCTTGCTCCTTTTCATCTGGTCGTCGGCACCACCGCCCGTCTTGGCCGGAAACGGACGGTCGAGCGCTCTCCCCGCGACATCGTCAGGGAAATCATGCCGTTGCTGCCCCATAACCGTACCGCCCTGCTCTTCGGCCCAGAAGACCGGGGCTTGACCAACGACGATCTGAAATACTGTCAATACATCTCCTGCATCCCGACCGCCGCTTTCGCCTCGCTGAATGTGGCCCAGGCGGTGGCCATTCACTGCTACGAACTCTACAATACGCTCGTTGAGCAAACCAGGGAACCGGCGACTGTGCCACCCGCCGCCACGGTCAGACAATTGGAAGGAATGTATCGCCACATAGAAGATGCATTATTAGCTGTTGATTTTCTTGACGAAAAAGGTAACATTTACTGGATGCAATCCATTCGGCGGCTACTGGGCAGAATCAGGTTGACGGCCAAAGAGGCAAATATCATCAGGGGGGTTTGCCGGAAGTTTCTTTGGCACCAAGTCAATCGGTCTGACGTTTTGCAAAAGAAACCCGAGGACCCATGATCACATCCCCCGACCTGCTCTTCCAGTCAATTCCGTCAAATAAATTTTACCCGCCTCGCATCAAACAGTCACAATCAATTCAAAGACATACACTTATTACCAAGCACCTTGCCGATGATCTTCCGTCGCGACTCTTCATCGTCATCGAAGCGCAGGCGGGCCAAGGCAAGACAACGCTTGCCCAGCAGTTCCTCGAGCACAGCTCGTTCCCTTCCATCTGGTACCAGATCGGCCCTGAAGACAATGACCCGTTGCTGCTCCTGCTCGCTCTCCGGCACGCCCTTTCGCAGATCTTTCCCCGTTTATCGTCCGCCCTCCGGTTAAACGCCGTTTTCGAAAACCGGCAGGTCAGTGCGGGGCACCTGCAGCAGTGTGTCAACATCCTGCTTCACGACGTCAATACCCTGCTCGAGAAAGACACCTTTATCGTATTCGACGATCTCCACCTGCTCGACAAGACGCACCTGAGCCGAGATGTGCTCGATTATCTGATCGATACAGCACCGCCGCTGCTCCATTTCATTCTGACCAGCAGGCACCCGCTTCACCTGGGGGCCAGGTCGCTGCGCAGTAGTCCCCATCTGGTTTATCTGGACACTGACGATTTAGCGCTGCCGCCGGCAGAAATCGAGACCCTCTATGATCGACTGCTGGGCACCACCATCTCCCGAACCGAAGCAGTCGATATTTTTTCCATTACCAACGGCTGGATCATGGGCATCATCCTTGCCGCACACCCCTTTGCCCGCAAAAACGGTACCATCCGCCAGAAAAAATACGGTCCCGGTAAGGCACGCCTGTTCAACAAGGGGTCAAACAACGTTCTCCTGGCTTATTTCGAGGAAGAAATCTTCTACCACATCCCCGAACCGGTGCGCGAAACCCTGCAGATTCTCTCCTTTCTCGATGACATTGACACCCACCTCGCCGACAATCTCACCACCGTCGACAATCTCGCCCATCTTCTCGGGGAACTGGCCGATCGAAACCTTTTCATCTATCGACTCGATGACGAAAATCGCCGCTTCCGCTTTCATCACCTCTTCCAGGAATTTCTCCAGATAAGCGGCAAAAAGTCACTGGGGGCGATCGCCGTTTCTCGCATCTACCAGCGCGCGGCTGCCGCTTACCTGGAACGAGGGCTCTTTGACAAGGCGCTGAAGACCATGCAGATAAGCGGCGATTTTGCAGCCATGGAGCAGCTTTTATGTCGTCACGGCCCGCATCTTGTGGCAACCGGTCGGGCCGAAACCTTTTTGGGAATCCTGCAACTCATCCCGGAGGAAAAACTCGATTCCCATCCCTGGCTGAGCTTCTACACCGGATTACTGGCCATCGACGTGAGTCCACAGCAAACACTGCCTCTTTTTACTTCGTGCCGGGATCGTTTTGCCGAGTCCGGCAATGAAGAAGGCGAGTTGATGGCACTCACCCAAATCATCCAATATCATGTCGCCATTTCCGGGGCATATCGGGATGGAGCCGCTCTCTTGAGCAGGGCCACAGAGCTCTTCGAGAGAAACAGCGCACGGCTGTCCGGAGAAGTCGCGTCGCTCGCGGCCCGCAGCCTGGCAGCCGGCCTATGCTTGTTTTCCGGTAACATTACGGCCGCCCGCCGCTATGTCCGGCACGGTCTTGAGCTGGCAATAACACAGAAAAGCAACTCGCTTATTGCCTCAATCCGATTTATCAGCGGATATATTGACCTGTTGTGCGGCGACCGCCGAGCGGCCCGTCTGGAAATTGAGAAATCATACGCCCTCACCACTCACCCCCAGGTCGGCGCAAACAACCGACTCTCCCTGATCTTCCTGCACCTCTTCGAACTCTCGCAGCACGGCGATCTCCACACCTTCCTCCGGACCCGGGAGCTGATCGAAACCGGCTTCGACCGGACCATCATCCATCAGACCGTCGTAGCACCATATCTTACCCTGTGGTCGGCTATTGTCATGATCACCAATGGCCGGATCGCAGTCGCCCATGAGCTACTCGATAACGGCCTGCAGGCCGGCCAGACCGTCGCCAATGCCCACATGGCCGGTCAATTTCTCCAGTGGCGAGCTTTTACGCAAGCGCTGCTCGGCAACGAGACAGCAGCTCTCGATGACCTGAAAGCGGCCCAGCGACAGCGGGAGACAGCCGGCGGAGTCTTCCATGCCGCCTATCAACTGGCGATCGGCGGAGCAACCCTGGCACTGCTCAATCGCTACGACGAGGCTGCCACAACCCTCAACATGGCAGAGCAGCTCAGCACCTCCCTGCCGTCAATAAGTGTCACGATCTGTTGCCGTGCGTATCAGGCCCTGGTCGCTCTTGCTACCGGCAACCATACGGACATCGCAGCCTATCTCTCCTCCTGGCTGTCCACGATGAATCGTCACGGATACAGCTGTTTCTGGGGATGGGAGCCAACTTCCATGACCAGGTTGCTGCGTTACGCGCTGCAGATGGGCATCGAACCTGTCGCGGCCAGACGCCTGGCCCGAAGACGTCTCGCATCGACTATAGACAATGCCGGTGAGCTGATCCCGCTGCTCTCGATCAGCATGCTCGGATCCTTTTCTCTTACCTGTGACGACCGAACACGCATCGACCTGCAGGATCTGACCAATCATCAACGGGAGCTTTTCGGATTGCTCATTGCCAGCCCAGGTCATCGCATCAGTCAGGAACAGGTTCAACTGAGCTTCTGGCCGGACAGCCCTCCGGACAAGGCGCGGAAATCATTTGATACCCTGATGACCCGCTTGCGCAGGACCTTGTCGCACAAATTGTCCGTACCGGTAAAAAACTATATCCGCGTCGAAAAAGGCTCTGTCCACCTCAGCCGGGTTTCCATCGACGCGATCCACTTCCTTCAGTTTGCCAAGCGTGGCTTGAAGCTGGCCAAACAAGGCTATTGGTGGCAGGCCGGGAATCTTTTCACCAAAGCACTCGCACAGTGGACAGCCTTCCGTCCGATAGATTTCTTTACCAGCGAACATATGCTCATGTTTGGCGATGAGCTTACCACCATTTTGCGATCGCTTTGCCTGACCTGGAGCCATCACCTGATTACCCAGAACCGTGCTGAAGAAGCAATTCACGTCCTGGAGATGACGAGAACCATACTTCCCGCCGATGAAGATTTGATACTCCTGCGTTACCAGTTGTATCTGAAAGTGCAGCAGCCACTCACGGCCCGGCAAATTGTTGCCGCCTATTACCATGAACTGCTGCAGATCGGCTGGAGCCCTGAAGAGGCTGAAGAACTGGTGTTCTCTCTGACCAGCAGAGCGAAGCCGGGCCATTGAACGGAGGAATGACGAACAAAAATGAATGATCAATTACGATATCGTCACTCAATAACGCCGATCTCTATCCCCGATGAACTCCCCAAAAGGCCCATTCCCGCACATTACGCCGAAAAGACTGCCAGACCAGAGGGGTCCCTGGACAAGGCACGCTCTTTGCATTACAACTCATTGAGCACGGACTGATTTTTCCCGGCATCTCCCACTGCGACTGCCACAACCCGAGCATACTGACAACCATGATTCCACCGCTCCAATCAGCTCTGTCCGGCCTGTACGCTGCCGGCACCAAACTTCGTGCCAATGCCGACAATATTGCCAACCTGAACACTGAAGGGTTTCAACGGACCCGGGTATTACAGGCCGACACGGCATCAGGTGGGGTGCGCAGTGTGGCGGAAAAAGTGACCTCTCCCGGTCATGCTCGGTATGAAGAGACGAACAACGGACATGAATTGATCGAGTTGTCCAATGTTGACCTGGCAACCGAGATGCCGGACATGAACCTCAATGCCACCATGTTCAAGGCATCTCTGAAGACGATCCAGGCAACAGACGAAATGCTCGGCAGCCTGCTGCAGATAAAAGCATGAGACCACTGCTGCCGAGATGCATAACCTCCCCCTCCCCCTCCTCTCTCTGAGCAGGTTGTTGGGTGACCATCGGGCTTGACCCGCCCCAACAACCTGTCAGACCTCCCGGAGCGGACAGCGCTCACACAGCGGCGCACTTTTTTTGCAATAGTGTTTCCCCGCCACGACCAGCAGGGCGTGATATTCGTTAAAGAGAGCCGCATCGCGGGGCAGATTGTCCATAAAGAGCTCTTGCAGGATTCGATAGTCACACTCTTCATCAATCAGTTGATGACGGGAACAGATACGGTAGGTATAGGCATCGACGACAAAGATCGGTTGGTTGGCGGCATAGAGCAGAATCGAGTCGGCGGTCTCCTCGCCGAT
>CAZUJZ010000080.1:0-13994 GCA_964620665.1 uncultured Desulfofustis sp. | reverse complement strand
CCGAAAGCTTCTCGCCAGGCCATGGATGGCCTGTCTGCCGGCCTCGGAGGCCAGCTGATCAGGCACTCAAACCACCCCGCCTGATCCACAAGAATGACAGGCATGATGACTGAAATCGAGGTTTGTCGGCCCCCCTGCCCCTTCAGGCCCCCTGCTTAGGAAGAGAAAAAATCGTGAAACGAAGAGACCACCCGGTCAATATCCTGCCTATCCACATCGAGGTGGGTTACCAGACGGATCCGCCGGCCGGCAGCCAGCACAATGGCCCGGTCGGCCATAAACGTCTGCAGGTCGCCAACCGCCTGCGGGGGGATGGTAAGAAATACCATATTGGTCTGGGCCGTATCATATTCAACGAAGCAGCCCGTGACCCCGCGCAGCCCGTCGGCCAGCAGCCGGGCATGCTCGTGGTCCTGCTGCAAACGGCGGTACTGGTGCTGCAGGGCGAAGATCCCGGCAGCGGCGATGATCCCCGCCTGGCGCATCCCCCCGCCGAGCATCTTGCGCCAGCGACGAGCTCGGGCAATGGTCTGCCGATCGCCGCACAACACTGAGCCGACCGGCGCGCCAAGCCCTTTCGAGAGACATACCGAAATCGTATCGAAATGACGACTGATCTCGCTCACCTCGACATCGCACTTGATTGCCGCGTTGAAAATCCGCGCCCCGTCCAGATGCAGCTTCAATCCGTAACTCTCGGCGCAGGCCCGGGCCCGAGCCAGGTAATCAAGCGGCAGGGCCAGCCCGTTCTGGGTGTTTTCCAAGCAGAGCAGCCTGGATTTGGCAAAATGAAAATCATCGGGCTTGACGGCAGCGGCCACCCGTTCCAGGTCAAGGGTGCCGTCTGGCTCGAAATCGAGCGGTTGCGGCTGGATCGAGCCGAGAACCGCGGCACCGCCTCCCTCATATTTGTAGGTGTGGGCAATCTGCCCGACGATATATTCATCACCGCGCTGGCATTGGGAAAGCAGCGCCAGCAGGTTGGTCTGGGTACCGCTTGAAGCAAAAAGACCGGCCTGGCAACCGAGCATCGAAGCAGTCAATTCTTCGAGTTGAATGACGGTCGGATCTTCGCCATACACATCGTCACCCACCTCCGCCGCGGCCATGGCCTCCCGCATTGCCAGGGTCGGTTTGGTGACGGTATCGCTTCTCAGATCGATCTGCTGCATAGTCATGCTCCTTCAGGTTCCATATGGATCGTCGCTTCGATATCAAATCGCTCGCGCACCTCTTGTTCGATGCGATGCGCCTGATCATGGGCCTCCCGCAGAGTCAATCCGGGAGACATGGTCAGGTGAAACGTCAACTCGACGTGATCGCCATAACGGTGCAGGTGATAATGATGCGGATGGACATCGGGGTGCATCTCACCGATCATCGTTTCCAGACGGGCCAATAGATTTTCGTCCGGGGGTTCCCCGATCAGTCGATTGACGGAGTGACGGAGAATATCATAAGACGCGTAGAAAATCATAACTGCCACGATAATTCCGAGCACCCCGTCCATCCACCAGAAATAACTGCTGAACATAATGCCAACCAGCACCACGACGGATGACAACGCATCAGATCGATGATGCCAGCCATCCGCCCTGAGCAACGGATTGGCAGTTCGCCGGCCGGCCCAGAAGGCAAACTGGGCCAGCGCCTCTTTGACTACGATTGACAGGCTGGTAACCGCTATCGCAAATAATCCATAGGTTACGGAAATTCCGGACTGCAACTGAGCAATAGCCTTGATCGCGAACTCCAGACCGATCATGGCCAGCATCACGCCGATCACCACCGAGCAGACAAGATCGACTCGGCCATGACCGAACGGGTGCCGATCGTCAGCCGGTTTGCTGCTCAACCAGGCGCTGACCACGACGATCAGCGAACTGATCGAGTCGGTCAGGGTGTGCCAGGCATCGGCAGTCAGGGCCACCGACCCGGTCAACAGGCCGACCCATAGCTTTAAGACAAACAATGCGCCGTTGCCAAAAATCGACAACCAGCCTTCGATCATGGCCAGATTGGTGCGCCGTTGCCGGCCGGCCGCTGTGGAGGGCGTTTCAAGTCTCTTCATCACTCATCAGGCTTCAATGAACAATCGCCCGAAATGCCGTGACGACATCCGGATCGAAATGCGAACCGGAATTCTCAGATATATACTCCAGGACCGCTGCACGCGACCAACTCGGTCGATACGGTCGTACCGAACTCAACGCGTCATACACATCGGCAACGGCCAGGATCCGTGCGGACAGGTCGATCTTCGTGCCGACAAGCTTCAGAGGGTAGCCGGAACCATCGAAGCGCTCATGGTGCTGGAGGACCATCGGCAGGATATCCTGGTAGGCCTCGATCGGCTCGAGGATCTTGACACCGATTTCCGGGTGAGTCATGATTTCTTTGTACTCGGCATCGGTCAAACGCGACGGCTTGTCAAGGATCGCCTTGCCAACGCCGATCTTGCCGATGTCATGCAACAGGCCGCCACGATTCAGTCTCAGCACTTCTGCCTCGCTCAGGCCGAGCTTGCCGGCGATCATGCCCGCCAGCATCGATACCCGTTCGGAATGACCGGCCGTCCATTTTGATTTGGCGTCAACCGTTCGCGCCAACGCCTCGATGGTTCCCGTAGCCAGTTTTTCCAGGTTTTCCACCAATTCGGAATTGGACAGGGCGATCGACAACTGATCGGCCAATTGACGAAGCTGTCTCATCTCCCCTTCATCATAGACCTTCGGCTGACGATGGCCGAGAATAATAATGCCTTTGGCCTGGCTATCCTTGAACAATGCCACCGAGATGATCGTTCCCTTCTCGTATCGTTCAAGCACAGAAATCCGCTCGATACCGGCCAGCCCACGCGGCCAGATGAAAGGCTCCGGGCCTTGAAAAAGGACGCCTTTACGGCCTTCGGAAACGGTCACATGTTCCACCGTGGGTTCCGACATCTCCTCCGAGAGGATGTGGCTTTTCAGATAGTGTTCCGAACGGCCGACCACCAGGCCGAGCACTACCGTTTCGCAGGCAAAGAACTGCTTGAGCATGGGCAAAGCGGCCTCAATGATATCTGGCAGGGTGATCGAGCTGAGAATCGCCCGGTCGATTTTATCGATGGTTTCCAGGGCCGCGAATTGTTTGCCGAGCTGTCGCGACATGACATTGAATGACTGGGCCAACTCCTCAAATTCGTCACCGCTGGTCAGGGATATCTCGCTGGTGAAATCCTTGGCGGCGATCTGCCGGGTACGCTTCTGCAACTCACCAAGCGGGGCAAATCCCTTGCGAATCAATAACAGGGAGACAAAGAGGATCAGCCATAACCCAAGGAGAATGGCAAGAAACAGATTTCGTTTGAAATCCTTCAACGTCGCCAGCAGATACTCCTCGGACTGGCTCAGGACAACGGTCCAGGACCCGGCGCCGAATCTCGATTCGAGAAACAGATTCCAGCGTCCGGCATAATAGCGCTGGCCATCATGGCGATACTCGAATTGCCGCTGATTTTCCTGGCTTTCCGAGGGAAATTCGGCAAGACTCGGACCGGGAGCCGCATAGGTTCCCACCAACGCGGTACCGGAGTCATCGAAAACCGCCAGTTCGGTCGCCGTCGGCAACAACGGTACCGATCCGATCCCCCACAGATAGGCGATATTCACCTTGGCTACCAGATAGCCCCGCTGAGTCTGGCCCATGGTCACCGGCAACGACAGGAAGATCGGCACAGGAAGGGCTTCACCGTGGGCGGCGTAAATTGCCGGCTTGTTCGAGCGTGCCGACATCTCCGAGACCATCTTCTCATCAATCGGAAACCCGTCACCATCGATGATGACCAGCCGCTCTCCGGTGGGCATCAGCAAAGCGATGCCATCGAAAAGTTCGGCGATTTCCGGGAAACTGTCCTGCATCTCCAACACCTTGTCCACCCCTTCCATTTCGATCAAACGGGCAAAAAAGGCCAGTTGGTCACTGATCCTGACGAGTCGTTCATAGAGCGACAACCCGTAGGTTTTCGTTTCCCTGATCAGTTTCTTGACATTCTGGTCGACCAGTTGGCCGCTGACCCGTTCGTAGGAAACGAAGAGCAGCGCAAAGGTAGGCAGAAAAGCACAGACCATAAAGAGCACCACGAATTTGCGTGATAGTTTGCTTTTCCCGAGAAAGTTTTTCATCGTCATCGTAATGCTCAATAGTCGGAGACCTTGCCGAAAAAACCGCCGTTGTTAGCCCTGACGATATCGTCCCTACTGTCTTTGGCGGTAAACGGTTTCTTGCTTTTGCCATCCGGCCCCATGCTGTACAGGTCGTAATCGGAGTTGACCGGGACCAGTGAGTGGTCTTTGCGCATATCCCCCACCTTCGTCTTGTCTTGCGGCGCCAGACCCGGATCCAGGTCTATGTCCAGATATTGATACGGATTTCCCCATGGGTCCCGCAGGCCGCCCAGTCCCGCATCCGCCAGTGAATCCGGGTGATCTCCGTAATCTATCGCCCAGGATTCCAAAACGGTGCTGATCGTGCGCAGCGTCTGTATCGCCTGGGCATAGCGAGCCCGTTCACGATAGGAAATAAAATTGGGAATGGCAATAGCCGCCAGTGTGCCGATAATGGCAATAACGATGAGAACTTCCAGAAGAGTGAAGCCTCGATTGAAGCGATGCCGCCGCCGAAAAAAGATCATGGGACAACTCTATCACGACGGGAAAGAGAAAGAAAAAAGATTCATGCACCAGGGAACAGAGACAGGCTTTTCTCACGGTTGGTGACGGACCGTCAATATTGATTCCAGATCGTGTACCCCTGCTGTTCAAACGAGCGGATACACTCCTGGTATGTTTCATAGGAACTGTCCGTTCGCCAGGCATCGACAGTGCATTCCTGGATCTCCCCGGTACTGCGGTCCAGCAGGAGTGTTCGTGAATGCTTCTCGCTGAAGGAAGCACAACCCGTGAGAAAAACAAACAGAAAAACAACGGGGAGCGTTTTCATCGCACCAACCTCTCTTCAGGCAATCGATGTGTCCGATCGCCCAGGTTTTCATCAAAACAACAATTATCAGCACCGTGATATAAAGAGCCAAGCCGGCCTGTCAAGTCATTTTTACCCGGCCATGTGACGAGGTCCGGTGACAGAGACCGATCCCTGTTTTTGCCGATCTCCGGTGATCGCCGGGCGGTTGACAGATACGCTTGCACAGGGAAGCTCCGATTCACGGTTCACTGTCCAGAAAGACGATCTCGCCGAGCTCCGGGCGCAGATAACGCTCTTCCGGCAAGCCGCGCGCCTCGATGATGCGGTCCAGATCGAGGCGTGGATAGCCTGCCGGCTCGTCGCCGAGCCGAAAAGTCCCCCATTGCGTCGGCACAAAGGTTCGCGCCCCCAGATCGGCAAAGGCCTGCACGGCTTCCTCACCATTGAGATGAGGATAATGCATGAACCAGCGGGGGTGATAGGCGGTGGTCGGCAGCAATGCGTAATCGATATCCTCAAATACCCTGCCGATTTCCCGGTAACCGACAAAGTAACCGCTGTCACCGCCGAAATAGACGACCGTCTTGCCCGAGCGGATCAAAAAACTGGCCCAGAGCGAAGTATTGCGGCCAACTCCCAGCCGCAGCGACCAGTGCTGGGCCGGCAGGCAGACTAACTCACCACCATCGACAGGCCGGCGTTGCCACCAATCAAGCTCGGTCACCTCGCCATCATGCCAGGATTCGATCATGTCCCGCACCCCGAGCGGCACGAAAAACCGGGCGTGGGCCGGCAGCATCTCGATCGTGTCGCTGTCCAGGTGATCGTAGTGATTGTGGGAAATGATGACATTGAGCGGTCCGTCAAGGATGGCCAGGTCCTCTTTTCGCAACGCGGGGTCGGTCACCCGCTTGGGGAGCAGCGCGCGCTGGGACAGCATCGGATCGGTCAACCACCAACTGCCGTCAAGACGCAACAGAAATGTGCCGTGACCGATCCAGACGAGGATATCGCGCCCGGCCGGCAGCTGCGCCAGCCGTTGCGCCAGATCGGGAATCAGCCGGGGCAGATAGGTTTCTTCCGCTGCGCTATAGGTCGCCGCTCGGGTCAGCCGCCACCTGAGCACGGTGAGCAGCCCGCGCTGCTCTTCAGGCATCCAGGGATTAAAAAAGCGACCGTCTTTTTCGTGCGCCGCGTACAGATCCGCCGGGTCCTGCCGGGCTACCTGCTGTCGCCACTGCTGCTCGGAAAAAGGCGGCGGCGTAAAGAGGCAGGACGCACAGAGCAACAGCGGCAAGACACACAACGAAGACCGCCAGCCAAAGCGGCATCTGCCCCCCAAGAAACGCGGCAGCCGTTGCCTCGACAGTCTCATGGCGCACCCCCCGTCATCGGCTGGTACCGCTTTCAACCAGCGCCCCAGCGGTCTTTTTCAAGAGCCAGCCAATGACGATGAGCCCGCCGAGCAGGGTGACCAGGAAGAAGACCAGCGGTGAATACTGGGCAGCAACCTCCAACTGATCGAGACGAAAGACTCCGGCCAGATAGTCACTGCGCAACCAGGCCCGCATGAAACTCATCAGATAAACGAGCAACACCACCCCACCGACCGTTACTGCCAATCGCTGCCGGTACGCGGCAACGAGAATGGCGACGATCAGCACCAGGGCGAACGAGAAAACGGCTGTCGCCCCGACATTGCCTCCCATAAACAGCAACATCGTGTCCCGCTCCTGGGAGAGCAGGTACCAGATGCCCAGACAGATATTGACCAGCGTCAGGCGAAAAAAGACCTTCATCCCGACGGTCCGCGCATGTGCTGCCAGTTCACCATCCTGATCCGCACGAAACTGTCCGACCAGTGCCACGAAAAGGCCGCCGACGGCCAGGGCTCCAACCACCATGTGCAGGTAACGGGGCAGAAAGACCTGCTCTCCGGAAGCGAGCATCGTCCCGGCACGGTGCTGAAAATAACCGGCAAACGCCTCGGGCAGCGACATCAACAACATATTATTGACGAAAAAATAGGCGATAACCAGCAGCAAGAGCAATACCACCAGGCCGATCCACTTGCCCGCCCCGCCGAGCCGGGAAAACTTGAAATCATAAAGGTATGCACCATAATAGGCGATGATGAGCAGCGGTACGACGGCGATCCAGAACAATCCCATCAAAATCGAGCTGGTATACATGAACTGGCCATAGAGCACCTGCAGAAACAGCAATGGGGCAACCCCGAAGTTGACGGCAAAAGCGATGACCAGTGGCAGAGCAATTGCCAGCCGGTGGGCCAGCCGATCACGCACGGCGCCACCGATGAACTGCTGTCCGACTCCGACGGCAAGACCGCCGAGCATCGCATTCATCGCCAGCAGATGCAGCGGGAAGGTGAGCAACAAAAAGAAATGGAACCACCCCCAGGCGACCGGGATGGTGTCGGCGACGGGGACATACAGGGTAGCCATCACTGGTTCCTCCCACGTTCGAGCAGGTAATCGGTCAGGGCATCTTTTTCTTCGGCGGTGCCTTCATAAGGCGGCATCTCCTCGGATATCGCTTCGAGATTGTCCAGTGCCGCGCGCACTGCCCCCCGCTCCCAGGATACCAGCACAGCCCCCAGGTCCTCCGGGGCATGGCAGACGGCGCAATTATCACTAAACAGCATCTCGCCATCGGGCCTGGCAGGTACGGCGGCGCCGGCACCACCGGAGGGAGTCCCGAGGAAGGCGGCCAATTCGGCCGCCTCGGCATCACTGCCGCTGAACGGCTCCATCTCCGCCGAGATCTCGTCGAGCCGACCGAGCAGATCGACAATGTCGGCGACCGGCAGCTCGCCCAAGCTTCCCGTCAGATCCTCGGGCGCATGGCAAACGCTGCACTGCTCTTCGAACAGTGCCTCGCCATCGGGTCCGACAGGCGCAGCCGCTCCATCGGTGCCGGAGGGGGAGCGCAGAAAAGCCGCCAGTTCGGCCGCCTCGCCATCACTGCCGCTGAACGGTTCCATCTCCGCCGAAATATCGTCAAGCCGACCAAGCAGATCGACAATGTCCACGACCGCCAGCTCGCCCAGGCTTCCCGTCAAATCCTCGGGCGCATGGCAGGCAGCGCAGTGGGCGTCGAATAGCTCTTCGCCCGCACCTCCCGTCGCAGCAGGGGCGACATCCTTGCCATGCCAGCTGCCGACCAGGTAGGCAGCCAGCGCGTCCGCCTCTGCATCGGTGCCGGCAAACGGCGGCATAAAATAACGAACCTCGTGGATCCGCTTGATATAGGAACTCATCGCCGCATAGCTCATCCGCGCCGTCTGCGCTTTCAGGTCGTTGTTCCAGCCGCCGGCGGTATGGCAGGCATAGCATTGCTGGATAAACAGCTCCTCGCCGACCGCCGACCGCCGCTGATCGGTCAACTGTCGCTCCTCGATCCAGACGGCCGTCTGCAGGTACCCCTGGTCGACGATGCGTCCAAGATCTTCTTTTTTGATCATGTTCGAATAGATGACTTCGTTGATCGCATACGGTCGCCGGGCCGCCTCCCTGATCCATTCGAACGACCCCATGGAGATCAGGGCGCAGACCATCGCCAGCACGGCGACCGGTCGCAGGTTCAAGGCGGGCTTGAAAATTCCGGTAACCAGCGTGATAACGAGCAGGGCGGCGGTTCCGATCGTGCCCCACTGCACCGCGGCGGCAATGGTCGGCGACGTGCCGAAAACCAGGCCCTGCGCTGGTTCGGGCAGGATAACCACATACCACCAGGCAAACGGAATCGCGGCAATCAGGGCACCCAGCGCCCACGTTCCGGAAAACCGGGTCATCGCCAGGCGAATCTCGCGCTGCCGGCAAAATGACGCGGTCAGGTAGCCATAGACACCGGCAAGCATCAGAGCGACAAAGGTTCGCAAACCAAGCGACGGCCAGAAACTGGGATTGAAAAAGCCGCTCCAGAAATTGCCGTTTTCCAGCCACGAGCCGGGGGTCAGCATGAAGCCGATGATGCCGTTGATCAGGAAGAGTGACAACCAGGCACTGATAAAATAGACCCAGCCGACCTTGAGATGGGTGGCCGGATTCATCTTGCCGAACATATAAAAATAGACAAAGGCGGCGGTGATCTCGACGAGAAACAAGACCCATTCGGCGGCCCAGCCGAAAACGAAGATATGAATGAGCAGCGAGGTGGCGGCCGGATTGACCAGGCCAATGATGAACCAGATCCCGACCCCGGTAATTGAACCGAAGACCAGGGTCAGCAGCAGAAAAAACCGGGCATGCCGCTTGGTAAAGGCCAGGATGCCGTCACTGTGCTCGCGAAGACCTTTTTTTTCGGCATAGATCAGATACAGGCCACCGCCCACGGCAAAGTGCGAGACGAAGACATGGAGTATCGCAATCAACGCGATGAGCAGCCCTCCGCCAATCTCCGGCAGATACCAGACGGGATAGTTCATGGCAATACCCTAGGGTGTTAGTTGTAACGGTCGTACTCGCTCGCCGGCCCGCCACGGCCGGCCGCGTTGATCTCGGCCCCGACCCCATTTTGGACAAATGTACAAAATTTGAGAATCGCTTTCAAGAAAGACCGCACTCGATCACCATCCGGGGCTCAGCAAACCCTCATCGGAATGGGGATCGATCGTCTCAGCGACCGGCTTGCACCGGATTGCGCAGCATGCCGATTCCGTCGATTTCCACCTCGACCACGTCGCCGGGTGTGATCGGGCCGACGCCGCTCGGCGTGCCGGTGACGACGATGTCTCCCGCCTCCAGGGTAAAGTTGCGCGAAATAAAGGCCACGATGGCCGGAATCGGAAAAATCATCTCCCGGGTATTGGACTCCTGCACCACGACTCCGTTGAGCCGGCAGGAGATGGCGAGATTCTGCGGATCGCCGATATCCTCGGCACGTACGATCCGTGGTCCGATCGGTCCGAAGGTATCGAGCGATTTGCCGCGAAACCAGCCGGCCTTTTCATGCTTCTGAAAATTGCGCTGACTCACGTCGTTGAAACAGGTATAGCCGAAAATATGCTCACCAACCGCGGACTCGGGGATATCCTTGCCGCGCTTGCCGATGATCAACGCCAGCTCGGCCTCGTAATCGGTCCGGCAGGTGCGAAAGCCATAGGTATCGAGAAAGGCCGGCAGGATGATCGGTTGGTCGGGACCGATCAAGGTATTGGGGGTCTTGGCAAAAAGGATCGGCTCCGCCGGCACCTCGTCCTTGAAGCGAAGGGCCTCGGCCTGCGCGCTCTCCTTGATATGGTCCCGATAGTTCAGTCCCAGGCAGATGATTTTCTGGGGATGCACCTCATATTCACTTCCATTGCTCACCGGCAATCTGATGGCCATAATCAACTCCTTGTTATAATGATAATAATTACGTGTCAGCGCCAGGCAGAAAAAACTTGTCCGCCGGCACCGACTCAGCTATTTTGAGATTCTCGGTTATCATGACTACCCAAATCCGAAAAAAATGTAAACGGACTCCTGACCGCGATGAAAAAGATCCTGACGACACTGCTCCTGTGCAGCCTCTGGTGGGGCCCGGCGACGGCCGCGGAAGACGATCTCAATTACCACCTGGTCACGCTCCAGGCCCAGGCCGCCAGCACCGTGGACAACGACCTGCTGGCGGTCACCATGACCGCTCTGGCCGAGGCCAACACCGCAGCGGAAGCGGCCGAGGCAGTCAACGAAACAATGATCCGGGCCGCCGCGCTCATCGGCGAGGTCGACGACATCGCCTACCAGACGATGAATTACCAAACCACCCCCCGTCACCAGAACCGCGCCATCGTCGGCTGGTCGGTCAGTCAGCAGATCAGTCTGAAGAGCCAGGATATCGAAGCGTTGACCGCGCTGGTCGGCTCCCTCCAGAAACTGCTCAACGTGTCGACCATGCAGTTCGAGATCAGTCCCGAACGTCGCAAAGAGGCCCACGACCGCCTGATAACCGAGGCATTGTCCGCCTTTTCCGAAAAAGCCCGGCTGGTCTCTTCGGCCCTTGGCGCCAACGACTTTCGCCTGGTGAACCTGTCGATCGATGAAGACGGAGCAGCCCCGCTGCAACGTGACTTTGGCATGGAAATGGCCCTCTCCCGTGCCGCCGCGCCCGAGGTCGCTGCCGGCGAGTCCCGGGTCAGCGTGAGCGTCCGGGGCAGTATCCAACTGAGCTTCTGAGCTGATCGGACACGGATCTCGCTGCAGCGTGACGGGCCGATCCGGCTGAATCAGCCACTCGGAAGCCTCCCCGGCTTGCCACGGCCGAGTGACATGCTTATTGAGAAAGAAAGACTTTTAATAATCTTTCTCATAGAGTTCCCGCCATGCCACCAGCCGTTACCGCCGACCCCCTCGAAATTCTAAGCTTTGACAACCATTTCGTCAGCAGCCTGCCGGCCGACCCCGAGCAGCGTAATCATCGCCGGGAGGTGCGCAATGCCTGCTATTCCTTCGTCGACCCGACACCGGTCGCCCATCCCGACATGCTCAGCTATTCTGCGGAGGCGGCAGCGCTGCTCGATCTTTCCGAAGACCAGTGCCGGACGTCGTCTTTTCGCGAAATCCTGGCCGGCAATCAGCTGCTGCCCACCATGCAGCCGTTCGCAATGCGCTACGGCGGACATCAGTTCGGCTCCTGGGCCGGCCAGCTCGGCGACGGCAGGGCAATCAATCTCGGCGAGATTGTCAACCGGCGCGGGCAGCGCTGGATGCTTCAACTCAAGGGTGCCGGCCCGACGCCTTACTCCCGGAGAGCAGACGGACTGGCGGTGCTTCGTTCGTCGCTGCGCGAATATATCTGCAGCGAGGCGATGCATCACCTCGGCATCCCGACGACCCGGGCACTGAGCCTGGTGGTCACCGGCGAGCAGGTCCTGCGCGATATGTTTTATGACGGCCATCCGCGTCATGAGCCGGGCGCGGTGATCTGCCGATTGGCCCCGTCCTTTCTCCGTTTCGGCAATTTTGAAATACACGCCGCCGCCGGCGAGATCGAGCTGCTCAAACAACTGGTGGACTACTCTCTGGCCACCGACTTTGCCGAGCTCTCCGCCACACCGGGACGCGACGGCTACCTGGCCTGGTTCACCGAGATCTGCCGGCGGACCGCCGAGCTGGTCGTTCACTGGATGCGAGTCGGCTTCGTGCACGGGGTGCTCAACACCGACAATATGTCGATCCTCGGGCTGACCATCGACTACGGCCCGTACGGGTGGCTGGAAGACTACGATCCGACCTGGACGCCGAACACCACCGATGCCCAGGGGCGGCGCTATTGTTACCGCAACCAACCCCAGGTCGTCTTGTGGAACCTGGTGCAGCTGGCCAACGCCATCTATCCGCTGATCGAGGCACCGGAACCGCTGCAGGCGGCACTGGACGTCTATCAAAAAACGTTCCAGCACGGCTGGCGCCAGGCGCTCGCTGACAAACTCGGCCTGACCGGCCGGGAAGATGGTGACGACGACCTGATGCAGCGCATCCTTGAATTGCTGGCGGCGCAGCATCTCGATATGACCATCTTTTTTCGCCGGCTCGCCGATCTGCCGGCAGACCCGGCAGTTCCGATCGATTTCCTCGATTTTTTCACCGAGGCACGGTATCAGACCACGGCCGTTCCCGAGACCGGCCGATCGGCTCTCAACGGCTGGCTGGCGGCCTATCGGACCCGGCTCTGCACAACGGGTGAAGACGACCGGCAGCGGCGCCGGGCGATGAACCGGGTCAACCCGAAATTCGTTTTTCGCAACTACCTCGCCCAATTGGCCATTGATCGGGCCGAACAGGGAGATCCCTCCCTGATCGAGGAACTGCTCGAGGTATTGCGGCGTCCGTACGATGAACAACCGGGCAAAGAGAGTTTTGCCCGGCGGCGCCCTGAATGGGCCCGTAACCGCCCGGGCTGCTCGATGCTTTCCTGCAGTTCCTGAAAAGAAAACCGCGCTACAGCAGCAAGGCTACCGACAGCGCTGCAAACGACAGCAGCGTCGAGACGACGATGGCCGCCGAGGCCAGTTCGGTGTCGCTATTGAGTTGGGAGGACAGGACATAGATAGCGGTCGACGTCGGCAGACAGAAAAAAATCATGCCTGTCTGAAACATCACACCGTCCACCTGGAAGAGCCGATACAGCAGGAAACCGAGCAGCGGCAACAAGCCGAGCTTGCAGACAGCGGCCAGCAGAGACAGCGGCAGATGACGATACACCCCTTTGAAAGACAATCCACCGCCGATCGATATCAGGGCCAACGGCAGCGTCACCATCGACATCAATTGCAGTGAATTATTGATGAATTCAGGAAATTCGCCAATCAGTCGGGCATAGACTATGCCCAGCACACAACCGACAATCAACGGGTTGGCCAGAAGAGCCCGGGTCACGATACGGGCTTTTTCATGCCCGTTGGCCTCCACGCCGGAATACCAGATCAGCAGTGCGACGGCACAGACGTTGATCAGCGGGATGACGATGGCGATCAACACACCGAAGTAGGCGATGCCCTCCGCCCCGAGGCTGTTCAGGACCACTGCAACCCCGATATAGGTGTTGAACCGATAGCAGCTCTGGGAAAATGAACCGGCCTGGAAAGGGGCCACCGGTAAAAGCTTGATGATCAGCACGCTGACCAGAAACATCGCGAACACCGCGAGCAGGGTGATCCCGATGAACAACCACTGGCTGCCGGCTCCCATCGGCGCGCTGCCGATCTTCCAGAACAGCATGAGCGGGAAGAAAATATAATAGACCAACCGGTCGGCCGTGTTCAGGAAGTGATGATCGGTCAGTTCCAGGCGACGCAGCAGACCACCGAGAAAGAGCAGCGAAAAAATGGGGAACAGCGCGTTGAGAATAATCACGATATGGCATGTCCGATGGTGGTTTCGCTCACAGCGACCGGCCAACCATCGCCGGCGGCATTTTTTATATGAAACTGCAAAGTTTCATGCTTCGTTGTGACGTCCCGTCATGGGGGTTATATATTATTTCAGGTGGATGGTATCGGGACACTAACTGTGTCGCTATTTGAC
>CAZUJZ010000079.1:2421-14073 GCA_964620665.1 uncultured Desulfofustis sp. | reverse complement strand
TCCATGGCCTGGCGAGAAGCTTTCGGGCCTGATTCTCCGGCCCGCCGGGCCTTCGCGATGCAGCCTCCGGCAGGACCGGCCAGCCCGGGGAACTGTTTTTCTATACCGCCATGACAGAGATCACAGCGAAGCAAAAAACGTCACTACAGCTTTTCAGCAGAGTTCGGCCGGCCGTCGCTCCGGCACGAAGACATGCTCGATTGTCCCCTCGTTCCAGGCCGCCGACACGTAGAGACCGCAATAGCAGCTGCCGTATTCCCGGACATCGGGTTCACGATAGTCGCAGGGGCAGATGATATCCCGGTCGGCCTGCCGGTCTTCTTTGGCCAGGCGGCAGGGGCAGCACATATAACCGTATCGCTCGCGGTTGGTCAGCAGTCCCTCGAGCAGAAACAACGTCTGCTCCCGGTCACGATTGAAAAAGTAGCCCTTTGGCTCGTTGACTGCTTTCAGTTGGTCGTAGAGTTGTTCGGCATTCATGAGCTCACCCCGAGTTCTTCCATAATCAGCTGTCTCTGGAAACCGATGATGGCCTTGTCACCGATGAAAATCACCGGAAAGGCCTTTTTTTCGTTATACGGAGCCATCTTCTTGAACAATTCTTCCCGCTCATCCTTGGGCATCAGATCAACGTGGGTAACGTCATAGGCAATCTGGTAATTTTTCAATAATTCCATCAACGCTTTGCATTGCAGACAGGTGGACAGAACCAGAAGACTCACTTTCTTGTCGGTCATGACACTTCTCCTTGTATGTCCGTTATATCACGCTTCATTACCTTTCGTCTGCAGAGATAACAGATATGAGCGCAAGTTTCTACCGGTACCTGTCATCCCGAGTTTCTTCCTGATCTGTTTGCGATGAAAATCGACGGCCGCCGTTGAAACCAGAAGCACATCGGCGATCTCGGCGCTGCTGCGTCCTTCCCGGACCATCGTCGCCACCTTGATCTCCTGGGGCGTCAACTGATGGTGCAGGGAGGTCAGCCGATTCAAAAACGGTGCGGTAACTTCGCCGAGCCGCTGCTCGATGATCTCGACCACGGTCCGTTCCCGTTTCGCCAATGGTCGTTCCATGAGTTCCTGGACATACGGCAGGATCAAGGTCCTGACGTTGGCCAGCATATTGTCCTCGAGTTGCAGTCGGTCCTTTTGCCGATGATCGAGCAGGACTTTAAGGGCAATATTGCTCTCCGTCAGCCTTTCCGTTTGCTCCCTGAGGTCGTGCTCCCGTTTCGCCAATTCCCGCTGAATGTTCATCAGGGGGGTGATGTTCTCGTGCGACATGATCACCTTGTGGGCGCCCGGCTCGCGAAACCGCACCACCCGGAGCGCAAACCAGCGTTGCTCTTCCGGTGAATGACAGGGATAGTTAATGAAAAACTCCTCGATCTCCCCCTTGACGACCTGCCTGATCCCGGCGGCAATAACGGCAGGCTCATCGTAGGGCTCGCGGCTCGCCCGGTCACAGGTGTCCAGATAGTTCAGACCAATACAAGATGCTTCGATTTCGATGCCGTTATCCCTGCCGAAATCTCTCCAGGCACGGTTCGTCTCAAGGATCAGGCCGGTATGATCAAGAATCGCCACGTGCGCCGAAATCGAATCAAGCGCCACCTGATGGACATTCAGCGCTGCCATGCTCATCTCTCTCCCTCTCTCCAACCGCTTCGTTTAAAAAAGCCGTAACCGGCATGTCGACCGGAGGATACATTTTATAGTAGCAATTACTATCATTATACTACCTTTTTCAAGCCATTGTAACAAGGGAATCACGACTTACTTTTGAATCAACAGCAACAAAAGGACAGAGGAAGTCATGAAAGGCGGATATGAATCGATTGTTTGGATCAAAGACAAAGATGGCAAAGAGTACGCCTGCTATCTCGATGATATCAACGAAGAGCCCCATGTCAAACGGTCTTTGAGCAGCGAAGAACAGGCACGATGCCTGGACGTCAATGAACTGGTCGGCACCGAACGCTGGTAATCACACAACCCAACACATATCACAAGGAGAACGTCATGAAAGGTGGATACGCATCACTCGTCTGGGTCAGGGACAAAAACGGTAAAGAGTACGCCTGTTACGCCGACGATCTGAAAGGCAAGCTCCGGTCCAAGGAAGAGTTGACCGAAGAAGAAAAAGCACAATGTACCGACGTCAGTGAACTCGTCGGCACCGAGCGCTGGTAATCATGCAACCACGCAACCCAACGCATATCATAAGGAGAACGTCATGAAAGGTGGATACGCATCACTCGTCTGGGTCAGGGACAAAAACGGTAAAGAGTACGCCTGTTACGCCGACGATCTGAAAGGCAAGCTCCGGTCCAAGGAAGAGTTGACCGAAGAAGAAAAAGCACAATGTACCGACGTCAGTGAACTCGTCGGCACCGAGCGCTGGTAGCGATCTTTTCGCCGGCGATCCCGTTGCGTCCCGGTGCGGTCTTTATCACCCGCATCGGGGCGCGAGCCGTTTTTCAACATCCGCGTACCCGTTTGCAATCAACGGGGTGCGACACTTTTTTCTTGTATTCCTGAGAAAAGGGTTTATTGTTGTCTGGATTGGAAAGGTATTCAACGAACGGATCACGCATAGCGTCTGTTACCATCTATCTTGTAGCGCTCCTTTTCCTGTTGCCGATAGAGATACATGCTGATCACAGCCCCTTGGAGAGGCGGGATGAAGCTCTTTATCGGCAATCTGCCCTATGATATAAACGAAACGGAACTGCGTGAGCTCTTTAGCGCTCACGGAGAAGTCGTCGACATGAATCTGATCCTGGATCAGTTCTCCGGGCGTTCAAAAGGGTTCGCCTTTGTCGAGATGTCTTCCCGATCCGGCGGTCAACAAGCCATGGAAGACCTGAACAAACGAACATATAAAAACCGTCAACTGGTCTGCAACGAAGCAAAACCGAAGAAGAAAACACGGGGACGGCGTTAATGCGTCTGGAAGCGATGGTGCAGTTGTCCTGCCGTCGCCCCTCAACACGATGACCGATCACCACACAAAAACAACCAGATAGTTATCCCACAGGCAATCGCTCCCTCTCTCGCTTGCCGTGCTCGATCCTGTCACATCGAAACAGCTGCCAAATATCACAATAACAACCCTACGTCTTTCTCCGGGACCATCCTCCCGTCGACAGCAAATAACAATTTTCCATCTACCATAGACAATCAATGACGGCCTCCGGGCCGCCTGCCGGAACTCCGGGGCACTTCGTCCCGGCAATGATTCCGGACTTATGCATCAGGGAACCTTGAACGAAATTCCTCATTTTTCAAGATCCCCATCATCTACAAGGAGTATTCATGAGCTTTACCGAATTTTCGTTTCAACAGCAGCTCCAGGCCAATCTGGATAGCTGCGGCTATCTGTCTCCGACCCCAATCCAGCAGCAGGCTATCGGCCCGGTTCTGGACGGACGAGATTTGCTCGGCCTGGCCCAGACCGGAACCGGCAAAACTGCCGCTTTCGTGCTGCCGATCCTGCAGCGCCTGCTCAGCGGCCAGCGCGGTTGCCTGCGCGCCCTGATCATTTCGCCGACCAGAGAACTGGCCGAACAGACCCACGATTATATTACCAAGTTGGCCTCTCGCACCAAACTGCGCAGCGCCGTCGTCTACGGCGGTGTCGGTAAACCGGCACAGATCGCCAGGATCAGAAGCGGCGCCGAGATCATCGTCGCCTGCCCCGGCCGCCTGCTCGATCTCGCCCAGGACGGGGTCATTAATTTTTCCAAAGTGCAGACCCTGGTCCTCGACGAGGCCGACCACATGTTTGACAAGGGTTTTCTGCCGGATATCCGGCGGATCGTCAAGCTGCTGCCGAAACAGCGGCAGAATCTGGTCTTCTCGGCCACCATGCCATCGGAAATCCGTACTCTGGTGGAAGGCTTACTGACCGATCCGGTAACGGTGCAGGTCGACCACGACAAGACCATCGACACCATTGACCACGTCTTTCTGCGCGTTGCGCAACACAACAAAATCGTCCTGCTCAGAGACATTCTCCAGCACGGCACCGTCTCGACCGCCATCGTGTTCACCCGAACGAAACACAAGGCCAAGAGCCTGGCCCAGCAGCTCGTCAAGGCCGGACACAATGCCACCTCGCTGCAGGGCAACCTGTCACAGCAGAAACGCCAGGAAGCCTTGAACGGTTTCAAGAACGGCACGTACACCATCCTGGTGGCCACCGATATCGCCGCACGGGGCATCGATGTCTCGGATATTTCTCATATCATCAACTTCGATATGCCCGAGACGACCGAAACATATACCCACCGAACCGGACGAACCGGGCGGGCGAAGCGGCATGGCGAAGCACTCAGCTTCATCGCCGAGGACAACGGTCGCCTGGCATCAGCACTGGAACGGATACTCGGCAACAAACTGGTCTATAGAGATCACAGCCATACCAGCCAGGCGGCAGCACGGACCGGCAACCAGCCTCAGGAAGCGGAACAACGCAAGCCAAAAGTCGACCGGAACAAACGCCCGCAGCGCGGCAAACGGTCATCACAGCGCAACCGCTCACTGGCGTTTGATTTCGGTGTCTAGACAGCACCGGACAAACAACCGCGACACGATCGCACAACGCAGCACCAACGTTAGTCACCCCGGATCGATCATCGATCCGATTTATCAAAACGGTCCCCGCACTGACGGGGCCACATTCGAAGGAGCAGTACTCATGGCAAAAGGCACAGTAAAATGGTTTAACGACGCAAAAGGTTTTGGCTTCATCGCTCAGCAGGACGGCGCCGACGTATTCGTCCATCACAGCGGTATCACGTCCAATGGCTTCAAGTCACTCGACGAAGGCGCCAGCGTGACCTTTGATGTCGTCGACGGCCCGAAGGGTCTGGCGGCAACCAACGTCGTTCAGCAATAGTAGCCCGTTTTCAGCAGTTCCCGGGGGCGACGTCGTTATCAGGCGTCGCCCCCGGCTTTTCTCTGACGTTTGCCACCCGGCCCAACGTTCATTTTCTCCGCAGCTCCCCCTTGACAGTCCTCTCTTCTGACGGTCTATTTGGTAAACACCTACGCAGTTTTCCAGGAGGCTACGACATGGAAGAAACCACCACCTCAATGAAACTCGGGCAAGAAGATGCCCGGGCCTTTATTCACAAAGAACGCATCGACTATCAGCCGTTTATCGCCCTGAGCGATATGCACCTGGTGCGAAAAACCGTCCCCGCAACCTACCGGACACTGCAAGAAACCCTGGTCAAACTGGACAACGACCTGTGGCTGGAAATTGACGCATCAGCCAACCGTCTTGCCGAACAGCACGGGACCGCATTCAACTTCGACGATTACACCAAAGGTTTTGTCGCCGGCGTTGCGGCGGTCTGGGAAAAAATTCGGGACACGGTGCTCTCGTAGCGGCCGGAAAAACTGGTCGGTTCGCTCTCCAGCTTTTACTCTCCGACATACCGGGTTCCCACAATGCGGCCTCCGGCTGGACCGATCAGCCCGGAGAACCTATGTTCAGACAAAAACCATCAGCAGAGGAAGACCGCCCATGGCCAATTTTCTGTTTATCCTGCGGGACAACGACTTTGAAAAGGCGACCAGATGTTTCCAATTCGCCACAATCGCCCACGGTAAAGGGCATCACGTCGATCTGTTTTTCATCGACAACGGCGTCGACTGGGCGATAAAAACGCGCGATGGCAGCCAAAGAACGGACACCGGCGACTGCGTTGACGATTATTTACCGTACCTGGTCAAGCACGAGGTGCAGGTCGGGGTTTGTACACCGTGCGCAAAAAACCGTAACCTCGACGAAGCAACATTTCATGCCAATATGGCACTGGACGGCGGACCGCATCTGATCGACATGGCCGTTGAAGCGAAGGTTTTCAATTTTTAGAGACGTCCTGAAGATGCCGGCCAGCAGTCCTGCCGAACCGGCGACAGGAGCGGACCCGTGGCCGACGGTTATACCAAGCATCACTTCGACTTTGACGCACTCCCGTGGCTGACCAATCCACGCCGTCAGTTGGGGTTGCAGGGAGTGGCCCTCGGACTGATCAAGCTACCGGCCGATCAGGGCTATACCTTCACCCATCACCACCGGGAACAAGAAGAAGTCTATGTCGTCATTGACGGTTACGGGGAAATAGTGCTCGACAATGAGCGGTTACCGCTCTGCCGGGGTGACATCGTTCGCGTCGCTCCGGCAACAAAACGGGCACTGAAAGCCGGGCACAACGGACTCTTGGTCATCTGCGCCGGGGCAATCCCCGCCGGGTTCCCGAAGCATCCCGGCTCACGCTACCTGATCGACGACGGCATCCCCGACTACGACGATATCCCGCCGTGGTATCAAGGAGATCAAACGGTGGCAGAGAACAATGCTCGGCTCAGGAGCAGAATGCTCGCAGCCCGTCGCCGGCGTGCTGAAAAAAAGAAGAAATAACCCGTTGCGCTGATCAGCGACGGGCGACCCCGCATTCGGTGACAAATGTCGACAGCGACCGGTATTCCTGGGCACCGACCAGTTTTTTCTCACCGATAACAAAGGTCGGCACGGCGGTTATGCCCAACGCATCAGCCCGCTCCCAGTCCCGGTCAACCGCTTCGGCAAAACTCCGCTCGGCCAGCACTGTACGGGCCTCTTCGACATCGAGTCCGCAGCGCTGGACAATCGACAGCAAGACATCCTGTTGCGCCAGATTCTCGTGGTTAACGAAATAGGCCTTGAAGGCCTCGTCGTGAAAGCGATCTCCGGCCCCTTTGGACTCGGCCCAGAGGCCGAGTTCCTGGGCGAATCTGCTGTTAAATGTCTTAGAGCGTTCACAATACGGCATATCCAATGCCTTCGCGTTGCGACGCAAATGCTCGATCAAATCGGCTTTCGGATAAGGATAGCGCTGATAGATCTCGTCGAGATCACGTCCGTCTTCCGGCGTATCGGGATGCAGCGGGAAGACGCGCCAGGTGATGGAGACATCGAACTCCTTGAGCAGTCGATCGATGCGCCCGGTCATAAAATAGCACCATGGGCAGACATAATCACAATACAGGTCCATCTTGGTCGTCATGGTAACAATCGTCCCCGTTTTGCTCTGCTTGATCGGATGAAGATCGGTCTTTTTTTTCAAAAAATTCGTTTCCGTTCAGGAAACGGTAACCATCTCCGGCTCCGTTGCCATCAAAAGCATCCTGCCGCCGGCCGGCCGCGATTCGAGGTCATCTCACAGAGGTTCTCCACAGTCAACCGGTCTCCGCCACCTGGTCGAGAAACCGTGTCGCTGCAATCGCGCGACACCGTCGGCAAAATAATTGCCGACATCGGCAACGCCGTGTGAATCGTCTCCCGGTACTACGGCAATCCCGTAATCGTGCACCAGGCGCAGAATCGAATCGGACAGATACGGTTCATCCGCCCCCTTGGCCAGTGCCCGTAGATTAAAATCGAGAATCAGATCAAGGTCCCTGATCAATTCCAGGTTCCTTCGAACTTTCGCTTTTATTTCAGCTTGCTCGAGACGCCGGCGATAATCCTGATCAAAGATCCTGATCAAGTCGAAATGGCCGACCACCGCCGGCCGCAGCAGCGAGATCATCTCGTATTGCTGGTCAAAATAGCGCAGATACAAGCGATCCACGCCACCGGCTTTGACCGCTGCCCGGTGATACAATTCCGGGGAATAATCGAAATTGACATCATCGACGAAATGAACGGAGCCGACGATATAATCGGGCGCGAAGGCATCGATCAATGTCGGCACAAACCGTTGATAACCGCTGTAGGTTTCTATCTCCATCGCCGCGTAGAGGCAGACCTGCGAAGCATAGAGGGCCTGCAGCCGGCGACATTCGGCCATATAACGACCAAAACGCTCATAGAGCAGCTGCGGAGTCAGGCCGGCCTCTCGCTGATCGGTGTAAAGCAACTCCTCACTGATTCCGGGTGCATGCTCGGTGATGCCGACCCATGCGAACCCTTGGGCAATATAGGTCTTGACTATTGCCTCCAGCGTATCGGCAGCGTGATTGCAAAACTGGCCGCTATGACCACCGTGTACCGAAACTTTCTCTATAGCCCCCATGGCATCATCTTCTCTCAGCAAAATCAACTGCTTTTCTGCTCCGGTCCACCACCGGCGACACGTCCTGCTTTTTTACTAGATATTCACCGGCACCTCAAGGAATCATTGAATTGTCCACCGGTAGGCTTATCGTTGAGTAAAGACAACGGAGGATACGCGGGGTCAGTCTTGACCCCGCTTTCGATACCATGATTTTGGTCAAGCTCAGATTGCGAGGCCTGGGGGAGATCCCCCAGACGGAATGGGTCGAAGTCGCTGCCGGACTGAACCTGCTTGAGGCGCAGAACACGGCACAACAGAGGGCTCTGGTCGATGCCCTGGCAACGATCAACCCCCCGTATCAGTGCCGGGAAGTCGAGCCCTTTGGTGATCTGCCGCGGCAGATCAGCCGGCAGGGACGCACGCGGCGGATTGTTCCGCACAAACGAACCATCGCCATCGGGGTCTTCAATAGTAATCCCGATCTGGTGCAGGAACTCGCCAAGATCAGTCCCGTTCTCTACGAAACGGATCTGATCGAGGTGGGGCGCCGCCTCGACTATTCCCGCTGGATCAATTTTATAGAATTGGCCTCATCGACCAGATGGAGCGAAATAGCGGCTGAGGTCGACGCCCTGCTCACCACAGGGGGCCTGGATCCCGGCAGCGCTGGGCAGTTGCGCCGATTAACCGAAACGCTGGCGCCTACCGATCGCATCAAAGGGGAGCTCATGACCGAACTGGCGGCCTGCCTCGAAGCCGCAACAACCGGAGCGGCCACTGACGAGCGTGACCGACTGATCGACCTGCTGCACCGGGTTCTCAGGGCCCGCCACTTCACAAAGGCTCGCGCGGTGGTCGAGAAACGACTGCCGCTCCTGGCCGCTCTCGATCTCGGCCGGCTGCGGTCCTGGCGGCTCCGGAGGCTATCCTCCGGCCCGCAGGCTTGTCTACCGCCGGCGCTGTCTCTGCTCATTGAGACATTCGAGCGCACCCTGCACGCTTCAAATGCGACAGCTGCCAATCAGCTGCTCCACCGGCTGCAACGAGAGCTTGATCGTCAGGGGGCGACACCGACTCTACGCGTGCAACGCCACCAGCAGATGCTCACCGTGGAGATCATTGCTGCGGACGGCAGGCAGCGGCCCGTCGATGAGTCGACTCCACTGGAGCGGTTCACCGTCTGTTGCCGGCTGCTTGTCGCTTTGTCCACGGTCCTGCTGGGCAATCGGCCGATCCTGCTGCTTTCCCTGCCGAGCAGGGAAAACACACCCGAAGATCACGATGGGCTGACCGGCCGGATCACCGAGCTGGCAGACTCCTGCCAATGTCTCTGCGTCAGCACCGGCACGCACCTCTTTTCCGAAATCGAGGCGATCCCCGTGAGCAATTCACCCCCGTCATAACGACTATCGGGACGAGGGTCCTGATCGACAGGGCACCTCATCCCGATTCAGACATCAGGAAACGGTGATCAGGGGCCTGATCTTTTCGAGCATCTTCGGGCCGATGCCCTTAACGTTAAGCAGATCGTCGACGGATTTAAACGGACCATTCTCCTCACGATAGGCATTGATCCGCTCGGCGATCTTTTCGCCGATTCCCGGCAGCGTCGCCAACTGATCGAGATCGGCCCGGTTGATATCAACCGTCTCACCGGCAACCTGGGCCGCTGCGGCGGCCGTCTTTGTCCCGGCGACTTCAGTTAAGGCCGGACCGGCCAGGGAAACAAGCAACACCAATAAACAGAGTATGGACATGACCACGCGATGCATTTTCATCTGACTTCCTCCTGTTGGCTAAGTTCTTATAACGAAAAACAGTGATATTCCACGTTCTCATCGGCCGAAGAGATGGAATGCACCTACCATAGTCGTCGCCTCTGACAATTTTCTGACACCTACCGCTTTTCTTTTCCGAGAAATGTTTATACTTATGCTCAGGTAAGAGGAAATATTCCGGAACAATCTGAACGAGCGGGCACGGCACTATCGCATCACAGGCGCCCCCTGTTGCACTTAATCTATCTGCGGGTTGATTATGTTCGCCGTCTACAACGATCAAGGCTACAGTTTTCGCAGCACACTCGAGGAGGTCTATCGGGTGGAGGGAATCACCCCGGTCAAGCGGGTCAAGCCGCTTCTCTCAGATGATCAGGATCAACAAGGCGACACCGGACAGCAGTCGCCGTTGACCGCCGAAGCGGTCAACGCCTATAAAAATATGATCCAGTCACGGCGTGAAGAAGCGATCTATCACGCCTATCAGATCATGAAACGGCCGGTTTTTACGACCGGGGAAGACATATCGGTTTCTGATTGTTACGAAATGCTGACAACCAAAGGAATCAAGCAGCTCCCGGTTCTTAACGAAGAAAACAAGCCGGTCGGCCTGATCACCAGGGAAAGCCTGCTCAAGGTATTGCTGGTCGATAAAGAGACTGTGCACTCGCCCGAAGGCGGGTCGATCGCCCCACTCATCTCGCGACCGCTGATCTCTGCCGATCCGGTTTCAGACATCAGGCGCGTTGCCCAGGTGATGTACGAGTGCGAACTCAACTGCATCCCGGTGACCAATGCCGCCGACGCGATCATCGGCATCATCACCCGAACGGATATTGTCTACGCCGTTTCCACCTACCCGGCCATCACGCTCTGGGCATAAGCCCGGCACGGTGGTCAGCACCCGATACCGCGGGTTAATCGCCCCGACACCGGATGCTGCAACGACTTCACCCGAAGAATTTCTTGTCAGCCAGTGCCAGCGCCACGTTGGCAACGTGGGCGGCATGGCGTCGAGTTACCTCGAGAACATCTTCGGAAACCCCGTCAACCGATTCAACGCCGACCACCGCAGCCTGAGCCATTTTTTCCAGTGCTGCCATAATCACTTGCATAAACGATCAATACGGTAGCCATTATCTCCTCCTTGTCGATTTGACCTGCAATTAGAGGTGGTAGCGTTTGATCTTTTTCAGCAAGCCCTGCCTGGTGATATCGAGCAGTGCCGCAGCCTGGGTTTTATTGCCGTTGGACCGTTCCAGGGCCTGTTTGATCAGTCCGACTTCCAATCGCCTGGCCTGAGCCGGGATGGCAAGATCGTTGAAATCGGTCTCGCGCCGCCGCTTTTTGTTGCTGTTGAAAAAATGAAGCAGATCGCGCGAGCAGCGATCCGGCTGAATGATCTGGCCGTTATCGGTCAGGGCCACCAGCCGCTCCACCTCTTTGAGCAGCTGCCTGACATTGCCGGGCCAGGAAAACCGCTCGAAGAGATCAATCACCTCCGGAGAAAATCCGGACACCTGTTTCGAAAAACGCTCATTGGTAGCACTGAGAAAATGCTGGGCCAGCGGCAAAATGTCCTCTTTTCGCTCCCGCAGCGGCGGAATAACGATCTCCACGGAGAACAACCGGAAAAACAAATCTTCCCGGAACCGTTCTTTTTTGATCTCCGCAGCCAGGTCACGGTTTGACGCGCTGATCAGGCGCAGATCGTAGGATACCACCTTGTTGCTACCGAGCCGATGCCCCTCGCCTTCCTGGATGACCCGCAGAAACTTCGGCTGGATGATCAGCGGCATTTCTCCGATTTCATCGAGA
>CAZUJZ010000079.1:0-2411 GCA_964620665.1 uncultured Desulfofustis sp. | reverse complement strand
ACATGGTCCCGCCGCTGGCCTCTTCGAAAAAACCGCGACGGGGCTGTTCGGCACCGGTAAACGCGCCTTTTTCATGCCCGAAAAATTCACTCTCCACCAGGTTCTCCGGGATACAGGCACAGTTTACCGGCACGAACGGTTTGTCGGCCCGATCGCCGAGGGCGTGGATCATCCGGGCGACAAGTTCTTTTCCGGTACCGTTTTCCCCGAGAATCAAGACATTTACCGGCGTTTTACTGATAATACGAACCAGGTTGAGAACATCGATCATGGCCTGACTCTCGGCGATGATCTTGGTGCCATGGATGGTCGCCTGCTCGAGCCGTTCGACCTCTTTACCAAAGCGAGAGGCGATGGTCAGAATTTCCTGGTTGAGCATCACCGACTCAATGGAAATGGAGAGAAAGTGTGAAATTTCATCAAGTTTGTGTAGATCGTCGACGGTAAAATCACGGCCGTCCTTTTTGTTGAGCAGCTGGATTGCTCCGGTCACACTCTCGCCGGTGACACTTCTGATCGGGCAACACACGACGTTCCGGCTGACAAAACCGGTCTGCTCATCACTGCTGGAGTGGAAACCGCGATGCTCCGCCAGATTATTTTCGACGATGCCACGGCCACTCCTGATCACCTGACCAACAATGCTGCCCTCCAACGGTGGTTCAATCTGTTCTTCCTCCAGGCCGGTGCCGAACATTGAACAAATCCGGTTGCTGCCCCGCTGCATGATGAAAATGGTGCAGCGTTCCGCCTGCATGAAGTCCGGGAGAATGCGGGAATAGAATGTGATGAAGGTCCGATAATCGTCGAATGTCCAGGAACTGGTAACCTGGGCAAGGCGGTTACGCAGCTTGACGAGTTGCTCCTGCGTAACTGAAGTGGTCGGCTTAGCCATAATCGTAAACTTAGTTTTCGTTTTTTGGGTTATCAGAGGGTCGTTCGTACGTTTCGGAGACACCCCGGCATACCTTCCAGAATCATCTCATCTTAGCGGCAGGATGACAATTTGTCAAATCGTTCCAACACCTTTCTATGCAAGAGCCGCAATCGACCCACCGCTATGACACGACGAGCGTACAGATTTTTGGCATGCCCTGAATAAACCTGACAAAGTAAAAAAGCGGCACAATGATCACTCTCGAATTTGTCTACTTCGTTGTCGATTTTTATTCGTTTTTCCATGCTGCGGTGTCACCATGGTGAACAGCAGCCCTGAACACCTCACTCCCGAGAAAAAAATATCAACGAATATTCAGTGCGATAATCGCACACGCTGACATTTTTATGAAAAAAGCAAAAAGATAGCCCGCATTGGCACACGTCATGCATCCTTCAAGGGACAGCCAACGAAATCATTTCACTGAACGAGGCATCTGACATGAGAAGCCAACGAAGCCAACGAAATGAGATGCGGCAGATCGAACGAGGCTTCATCGTCTGCAACCGTGGCGCGCTGACAGGGCGAAAATTGGCGAAGGTCTACATGGACCAACAGAAACGAACCTATGTGGAAGTAAACGGAGAACTGGAAATACTCACCGATCAACACGGTTATCTCTCCGTCGATTAAGAGGAACCCCAATTAATGAATATGCTCGGCAGAGACCACCTCGATTCAACTCAGGAAAATCTGCTGCCGATCACCTGCATGTCGGTCGACAACGCTCAACCGATATGCGATAAGCCCCCCCGGGGATGTGGAGTGGGTAGTTCATCAGCAGTCAGTGATTGTACGCCGTCTGGAAGCACCTGTTGCTGGATCATCCATCGCCGATCCATGAATATCACCTGTATCTGATTCCACTCCACATCCCCACCCCCCCACACGACAAAACCGGGAGTAGCCGCAACGGCTGCTCCCGGTTTTTGTTTGTTCTCCTCAGCGTATTAAGACAACACTTCAGGTTGAAGCGTTTTCCTCCCGAGCAGTATCGTCCGCATCTTCATCTGAGACATTGACACTACCGGCACCGGCAACGGTTACCCCGCGTGATCGAAACAGAACTTCCAAGGCCAGCAACTCGTCATCAACGATTTCATCTTCACTTTCCGGCAGAGCGTCAGGCTCGCTGTACCATTCTTCCCGTAATTCAGCCAATCGATCTCGCATCGTATCTTCCTCCGTCATCTATAATACGTGTGGATACTCATTATGTAACCGGAAAGAACTCGTTTGACAAGCCTGACCCCGCTTTGCTTTTTCCGCCATGGTCCTTATATTACAGATAGGAATTACTATCATCTAGGGACTGACAGGGGACGATCGACACGTGGAGGCAGAAACGATGATCACAATCAGCGATACAGCACGGGCACAGCTTCTTGGTCGCGGCGGCGGAGAAGGTCTTGTCCGTATTGTCGTGCAATCCGGCGGCTGTGCCGGCATGACCTATCATGCAGAAATTGTATCG
>CAZUJZ010000078.1:0-14106 GCA_964620665.1 uncultured Desulfofustis sp. | reverse complement strand
AACAACAGACCGCCCCGGATGACGGTGTCCTGCTCCACCTCACCTCCCATCGCTCTTTGCTGATCCTGCTGCAAAAACGCACCATCCGTGCCGTTCGGGTCCTGGGGCCAGCCGCCGATCCTGACCCCGCTTTTTCAGCCTCTGGCAAACGTCTCGCCATCGACATCGCCAACACCCTGCTCGCCCTGCAGGTTCCCGAGGAGCAGCGACGCGAACCGTCGATCGGTCTGACCGGTTCGACACCGGCTCAGCTGCAACTACGCTACGTGCTCGCCCAGGAACTGCACGCCGACTTGTTCGAACCGGCCTGGCTGCCCTTTGTTGAGATCGCAAATCAGAACAAACTGGCAGGTCCATGGCCGCAGGGTGCCCTCGATCGGGCCCTGGCGCTCGCCTGTTGCCTGCCGAAAGACCGGGAGCGGCTCAACCTGAGAACCGGCGAGTTTGCCCGGCAGAGCGGCGGGTTGTCACGGTCGCTCAAGCTTGGGGCGTTGGCGGTTGCGGCGCTGCTCTGCGTGGTCGTTTTCTACCAGGCATTTGCCTATCAGATCAAAAAGCAGGAGCTGGCAGAGCAGACCAAACTTATCGCCTCACTTTACGAGGCGACGCTGCCCGGCGCCCGCCCCGGCCCCGATCCCCTCAAGGAGTTGCAGGTCAAGGTCAATGAGCTGAGGGAAACGGCTACCATCGGCACCGGGCATGACCCCTCGGTGAGCATCGTCAAGCTGCTTGCCGATATCTCCGGGCGGATCGAGCCGTCGCTGAAGGTCTCGTTCGAGCGTTTCGTCTATGACCGCAAAACCATCAGGATCCGCGGCCTGACCGACACCTTTAATACTGTCGACGTGATGAAGCAGGCGCTGGAACAATCGCCGCTTTATTCGGAGGTCAGTATCGGTTCGGCCAATATGTCGCAAAAAGAGCAGCTCGTTCGCTTCGAACTCAAACTTGATCTCAACGTGTTATGATGATCGGCTCGATTCGCACCCAGCTGTCCCGTCTCCGCCTGAAGAGCGGTTTTAACCGCATGGAAAAAAGGGAGAAATGGTTCCTGCTGGTCGGCATTGTGTTCGTTGCCGGCTTTATCATCATCCAGGGCATTATCGTGCCCTATCTCGGCGCCCGGTCGGCGCTGGAGAGTTCGCTTGCCAGAAAGAAACAGGAAGTCCTGGATATGGCCCTGTTGCAGCAGGACTATCGGGAGCTCAAGGTTCGCCAGGGCGGCATTACCCGGCAGATCGAGCAGCGCCCCGTCACGTTCAGCCTGTTCAGCTACCTCGAAACCAAGGCTTCCGAGGCCGGCATCAGGGACCGGGTAACTTCGATGAAGCCGTCGACCAAGGAATTCGACGACGGCTTCCAGGAGTCCGCCGTCGAGATGAAAATCGATATGGTAACATTGGCAAGATTGGTAGATTTCATGACCCGGGTAGAGTCGGTGGAAAATGTTGTCGTCACCAAACGAATCGCCATCCAGCACAGCAGCCAACAACCGGACCTGCTCGATGTCGTCGTCACAATCGTCACCTGGGGTCAGGTGTGACTTGTTTCTCGCAGCTTTAGAAATATGAACAAAACAGGCGCAACAAAAACTTCCTTTATCATCCCGTTCAGCACGTTGCTGATCATCACCCTGCTGTGCATTGGGGCGGTGGAGGGATTTTACTATCTTCTCGAAACCTCCGTGCGACCGCAAGAGTACCAGGTCACCGAACAGCCGGCGCCAGAGCAGCCAACAGCTCAAGACCAGGCACCAGCCGGCCTCCCCGCCATCGAAGCAGAACAAATCCCGATTGATCCTGATATTTCGGTAATCACCAGCCGCAACCTGTTCGGCTCGCGAGTCGGTGATGCTCCTGCTTCTCGGCAGCAGGACCCGCTTGAAGGGATGGAACTGTCCTCGCTTGATGTTGTCCTGATGGGCACGGTGACAACGGGCGTTGAGGAAGATCGGCGCGCTGTCATCTATGATGAAAAAAGTGGCCGACAGGATCTTTATCAGAAAGGGGATTTCATTCAGCAGGCGGCGGTGAAGCAGATCATGAGGGGCAAGGTCATCCTCAATATCGACGGCAGAGATGAAATGCTCGATATCTCACAAGCACGGGAGGTAACGGTACCGCCACCGGTTCAGATGCCGGAGCCTGTCACCACCAGCGAACAGGTCATCGGGCGTCCGGTCGGGTCGTCGTCGCTCGATGATGAACAGCCGGGACAGGGTCAGGTCATCGAGACGAACAGAGACTATCAGGTGATTGTCCCACAAGAGGGCAAAACGCAATTGCTCCGACCGATCAGAAAATAGGAGCAATTGCTGGAGATCGTCCTCAACAAGGCATTTGCATCAACATCTTTCGTTGAAGGATAACGTTTTTTAAAGGCTCATCCGGTTTTTAAACGCACTTTCGTTAAGCGTGAAGTGTCCATCCAACGGTGCACAGAGAGCACATAGCCTCCGGTCGCTGGCTCATGGCCGATTATCGGCAGACCACCGCTGACAGACCGGCCACCCTTGGCCTGCTGTCAGTTGCGGTGGCCTTGTCCGTAATCCTTTGACCCCACTGAGGAAGAAATTGGTCGGTTTGCGTCTGATGATTCGTGCTTCCTTGAAATAGTACCGCTCTGTTTGCGGCTAACTGTGCGGACCAGTATTCTCCATCGGTTCGTCTGCGTAGTAAATCGTGACTCCCTCGGGTGGCTGTTGGTCGCCGGTCGTCTTCTCAAGGACCATTTCTTCCATTTCTTTTGGGCGAGTATCAGTTGGGCTGAAAAACGTGACATCACGTGCAGGGAGAGGTTTTTCGGCTCCGCCGATAGCAGCGGTCTGGACCCGTGTGTCGGAGGCGGTGATATGGTTTCGAACACCGGTGCCGGTACCGCCTTTCAAGCCGATGACGGTGATGCTCTCTATGCTCCCCTGACTGTTGTAGTAAACGATTTTGTCAAATGATTTGAATACTCGTGCCGCCCACTTGTTCGCCGGCAGAGCGGTATCGTTCCATGGCGCCACCTGTTCGTGCAACAATCCAGTATTTACAAGAATGTCTATATCATATTGATCTTTTGCATATTCGAGCGCATTTTGCACCAATACGCCGGGTGCGTTAGCACCGGGAGCATTTTGGAAAGAAATCACCGTAGATCCTTCTTTCGCAACTCCCGGTGTGCTGAAAAAGCAGACGACCACTAAGAGAACAAGAAAAAAAAGAGAACAGCCTCTTCTCCCCCTCTCGTTCCGGCCGGGTGATATCATAGCGGCATTGATGACCATTGCTGGAGCCTCATGTGTTCATTGTTTTCGTGTTATAGGTATTTTTCGGCACCCGACGGTCACTCCAAAAAAGTGGAGTGACCGTCGGGAAGAGAACCGCTCTGTGCTCTTTTACTCAAATTCCCAATGTGCAGAAAAACTGGCGATCAGACTGGTAGAAGTGATCGATGAATCGGTGACGCTGTAGATAGAGGTCTGGCCACTTTCAGTGTTTCGGGCCAAAATATCGGCGTGACCGTCTGCATTAAAGTTGCCGATGACCGCAAGCTCCCATTGAGCCGAGAAGGTGGTGATACTGTTGTCGGAAGTGATCCAGGAGTTGGTCACGTTGTAAATAGACGTCAGGCCGGTTTCGGTATTGCGAGCCAAAATATCAGCAGTGCCGTCGGCGTTAAAGTCGCCGATTCCGGAGAACTCCCAGCCGGCAGGGAAAGAACCGATACGATTGTAGGAGGAGATCCTGGAATTGGCCATGTTATAAATATAGGCCAAGCCATTGCCGGAATTGTGAGCCAAAATATCGGCACTGCCATCGGCGTTGAAATCACCGATTCCGGCGAATTTCCACTGGCTGGGAAACGTCGCAATACGGCGATAAGAGATGATCCTGGAGTTGGCGACATTGAAAACATACGTCGCTCCAGAGCTTGTGTAGCGAGCCAGGATATCGGTGCTGCCGTCGGCGTTGAAATCACCGGTACCGGAGAGCTCCCAGGCTGCCGAAAACGTGGCAATATGAGCATAAGCAGAGATTGCTGAGTCGGATATGGTGTAGATATAGGTCCGGCCATTGTCGGTATTGCGGACCAACATATCTGACGTGCCGTCAGCGTTGAAATCACCGATTCCGGCAAACTCCCAGGCAGCCGGGAAGGTGGCGATCTGCTGATAGGAGGAAATCCTGGAGTCGTTCACGGTGTAGATATAGGTCCGGCCATTATCCGTGTTGCGGACCACAATATCTGACGTGCCGTCAGCGTTGAAATCGCGGGGTGATTTTATATCGGTAATGCTATTGTAGCCCTCCCCACCGGGAGCATTTCGTGACACAGGGTTGAAAGCAACGCCTTGTGGGTCGGTAGTTCCTGTAATCTCGGAATGTTGGTATTCAACAAGGTCCGAGTAGCCATCATGATCGAAATCGCTTGTCGCATTGGCGGTGGTCAGGTCGCCAAAAAATTCCATCTCCCATTCGTCCTCAATCCCGTCTCCATCTTCATCGATTATTGCAGCAATCTCTTCTATTGAAATAAACCCGGCGATTGGCTGGGCAGACAGGACGCGTTCTGGAAAAGAGGTGCCATCAATGCCGATAAGGATTGGAATGGGCGTCAATGCCTCATATCCGGCTTCAGAATTTTCAATCTGAGACTGTTGAATCTCGATGGGGAAGGACTCGCCGGCAGGGGCATTTTCGTTAATGGCAAAATCGAGTTCGAATATGGTCTGACGACCGAGTGGGCCGTTATCTATTCTGGCGGCCGCAAATTTTGATCCGGCCGGGCAGATGACCAGAGCACTTTCATAGACAACCCCATCGACTTCGATTGATTCGGGGGTGATATTCTGGCTTGAAAAAAGTGGAAAAAAGTCACTGCGTACTTCAACGAGACTGAGAATGGCGTCGTCGTAATTTAGGGTGAAAGCGGTTCCCGCGACTCCGGTCTCGTTGTCATCGAGAACGATTGAAACGGTTACCGTGTCTCCCGGGGTGGTGGTAGCGCTGGAGATCGAAAGGGTTTCGGCATGAGCGTTGAGACCGCCGAGTAAAATGATCAGAAGTGCTTTTGTCAGCAGAGAGATTTTATTCATCGGGATATTCCTGTTGTGGGTTACTTGCCGGTTCTCATACGTTAACCGGCACTACGGAGTGCGTTGCGTTGGTATTTTCAGGAAGCGTCGCCGTAGAGCGTGTGGCTCGTAAAATGGCGATCGTTAGGTAAGGCGTGGGGGTGGAGTCTCAAGAGTGGGATACGATGAGAGCGATACAAACCGGTATGCGTCGGGTGACAAATTCTGTATCGAAAGCACGGGAGCCACTATTGCCAAAGAGGGCAGCAGATAGGGGAGCCTGACGGAGACGACGATGTCTGGTGAGTCAGCATCCTGTTGAACGTTTGTGGCTGTGAAAATTGTTGTAAAACCGGCGGCGGTTCGCAGTGCCGTGATCGTGTCGGTAAATGCAGTCTGAAATGATGAGTTGACTGGTTGATTTGTTTGCTGCAGCACTTGAATGCTTATGATTATTGAGCGTAATTCATCGGTGTCGTTTTGAAACGTTCCTGCGAGAGGGGTGATGGAACACACGAACAGCAAGAGTATGAGAGTGCTGAGCGTTTTTTGTGTTCGGTTTTTCATGTGAGCTGTGAAAACTTTTTGCCATGTTGGTGTGCATACCGGCTTACGGGGGTACTGACAGCTACTTGCAAAGGACGCGCCATTTTTATTAAAGAGGTGATTTCAATGAATTGCAAAGAGTTGTGTGAGTGACGGGCGAGTCCGTTTACGATAAGGTTGTGGTTACTGGTGAAAACGGAAACATCGTTTCCATTGTGAGTGAATCTTGGCTTTTGGGAAGAAGTCTCTCGGTGGCGGTCTATTGTATAAGTTATTGATATTAATTTTATATACAGGAATTATTCGGTACCCTTTGTGTCAAGACAAGTTACGGAAATGACGTTTGCGGTATGAAAAGTAAAGGGCTTGATGAGGGATGGAACAGGGTGGGATGGGCTGTGCCGAGGAGCGAGGAGGGTGCACCAATCTGCGGGAGATGTCGCGATTTGGCAACGATTAAAAGACGTATTCGGGAGCGTCTGCGCGGACCTCCCGGAGCGCTTCATCCATTAATTCGATCTGTGTTATGGATATTTTTCCTATTACATTTTGTTGGTTGCCGATTTTCCTGAAATGCAGGTGCAGCAACTCCATATCGGTGCCGGAGATGCCGTTGGCGCTTGCCATAACGATAATCAAAGTGCCGGGAATGGTGTCGTTAACCACGTGCATGAACGATGAAACGGCAGGTGCTTTTTCGACCGCTACAAACGAGAGCCGCTGCGTGTCGTAAGAAAGCGTCACTTTCAGACCTGCCAGTTTTTGGGCCCTGTCAATGACCAGGGAAAACTGACCCGGGTCAGAGTCGTCTGTCGGGACGAAGCGCAGGTGGGCACTGGCAGTTGTCTGCCCGGGAACAGCTCTCATGAGGACGAAAAGCACGATGATGAGAGCCAGGGGAGAAAAGAATCTTTGTTTGGTCGCCATGGTTCTCGCAGCAGGGAGGCTTTGCCTCCCGTTTTCGGTTGTGGTGAATTCCGAGCCGGAACGATAAATGATACCGAATGCGCTTGTCAAGGAGGAAGGTGAATGGCGTGATAATGAGGACTTTCGATTGGTGATCGGTGGCTTCAGCGCTTTGAGGTGATCTTGCCGTGTGAAAAGAAGAAATGCGAGCGGTGGATAGGCAGGATCTCAGGGATGCGGTTTGAAAAAGAACTTCCAGAATCCGGGGGAGGTACCAGGCTCACCCGGATTCTGGAAATGGCGCGTAATTCTGCAGCAACAAGGACGGAAGCCAAAAATTACGCGCCAAGCTTGAGACGGCGGGCGCCGCCGCGTTGGCGGCACCGGTGAACGGTTACTGAATCGTCGGCTGCTGCTGCGGTTTAACCCCCGGCCTTTTCAGTGCGGCCTGGAGCGAGCGCAGCGGACCCCCGAAGATCATCATGAAGGAGCGGACCACCGCCTCGGCATGGATGGTGCGGCAGTGCTTTTCGATGTCGGTCACCTGCTGTCGGGCGATTTCGGCATAAAACGCTTCCATTTTCTCTTTGGTTGTCATGATTTCCCCCTCTCCTGACAGGTTTTTTGGGCGGTACCCATCGCCGATCCGGATATTTCAGGTCCGCCGCTGGTGCGTACTGGCTCCCTTGAAAAATGGTATGGGCGTGCAACCTCTGCGGTGAGTATGACCACAATGTCGAGCAGAACTATCTTCGCAGCTGTCGTGTGCTGTCTTCGTGAAACCGGGAGACGAAGAGGGTGCTCGAAGGCCCTCTTTGATGATGAGCACCTTATCAGGGGGGTCTTAAAAATTTCTTAAGATATGGGCGTTGATGGATTTTTTTTTACTGCAGGGGCAAAATAATCAGGAAAAAACCATCCGCAGCAATTCGGCCAGCTCTTTTGGGTCGCTGGTGGTTTTCCGGTGGGCCTGGCGATAGAGTTGCAGGACCGTTTCGGCGCCGGTCGGATCCTGGCAGGACCGCAGCAGATCGTGGCAGATTCTGGTCAGGCGCGGGTTGAAAGGGCAATAGCGAAACGCTGCCATCGCGGAGCGAGTCGCCTCGTGTTGTCGTTGCTGTCTACCGAGCAGGGCGACGTAGGCCGCCACACCATCGGTGAGGCGCTGTTCGAACCGGCCTTGCAGTGTTTCCAGATACTCGAAATCCGGCGGCTCCAGGATGGTTTCATCGAGCGCGGCAAAGGCCCGGACAAACGTGTTTTCGGCATCCCACTCCCGCCCCTGGCCGGCGAGTTTCATCGCTTCGTCAACACGGCCCAAAAACTCGATCACATCGACGGTGCATAAAGACAGCGCGACATATCCCTGATCGATCGCCAGATAGTCCTTGACCGAGGCGGGAGGCACCAGAGCCTTGAGTTTGCCGCGCAGACGGGAGATCAGGTTGTCGAGGCTGGAGCGCTGGCGCTCCGGGTCTTTTTCCGGCCACAGCTCTTCGGCTGCCACTGTCTGCGGACTCCTCATGGCCGCCGCCTGGGCCAGAAGAAAGAGCAGCTTTCGTTCCAGCGTCGTCAGTTCGTGAAACGGCAGACGCCGGTCATCTTCGCCGGTAACGGCCTGATGCCGCAACAGTCCGATCTGCAGAAGCGGCACCAGGGCTCCCTGTCGGTTGCAGCCGAGCCGGAACCGCCGGGCCAGCAGTTCCTGCGCAAAGAATCGCTCGATATCGGCGTTGATCGCGGTGTGCAGGATGGTTCGGGCTACCTCTGGGACCAGACAGAGACAGTGGCGCCGCCGCTCCAGGCGAAACGTATGCAGGACCTCGGCGATACAGGCCAGTGCCTGCTTCTCGTGGCCGGCGCGCAACAGACAATAGGCCTGGTGCCAGCGGGCATCGGTCCAGCGAAAGGGAAAGTCGATCAGGTTTTCCAGCCGGGCTGCCCGGTGCAGATGGCGATCACCGTCATCGAAACGTCCGAGATGATACCAGACCATGGCCGCCACCTGGTGATGCAGCAGGACATTGGGGTGGCCGGCGGTGCCGGACTGGAGGAAGGCGGCACGGGTAATCGCCTCGGTCGCCGCCTCCGGCAGCTGTAGCAGGACCAGAGCCAGGGCCTTGAATTGCAGGAGCAGTCCGCAGAGGTGCGGTTGCGTCTCGTCGTCGATGGCGAGCAGGCCCTGGTCGAGCAGTTGCAGGGCTTCTCGATAGTTCCCGGCGGCCAGTGCGGCGTCGCCGGCGAGCATACTCAGGTAGGGCCGCAGGACGCGTGCTTCGGGGCCGCGGGCGGGCGGATCGAGGGGCAGCTGGGCGGCGAGCCGCCGGTAGTTGAAGAAATCGCCACGCAGTACCAGCAGTTTCAGCCGCACATAGGTGAGCAAGCTGAAAGAGCGGGGAGCGCTGACCTCGTTGAGCAGCAGCAGGGAGCTTCGGGCCAGGACCCCGCTCAGCGCCTTTGTATCGGCCTCGAAGGCGGAGCGCAGGGCCGAGAAGACGAGTGCGGTGGCCGCGGTTCGGCCGCAGGGGCTTGCTTTCCCGACCAGCGAGGCCATGGTCAGGTACAATTCGGTCTTGCCGGTCCGGCCGAAGATAACGCAATAGCCGATGGCCAGCAGGTGGGCGATCCTGGCGCTGAGTAGCGGCGGCAAGTCGCTGCGCAGGTAGACGAAGAGTTTTTCCAGCTGCCGGATCCGCGCCGCCGTATTGCCGGTCGCGGTACCGGACAGCAGACGGTGTTCTGTCAGCGCGCAGAGGCTCAGCAACAGCCCGTCTTTCCGGTCGCCCTCGGAGAATTGCTCCAGCGCGGATTCGAGCAGGCCGGTGCGGCGCTGATCGTCGTTGCCGCTGAGCAGAGCGCCAAAGAGCGCCAGCCAGGGCATGGTCCGTACCACCGAAATGGGGATCGGCGTGATGGTCCGGCGCAGGCGACGTTCATCCGGTGCGGCGAAGAGTTGGGGGCCGAAGATACCCAGCAGGTCGTTAATCAGCCCGTAATGGCAGCAGCGGGACGCGCACTCAAGGGCGGGCCAGGGGGCGGAGGCAGCCGCATGATAGAGGGCCAGCCGGTAGAGCCGGCCTGCCCGGTCGGGTTGGAACAGGCAGGCTTCGTGCTCCTGCAGGTACTGGTCGAAAGAGTCGACGAAGCGATAGCTCCGGCTGTCGCCGAGCCGGTAGATGAACGGCAGGGCCGAACGGATGGCCGTCAGTATCCCGCTGCCGATTTTCCTGCCGAACAGGGCCCCGAGTGCGGCCCCATCGAGCAGCCCGCAGCCGGCGACCTGGAACAGCCGCCGCTGCAGGTCGGGCGGCAGCGCGTTGACGACGGCCTCGTAGCATGACTCCAGATCACCGCCGATCGGAATCGAGTTCCGGTCCTGGTCGCCCCGGCCATGAAGCATGATCGTCGCGGCGGTGATCGCCGGCATTCCGCCGGCGTGTGCGAAAACGTCCTGGCGCGTCTGCCGGTCGGCCCGATAGCCGAGCAGCATCTCGATCAGTGTTGCCGTTTCCGGCTCGCTCAAGCGCAGCTCGTCTTCGGTCAGGTGCTCCAGGGCCTCCGGTCCGGGGTGAAGGCGTGAGAGAAGGGACGTGGTGCGGGAGGTGAATACCAGATCGATCCAGGGCGGGACGGTGGCCCAGACCTGTTCGACGATGAAGGTAGACAGCGGTGCCCCGTCGAGCCGATGCAGGTCTTCCAGGACCAGTGTGAACCGCTCTTCGGGTCCGGCGTCGACGATGGCGCCGACGAGCAGGGCAACGGTCGACTCGATCTGCGGCCGGGCAACCCGGGCATCGCTCAGATCCTCCCAGACCAACTGACGTGCGCCGCGGTGGGCCAGTACGGTCTGGACGGCGTGGAACAACGAATCGAGCAGCAGCCGCGGGTCGCTGTCGTCGGTCTCAACACCTCGCCAGATACAGCGATTGCCCAGTGCCGCGGCGAGTTGGGCGGCAAGAACGGTCTTGCCGAAGCCGGCCGGTGCGGTCACCAGCAGCCGCAGCCCTTTGCGATCGCCGTCCGGCGGGGCGAGACGCTGCAGGATTTCGCCGCGCCTGATCGTCTGCTCCGGAGCAAAGACGGGGACCGGGCTGCAGCCGTGATGCTCCAGGGGGCGAGCAGAGGAGGCGCTCAGATTCGAGAACATGGGCCGTGCTCAGTTTTGCGGGAGCAGATCCGAGCCCGCCGGCCGGGAATCTCTCAGCCGCGCCAGGTACTCGCGGAGCGGAACCAGGCAGGACTCGTCGAGCGAATCGGGCCGGGCGCCGATCTGCTCTTCCAGGCCGGCGAGCAGGCCGGCACATTCATGCAGGCCGTAGAGGCCGGCCAGCCCCTTGGTAGCGTGGCAAGTGTCCTTGAGCACCGTAGTGTTGCCGTTTACCAGCAGGTCGGCCAAGGATTCGATGTCGCTTTCCAGGGTCTCGATGACCCGGCCGAGCAGCGGCGCCAGCACGCCGGGTACCTGGTCTTTTCCCGTCTGCTCAGGCTCGGCATCCTCGTCATCCGGCTGCTGCTGCGGCGGCATGAATTTGAGGAAGTCACTGATGGTCTTGATCAGGTCGCCCTTGGTGAACGGTTTGGTCAGCACCCCGGAAAATCCCTTTTTCAGATAGGAGAGGACCTGCTCCGGAAAGGCGTGGGCGGTTACCGCGATGATCGGCACGGCCCGGCCGGTACCGCTGCGAATCAGCTCGTTGATCCGATACATTGCGGTGACCCCGTCGATGCCCGGCATCTTGATGTCCATCAGCACGATATCAAAACGTTGCTCACCAAAGAGCCGCACCGCTTCCTCGCCGTTGCGGGCGTGCTTGATCTCTACGTCGTAGGGTGCCAGGTAGCGCTTGATCACCTCGACGTTGCCGGCCACGTCCTCGGCTACCAAGAGCCGGATCGAAGCGAGGGCCAGTGAAGTGCTCGAGTCTATCTGCTCGTCGGTGGCCGGGCTGTGGCGGCGCGCGCCTGCCGGGGCGGCCGGCAGCGGCAGCAGGATAGTAAAGGTGGCGCCGTGGCCGAGCATGCTGCGGACCGTGATCGTGCCCTGCAACTGGTCGACCAGCTTTTTGCAGATGGCCAGGCCGAGCCCGGCGCCGCCGCGTTGCATGACCAGCCCGTTTTCCGCCTGGCTGAATCGCTCGAATATGGATTCGAGCCGGTCCGACGGGATGCCGATACCGGTATCGGCGATCTGGAAACGAACCATGTCCGGGGCGTCGAGATCGCGAGCCTCTTCGATAATCAGCGTGATGCTGCCGTGGTCGGTGAATTTCAGCGCGTTGCTCAACACGTTGAACAGGATCTGCTTGATCTTCGGCAGGTCGCCGATTCGGTCGCCAAGCGGGGGCGATGGTCCGATGGCCCGGAACTCGATGCCCTTGCCGTGGGCCAGCGTCTCCATCATCGCCAGCAGGCTGGAGCAGAGCAGGTCGAAACTGAACGCCTCCCGCTGCACCGGCGTCTTGCCCGATTCGAGGCGGGAGAATTCGAGCACGTTGGTGAGCTGTTCCAGAAGCTGGCGGCCGGAGGCGAGCAGACTGGACAGGTAGGTGCGCTGGGTCTCGTCAAGGCCGGTCTCGACGAGCAGCTCGCCCATGCCGAGAATGATATTGAGCGGCGAGCGGATCTCGTGGCTCATCGTCGCCAGGAAATCGGTCTTGGCCCGGTTGCCCTGTTCGGCGAGCAGCAGCGCCTGCTCCAGCTCACCGCCGACATGTTTGATCAGGCGGCGGTTGATATCGTCGATGCGTTCCTGGCGGACCCGTTGCTCTTCGCTGCGGGCCAGCTTTCGTTCCAGGTAGGCGATACGCGCCTGCAGCTCGGTGACTCGTCCGGCCGGGGGGCCGGTATCGCCCGATCTGCCTGCCATCAGCTTCGTTCGGACAGGGCGACGGCGATATAGGTATCGCTGTGAAAACCGCTCGGTCCGTCCGGGGCCAGCGGGCCGATCTCGCCGTAGCAATAGAAACCGAAGAAGGCCTGCGGCGGGTCGACCTGGCGCAGTGCCGCAAACTCCTCGCTGGACCTGGTGCCGAGCACGTGCCGCCGCGACGTGCAAGGAAAGAGCAGGACCAGCTCCGGCCGACCGGCCGGGTGACCGGCCGGAATCCGTTCGTTGGCCTCGTGGGCGGTGCGCAGGATGTCCTCGCGGGAGATCGTCGTCAGGCGCACCCGGCACTGATCGGGGAAGGTGCCGATGCAGGTGACCGTGCCGGCCTCCCGGTCGAGCAGGAATGGATCGCGCAGGCAGAAGTCGTGGCCCTGCGGCTCATAGACCGCCAGCGGGAATTGGGCAATCTGCAGTTTGTCGGAGTAGCCGCCAAGCAGTTCGTCATAGAAATCGGTGGCCCGCCTGCCGTCGATCTCATAGAGGACATTGGCCTCCACCCGGGTGACATCGTAGAACCGGCCGATCGGCTCGTTGCCGGTAACCACCTGGGATGACAGGGTCAGCTCGCCGCTGATCAGCAGCAGTGGAGCGGCGTCGGTGTAGATGCGGTCGTTATGGAATTGATAGGTTTTCTCGAGCAGGTAGTGATCACCGGCGGTGCCGCCGAAGACCGGGAACGCGTTGCCGGTGGCCTGCTGGATCAGCCGGCCGAGCGGCAGGGCGAAGGTGGTCAGCCCGTCGGGCAGGATGATGCCGAGCGCCGGCTTACCATCGAGCCGGCGGCGGCACTCGGCCACGGCCGCGGGCAGGGTTTCGGCGCCCCTGGCGGAGATATCGCAGGCCACCGCGGTGGCGAAGCGGAGGCGGTCGGAGGCGAGCAGCAGCAGGGCCACCGCATCTTCGACAAAACCCTGGCCGGCGACGATCTCGCCGTCGGTGGTGCAGCCGATCAGCTCGATGCCGGGAAAGCGGGTATGAATCCGCTCCAGGAAATGGGGAAAATCAGCATCGATGATCGACGTGAACAGGATACCGGCCTGCGGCCGGGTTCCCTGCAGGGCCGTCTCGCACTGGTCAAGGACCGCCGCGATCGCCTGGCGGTGGTCGATATGGTCGCTGACACCGATTGCCGTGGTGAGCATGTTCCCCCGCTTCCTCCCCGCAAACCTGACGTTTTCTTCCCCTGCCCGACAGTGTAACAAAAATAACCGGTGAGTCTAGAGTAAAGTACTTTTTTGTCAGTGAAGGTTGTGTTTCCCACCGTACGACGGAGGGTGCCGAGAGAAATTGTCACCGATCGTCATTGAAAGGTTTATTAACCGTTCAGAATTGAATACAATGGCCGGCGAAAGAAAGATGTTGTTTGAAGATATTGCCGGACCACTGATGATGATTGATGCGAAGTCCCCCCATATTGTTCTGCTCCTGCGGCTCTGCCTGATCATCATGATGATCGGCGGTCTGCTCGTCTGTGCGGTGCCGGGTGGTGATGACGCCATCGCCCAGGAGCCGAAGGGTGAGCGCTACATCACCATCGATTTCGACAACGTCGATATTACGCTTTTCATCAAATATATCAGTGAATTGACCGGTCGGAATTTCATCGTCGATCCCAATGTGCGCGGTAATGTGACCATTGTTTCGCCGACCCGGATTTCCGAGACCGACGCCTATCATGTGTTTGAATCGGTGCTCGAGATCCACG
>CAZUJZ010000077.1:0-14337 GCA_964620665.1 uncultured Desulfofustis sp. | reverse complement strand
TGAATAACAAAGATCGGCGAGCATGGCGTCCATGAGCGGGCCCGGCAAGCTTCTCGTGGCTGTTACCGGCGCGTCCGGGATGCTCTACCTCAGGGCGTTTCTCGACCAGTGCGGTCGGCAGCCGGACCTGGAGGTGCACGGTATCTGTTCGGAATCCGGCGCCAAGGTGTTGCGGCTCGAGGAGGGAGTGGCGCCGCCTGAACTGACGGCCGTTTCGCGCTGGTTTGGTGCCGATGACTTTACCGCGCCGCCGGCCTCCGGGTCCAGCGATTATCAGGCGATGGTCGTGCTGCCCTGTTCGATGGGGACGCTGGCGGCGATTGCTTCGGGATTGTCGATCAATCTGATCCATCGCAGCGCCGATGTGATGCTCAAGGAGCGTCGTCGCCTGGTGCTGGCGGTGCGGGAAACGCCGCTGAACCGCAACCACCTGCAAAACATGCTGGCGGCCCATGATGCCGGCGCGGTGATCTGCCCGCCGATGCCCAGTTTTTATCTCAAACCGGTCGATCTTGCCGAGGCGGCGCAGTTTTACGCCTGGCGAGTGATGGATCAGATCGGTATCGAGGTGGCCGACCGGCGACGTTGGGGAGATTGAGCACCGTGTGGAAGAAGCTCGCCATATTGCTGGAGATGATCAAGTTCAAGCTGACCGTCTTCGCTCTGCCGTTCGCCTTCACCGGGGCTTTTCTCGCGGCCCGGGGGCTGCCCGAGCTGCCGGTCTTTTTCTGGATTGTCGTGGCCATGGTCGGGGCACGCACCTGCGCCATGGGGTTTAACCGGATCGTCGATCGCCGCTTTGATGGTGACAATCCACGGACCGCCGAGCGGGCCATCCCGGCCGGTCAGGTCAGGCTCGGCGAGGCCTGGCTGCTGGTGTTGGCCGCCGGCGCCCTGTTCTTTTTCGCCTGCTGGCAGCTCAATACCCTGACCCTGCAGCTGGCTCTGCCCGCCCTCGGCCTGACGCTGCTCTATTCGCTGACCAAACGGTTTACCGCCCTGTGCCACCTGATCCTCGGCGTGGCGCTGTCGATGGCGCCGCTTGGCGGCTGGGTCGCGGTGGCCGGTTCGCTGGCCGGCTATCCCTGGGTGCTGTCGCTCGGGGTCGTTTTCTGGGTGGCCGGATTCGATACCGTTTATGCCTGCCTCGATGCCGATTTCGACCGGCGGATCGGGCTCTACTCGCTGCCGGCGCGACTGGGCAGGCGCAATGCCTTTCGGCTGGCCGGGCTGTTTCATCTGCTGGCTTTTGTGTTTTTTGCCGCGACCGGTTGGCAGCAACAGCTCAATGTCTGGTATTTTGTCGGCCTGGCGGTCACCGCCGGCGCCCTTTTCTACCAGCACCTGATTGTCAGCCCAGCCGATCTGTCACGTATTCACGCCTCGTTTTTCTCGATGAACGGTTTGATCTCCATCGTGATTTTCTGCGCCACCTGGCTGGCGCTGGCCACCGGTTAAAGGAGCGGATGATGAAGACCGGACTGGCTGGTATCCTGAGCGTTCTGCTCTGCATTGCCGGCTGGCTGTCTGTCGCGGCGGCGGACCAGGAGATACAAGAAAGTCAGATACCGGCCGGAATGGCCCGCGGGGCGATCGATCCGGAATTGCTGGCAACGGCCTATCGGGGCGGCGAGCGTTTGCGCTTCGATGTCTCCTATACCGGCGGGCTCAAGCTCGGCGAGCTGCATATCGAGGTGACCCGGCTCGATGAGCGGCCGGACAGCTATCAGATCCACGCCCGGGTGACCACCGACAACGGCCTGTTTTCGGCGCTGTACCCGATCGAGGACGTGCACGTCACCAAGGTCTCAGGGCCGCAGCGGTTGCCCTATTATTACGAGGTCTGGCAGCAGGAAGGTTTCAATTACGAAGCCCACCGGGTGACCAAATATGACCAGCGACGCGGCAGGATCGCTTACTGGCACAACGAGAAACCGGCGGAGATTTTCGAGGTGGGCGGTGATATCCAGAACGAGTTCTCCTCGTTTTTCGCCAGCCGTGTGATGGAGCTGATCCCCGGCCATCCCTTTGTCGTCTCGACCTTTGCCGACTATCAGCGAAACGAGGTGGTGGTCATGGTCCGGGACCGGGAGCAGGTGGACGAAACGTTGTTTGACTCCGTCGAGACGGTGGTGGTGGAACCGATCATGAAATTCAGCGGCCTCTATGACAAACGTGGCGATACGGTCATCTGGTATACCGACGATCGGTGCCGGGTGCCGGTTCTGGTCAACTCCAAACTGCTCATCGGTTCGCTGACCGCTCGTCTGGTTGCCTACCACAACCCGGCCTGCCCGGACTATCATGCCCGGGTAGCCGAGAAGTATCAAGATGAGTATCGAGACAATGAAGCCGACACAAAGTGAAGATCTTTTACTGTGAGGAGGAACAAGCGATGACAGATGCAGTATTGACTACGGATTTCCCCGGACTCAAACTCGTTCACCGGGGCAAGGTGCGGGATATGTACGCCATCGACGGCCATGATGAGGTACTCCTGATGGTGGCCACCGACCGGATCTCCGCCTACGATGTCGTTATGGACGATCCGGTGCCCGGCAAGGGCGCGGTGTTGACCAAACTCTCTTTATTCTGGTTCGACCTGCTCGGCGATATCGTCGAGAACCATTTGGTCAGTGCCGACCCGGCGCAGTACCCGGCGGCCTGCCGGCCGTATGCGGAAGTGCTGGCCGGCCGTTCGATGCTGGTCAAAAAAACCAAACCGCTGCCGGTGGAATGTATCGTGCGCGGCTACATCTCCGGATCATTCTGGAGCGCCTACAAAGAAGACACCAAGGTTTGCGGGTTTGAACTGCCGTTCGCCATGAAGGAGTCGGACCGGTTTCCCGAACCGCTCTTTACCCCGTCGACCAAAGCCGAAATCGGCGATCATGACGAAAACATTTCCCTGGACCAGCTGAAAGACATCGTCGGCCCCGCGCGCGCCGAGGAAATTGCCGACATCAGTGTTCGTCTGTACCAAAAAGCGGCCGATTACGCTCAGACCAAGGGCATTATTATTGCCGACACCAAATTTGAACTCGGGGAAATAGACGGCCGCCTGATCCTCATCGACGAAGTACTCACCCCCGATTCATCGAGGTTCTGGCCGCTGGAAGAATACCGTCCGGGGCGGGGGCAGCCGAGTTTTGACAAACAATTCCTCCGCGATTATCTCAGCTCGCTCGACTGGGACAAAACGCCGCCGCCACCGTCGCTGCCCGAGGAGATCGTCGAAAAGACCCGGCTTCGCTACGAGGAGGCGTTGACCAGGATAACGGGCGGCTGAGCGAAGGTCCGGCGGACGCCCCGGCAGGAGCAGGCCGACGTGGTCGACGTGGCCGACTGGCCGGGGCATCGGAAGATGGACGGTCAGGCCGACGCGATGCAGGAACGCAGGGTGTCTTCCAGGTTCGGGGAGATGAAACGGTAGCCGTGTTCTGTCAAGACCTGCGGAGCCACCCTGGTGCTGGAGAGAATCAGCTCATCGGCCATCTGGCCGAAGACCGCCTTGGCAACGAAGGCCGGCATCTTCAGCACTGTCGGCCGGCCGAGTATCTTGCCCAGCGTTTTTGTGAAGTTCCGGTTGGTGACCGCTTCCGGTGCCACCATATTGACCGGGCCACTGATATCGTCGCGTTCCAGCAGGAACAGAAACATCCGCACCAGATCGTCGATACCGACCCAGCTCACGTATTGTTCACCGCTGCCGACAATGCCGGCGACACCGAGTTTGAATGAAGGCAGCATCGTCGACAGGGTCCCGCCGTTGCCGCTGAGCACCATACCGATCCGGCCGGAGACCACGCGAATCCCGGCCTGCCGTGCCGGTTCGGTCGCGGCTTCCCAGGCGCGGCAGACCTCGGCGACGAAGTTGCTGCCGCTACTACTCGCTTCCGTGAGTACTTCATCGCCCCGATTGCCATAGTAGCCGGTGGCCGAGGCCGCAAGCAACACCCGTGGCTTGACCGGCAGGCCGGCGCAATAGGTGGCCAACTCCGTCGTTCCGGCAATCCTGCTCTCCATGATGCGCTTTTTTTTCCGGGTGGTCCAGCGCCCGGAAGCGATATTGTCGCCGGCCAGGTGGATTACCGCATCGAAGGTCGGCGCGCCGTACCCGTCGCTGATCCGGGCAAGGTTCCAGAAGCCTTGATCGTCACTGCCCCGATTGCGCTGCAGGCTGAAAAACGAGTGGCCGGCGGCGAAAAGAAATTCGGCCAACGCGCTGCCGACCAGACCGGAGGCTCCGGTCATCAAAATATTCATGGTGCGTCCCCTTGATGACAACTCACGCGAGCGCCTGCCGGCACCCTGTGGTGAAAACCGATTTTATTGCTGTTGCCGGAATGATCCACGTTCGTCCTGGAGGCGGGCGATAATATCGTCACAGACTTGATCCTGATCCCGGCCGTTGCTGTCGATGGTGATGTCGGCATATCTGTTGTAGAGTTCGGTGCGCTCCCTGAACAGATCGGTAAAACTCTGTTCAGGATGCTTGGCCAGGCCCCTGGTTTCGTAATCGTGAACCCGTTCGTTGAGGCTCTGCAGGTTGGCGCTGAGATAGATGATCGTGCCGTTTTCCCGCAGGTGCTCCATGGCCCGCGCACTGTAGGGGGCGCTGCCGCCGGTGGCGATGACGTGGTGGTCACAGACGATGTCGAGCAGGACCCGCTGCTCGATGTCCCGGAGCGCCAGGTAGCCGTCCTGGTCGACGATCTCCTGCAACGTTCTCTTTTCGATCAATTGAATCAGGATATCGCTGTCCAGGTAGGGCCGGGCCAGTCGTTTGGCCAGGATAATGCCGACGGTGCTTTTGCCCGAACCCGGCATGCCGATTAAAATCAGGTTTTTGTTATCGTCCATAAGATCCCCATGAGGTGCTGATTATCGCTTACGGTAAGACCGAAACAGTGCGTTGTGAATGCGGGGCCGCGCACCGGCGGACGATCTCGTTGTTTTCATCATCGAAAAACGGTTCAGTGTTGCTCCTGCCGCTTCAATTGCGACGAGATGCACTGCACGAGCAACAGGGAGACACCGCTCATGGCGGCGCCGGCAAAGAAGACCAGCCGGTAATCGACCAGCCAGAGCAGACCGCCGAGGGCCGGCAGGAAAACGGCGGCGATATGGTTGATGGTGAAACCGACGGCCATACTCGGTGCAATGTCCCGTGGGTCGGCAATTTTCTGAAAGAAGGTGCGAATGGCGATGGAGAAATTGAAAAAGATATGATCGAGGATATAGAGCACCCCGATCATCAGTTTCGAATCGGTGAGCGCGTAGGCGATGAAGATGAAGATCAGGCTGAAGTATTCGAGCGACAGCACGCGCCGCTCGCCGAACCGGACGATGCAGGTGCCGATCAGGCGACTGAGAAAGAAATTGATCACGTTGTTGAGCAGGAAGAGAGAGGCGATTTCCGACACGGTGAACGAGAATTTCTTGACCATCAGAAAAACGGCAAAGGCGACGAAGATCTGGCGGCGGGCGCCGGCCATGAAGGTCAGGCAATAGAAGAGCCAGTAACGGCTGCGCAGCACCATGGACCGACGTTGCGGCACCAGGGTATGATCGACCGGATTCCGGGTCAGGGCCCAGCAGGAGGCACCGATGATGATCATGCCAAAGAGCAGATAGAGATGGTGGTATTCAAGATGCGGCGCCAGTGCCAGCATAATCAGGCCGGTTACCACGTTGGTCGCCGCCGTGAAACTGCGAAGTCTGCCGAAGACCAGCGGCGCGGTCAGTTTGTCGAAATATTGCAGCGTCAGCGATTGGTTGGTGGTCTCGTAATAGTGAAAGCCGAAGCTCATGACCAGGGTGGTCAGGATCATGCCATGAAAGGTCGGCAACAGACCGGTGATCGAGACGCCGATACCGAGCAACAGAACGGCCAGCGCTGAGAGCCGATGCTCTTTGATGATGAGCAGCAGGTAGACGACGAGCAGCGACAGCAGGCCGGGAATTTCCCGAACCGACTGCAGGATACCGATGTGCTGTCCTTCCAGGTGGACGACGTGGACTGCGAAGTTGTCGAACAGGGTCTGCCAGACCTGCAGTCCGGCGGTGTTGCAGATGGTCAGCACCAGCAGGAAGATGTACATATTGCGTTGGGTCAGCCGGGTCATCGCTCTCCTTTTTTCCGCTGCGAGCAAAGAAGCGCTTACTAAACGGAAAAAGCCGGTATCCGTCAAATGGAAAGTGGACAGGCAGACAGAGCTCTGACGGCAGTTGGTCGACAGGAACAGTACCTTTTCGAAAGGAAATTATTGAGTAATTGGAAAAAGTTTACTAAACAATTTGTTATCGAGGATAATGAGGTGTCGTCTGACCGAAGATGTCCCGCTGTTACCAGGCGCGACGCGGCAGGGTTGGGCGGTGAGCCATATGAGTCCGGTGATGCCGGGAGGTTGGGTCGCAATGGAAGCGTTTTTCAACAAGATCATGGCGTTTGTCGAATCGACCGAGTTGATCGACCAGGTGAAAGATGTCGATTATGTCGGTCTGTTCACCAACCCCTGGTTTCTGGTACCGTTTATTCTGCTGGTCGGCTACCTGCTGTTCAAGCAGAAATGGCGCGATATTATTTTCCTGGCCATCTTTTTTGGCATCTGGTGGGCCAGTGGTACCCAGTATATGCAGACGCTGGTGGTCGGTGACGAGTTGCAGGTCAGCAAAGTTCTGCCGGTTCTTTTCGGCGGTGCCGCCGTGCTGGGCGTCGTTATTTATTTGCTCTTCGGAAGATCCGACTGAACTGGGAACGGATAAGGGGGCGCGCTCTGTTTTTCGGCCACCTGGCCGGCAGGTTCGTCCTGGTTTGTTGTCGCTGTTATAATCCGGAATGTTATGCGCTTTCGAAACGGCATCTTTATCATTACTGAAGAGAACAATTGCCCTTTCTACAATGTCGGGGAAGAGATGGAGGTGACCGAGGGGGCATTGAAAATGCCCGCCGGGAAGACCACCTGTCTGGTGTTGGCCAAGGACATCATCGACCTGACCACGGAAGATGTCGTCTACGAGACGCTGCATCAGGGGACCAGTGAGAAGACCAAGTTCGAATGCGGCGGTTGTACCGGAATCATCCGTTTCGAGTTCAAAAAGGAAAAGGGCTTTGCGACGTTGCAGATGAATCTGCTGGCGGCTGCCGAACGCAAAGAGAAAATCAAAGAGGTGGCGCAATACGCGGCCACCCTGCGGGCCATTACGCTGTTCAGTGCCCTGTCTGATGACGACCTGCTCGACCTGTCGACGCTGCTCGAATTCGAAGATTATGACTGGGGCTTTCCGATCGCCCAGAAAGGCGATCCCGGGCTCAAGCTCTATGTCATCATTTCCGGTAAAGTAGAAGTCGTTGACGATGACGGCGTGGTCCTCGCAGAAATGGGAACCGGTGACGTGTTCGGCGAGATGAGCCTGTTGTCCGGCGGGCCGGTGACGACCACCATTCAGGCGGCGCAGCCATGCAAAATCGCCACGCTCAGCCAGAAAAATTTTCGGCATGTGCTCAATCGCTATCCGGCCCTGCAGATATTTTTTTACAAGCTGCTGGTCAGCCGCATCACCAAGATCAACGAACAGCGGGCCGAGGAGCTGTCGTCGGGGATGGTCGGCCAACTCTCCGATATCTCGGCGGTCGAGCTCTGCCAGATGATCAACAGCAACCAGAAGACCGGTCATTTGAAGATCGAAACCAATGAAACGAGCGGCCGGATCCTGTTTCACGAAGGCGAAATCGTCAAGGCCGACTTCGGTCTCAACCAGGGGAAAGAGGCGCTTTACGAGGTTCTTGGCTTGACCGACGGCAGGTTCAAGTTCGTCCAGGGACTCACCAGCAACGACCGTAAACTCCCGGTGATCGGCGGCTTCATGGCCATGCTGATGGAGGGCATGAAACGGCTCGATGATCTTCGCCACTGACCTGAACCGGCCGGCTATCAAGTGGCATGAATGTCTCCCTGCCTGCGTCTCCCTACCAGCGTCGCCCGGTCGTGCGAACAGTCTGCCGGCCTGCATGTTTAAGCACTTGAGCCGATGAGCAGCAGACGACTTCAGACCAAACGCATTATTACCGATGTGTTGCGTTTTTCATCGCCGGCAGCGTTGCCCGGTAAACTGCTGGCACTTCCTCCGCGTGACGTTATCAACCCGCTGTTCTCCTGCCTCTGCCATCCTGAAGAGATGGTGCGCTGGCGCGCGGTTACCGGTTTCGGCGTCGTGGTTCCGGCGATTGTTGACCGGGACCCGGAAGAAGGCCGGGTCATCATGCGGCGTTTTTTATGGATGCTCAACGACGAATCGGGCGGGATCGGCTGGGGGGTGCCGGAGGCGATGGCCGAGGTGATGACCGGCAGCCGGTTGCTCGCCGCCGAGTATCTGCACATGCTGGTATCCTATACCCTGGACGACGGAACGGAGTTGTTTCAGCACGGCAATTTTCTCGAACATGAAATCCTGCAGGAGGGGGTACTCTGGGGGCTCTGCCGACTCGCCCCGTTCTATCCCGAGCAGTTGCTGGCGTTGGGGGTGGCCGACAATTGTGCCGTCTATTTCGCCTCCGAGCGCAGCGGTATCAGGGGGCTGATCTGCCGTCTCTGCGGTCTGCTCGGCCTCATCGGGTATCGCCGGCAACTGGTCGAGCTGAGAGATGACCGGACGGCTGTGCGTCTCTATGAGGACGGGATGATGCGGGAGTACCGGGTCGTGGACCTGGCCGAGCAGGCGCTTCGGAAGATTGGCCGGGATCAGGACCCCAGCAGGCCGGGAGGCAACGGCGCCACCGCTTCACCGCCGAGGCAATAACCGCCGTCGGCGCGGATCACGCTGCCGGTGACAAAGCCGGCCTGGACGGCGACAAAAAAGATCAGTTCGGCGATTTCCTCCGGGGTGCCGGTGCGTTGCAGCAACGTATGGTCCAGCAGGTCCCGGCGCTGCCGATCGGTCAAGGCCTGCCACCCCCTGGTTCCCTCGCCGTGCCGGCCGTCCACGAGGCCGAGCATCACCTCGTTGACCCTGACTGCCGGTGCCGCTTCTCTGGCCCATTGTTCGGTAAATGAAGCGATGCCGCGATTTGCCGCGCTGTAGCCGTCGTTGAAGAGCAGTGACGCCGGGCCTGAGCGGCCGACCAGTGCCGCAATAGAGGAAATATTCACCACCGACCCGCAACCGCCGGCGACAAGCAGCGGCAGCGCCCGCCGAAAGAGAAACCACTTGGCCCGCAGGGTCGTTTCGAACTCCAATTGCCATTGGCCGTGGTTCTGCAGCGTTTCGTAAGAGCCGTGAACGACGGGCATGCCGCCCCGTTCGATATTGTTGATAAGGTGGTGCAGTCCGCCGAGATCGGCGGTCACCGACTCGATCAACCGGGCGGTGTCGGCAGGGTTCGTCAGGTCGCAGCGATAGCTGTGAAACCGGTAACCGGCATCGGTAAATTCCTGTTCCATCTCTGCCGTCGATTCCGGCCAGTCGTGGTGGACCGGCAACGCCAGAACGGCTCCGGCATTACCGAAACGGCGGGCGATAGCCCTGCCGATCGGCCGGCTGGCGCCGGGAATGAGCACAATGCGATCACGAAGGTCCATGGTTGGGTCCGTTTGCAGGCGGGATGCCTGCGTTCAGCGTGTAATTGAGCAGGGCCAGGCTGCTGTCAAGGGAGAGTCCGCCGGCGGTAACGGTAATGGCGCAGCAGAGCACACACCGGCCAAACGGACGACAGATAATATCGGAGGCCACCTGCCGGCTGGTGAGAAAGCCTTCCAGGGCACCGTGCTTCATCCAGGCCCGGTAACCGGCCCAGTGGTCTCTGCCGGCCAGTCGCTCGATAAATGGAATGACGATGCGCCCGTAGAGTATACCGGTCGGTGTGGCCGGAGGGCGACTGAAGTCGGCGATAATCAGGGAGCCGCCGGGACGGACCATGCGTCGGCTGTTGGCATAGACGTTGAGAGCGGCGCCCGGGTGTTTCTCGTGCAGGGAAAACGAGATGATGGCGCAATCGAAGGTGCCCGGGGCAAAGGGCGCCTGCTCGGCGTCGAGCAGGTGGTAGCTGATGGTCTCGGGGCCCCGCTTCTGCGCCTGTTCCAGCATCGCCAGTGAATTGTCGATACCCCACAGTTCCACGTCGGGAGCCTCGAGCAGGCGCAACTGGTCGCCGGTGCCGCAACAGACGTCGATGATCCGTCGATACCCCTTGAACCGGATGTAGGCGCCAATGTCGCGACGCACCGGCTGGAGAAGCGGTGAGACGATACGATCATAGAGCGGGGCGATGGAACGATAGTGATCCGGGGGCATTGATTGACTCGCGGCTTTGCAGAAACGGAGACGACGACAATGGTACGAACCTGCACGGATAGTAAATGGTTGCGCGGGTCTTGCAAAGAGGAAACTGGCACTCCGTCCGTTAACCGCTTGTCCTTTGGCAGGAGAGACATACAGTATAGAGCAGCCTGAAGATCCATGAACCATCTATGAATTTAACAGATATGAGCTGACATGACACATCGCACGACTGGTTATTCAATTATCGCCGGGCTTCTCTCGCTGCTGCTCTTGACCGGATATGTATCGGCCGAGACGAAGCCGACGGCCGTCCTAGACTGCTTTGCGACCAGCTGGCCCCACGAGACGAGTGAACTTGCGCCCGACCCGGCCGTGCAATTCGGTAAGCTGGCCAATGGACTGCGTTACGTTCTCAAGCAGCACCACGAGCCGCGTGATCGGACGGCGGCCTATCTTGGCGTCTTGGCGGGTTCCCTCCATGAAGAAGAGCAGGAGCGCGGCCTGGCCCACTTCCTCGAGCACATGCTGTTCAACGGTACCACCCACTTTCCGCCGGGTACGCTGATTGAATATTTTCAGTCGATCGGGATGAGTTTTGGCGGTGATACCAACGCGCTGACTGCTTATGACCGAACCGTCTACAAAATCATTCTGCCGCAGTCGGGTCGAGAAGATCTGGACCGGGGGTTGCTTGTGCTCAGCGATTTTGCCGGCGGCGCCTTGTTGACGAAGGAAGAGGTCGACCGGGAGCGCGGGGTCATCATGGCGGAGATGACGGCCCGCGATTCCGCCGGTTTTCGGGCCTGGGTCGCCGAATCGGCCTTTACCTTGCGTGGTACGCGGCTGGCTCAGAGGATGCCGATCGGTGATCCGGAGGTCTTGCAGCAGGCCGGTCCGGAACAATTGCGCGCCTTCTACGACGCATGGTATCGGCCCGAGAATATGATTCTGGTGCTGGTTGGCGATTTCGATCCGGAGACGGCCGAGCAGCTGGTCGGACACCACTTCGGGCCGCTTCAGGGCCGTGGCGACCCACCGTCCTGTCCGGAGCTGGGCCGTCTGGATCATGGCCAGAGAGAAGCGTTTTATCATGCGGAACCGGAACTGGGCTACACCGAGGTCGTGCTCGAGACGGTGGCAAACAAAAAGCCGCAACCAGATTCGTTTGAGCTGCAGCGCGAAAGGCTGTATCGGTTGATGGCAACGCAGATGATCAATCACCGGCTCGGCCGGCTCGTCGAAGACGCCGATTCTTCGCTCCGTTCGGCGGCCTATTACGACACGGCGCTGCTGGACCGGTTTCGGATCGGCGGCATCAGGGCAAAAACCGACGAGCGGGACTGGCGGGACGCGTTGACCGAGATCGACCGGGTCATCCGCCAGGTGCTGGCGTACGGTTTTTCCGAGCAGGAACTCGACCGGGTCAAACGGCAGCTGGTGGCCGATCTGGAAAAAGCGGCGCAGACCAGCGAGACGATCAGCTCGCAGACCATCGCCCGCCGCCTGATGTCGCACCTGCAGGCTGATCGGGTACCGCAGTCGCCGCAGCAGGAGCTGGCGCTGTTTGCTCCAATCATCGAGCAGGCGAGTGTTGCCCGGCTGCTCGATGTCGTGCGGCAACAATGGCGACAGGGAAGCACGCTTGTCAAATTGATCGGGACCGCGCAGCTGCCCGAAGAGACCGCCGAACAAACACTGCTCTCCCTTTATCGCTCGCTCCAGGATCAGGAGGTGGCGACTCCCGCGATCGGCCGGCAGCTCGAGTTTCCCTATCTGCCGGCAGCAAAGATCAGTCCGGAGGCGGTTTCGACCGAGACCTTCCCGGATATCGATGTACAGAGATATCGCTACGACAACGGCCTGGTGGTCAACACCAAGCAGACGGACTTTGATAAACAGAGCGTTGCCGTGACCGTCCACTTCGGTCATGGTCGACGGAGCCTGACCAAACCCGGTCTCGACCTGCTTGCCGAGGCCGTGGTCAACGGCTCCGGCAGTGGGCGTTACAAGGCATCCGAGTTGCAGGAGGTGCTGGCCGGCAGTTCGGTAAGCCACCGCTTCCGCATCGGCGAAGAGTCTTTTTCCTGGGAGGGCCGGTCTTTGACCGAGGATCTGGAACTGCTCTTTCAGACCCTGCAGACGGTGCTGCGCGATCCCGGATTCCGCCGGGAAGCCTACGACCGGGCGATGAAGAGTTTTGCCCTGATGTATCGGCAGCTGCAAAGCGATACCGAGGGCGGCGTGCGGCTCCACCTCGAACCATTTTTCGCCGGAGGAGTGCCGGGCTACGGGTTGCCGGCGTGGCAGGGCTTTTCCGCGCTGACGATGGAGGATGTGACGGGCTGGCTGACGCCGTCGTTTCGTGATGCACCGTTGGAGATATCGGTGGTCGGCGATGTCGAGCCGGAGCAGGTTCGGGCGTTGGCCGGTCGATATTTCGGTACCGAGCAGATGACGCCACTGTCGGTCGCTACCGAATATCAGCCGCAGTTTCCAGCCGGTGAGACCCACGAGGTGGCGATGACGACCAGTGTCGACAAGGCGGTCGTTCGGTCGGCCTGGTTGACCGACGATTTCTGGGACATCAGTCGCTCCCGGCGGTTGCACGTGCTGGCGGCGATCCTGGAAGACCGGCTGATGCAGACGGTCCGGGAACGTCTCGGGGTCAGCTACTCGCCGTTTGCCGGCAGCATGACCAGCCGGGCCTATGACGGGTTCGGGATGATGGTGGCGCAGGTGGTGGTCCAATCATCTCAGATCGACACGGTTCGCAAGGAGATTGATGCGACGGCGGCGTCTTTGAAGACCGAACCGGTCGGCCAGGAGGAACTCGATCGGGCCAAACGGCCGCTGGCCACTTCGCTCAAGGAGGCGGTGCGGACCAATGATTATTGGCTCCATTCGGTTTTGTCGCTGTCCACCCGTCATCCCCGCCAGCTGGACTGGCCGCTGACCATGATTGAGGATTTTGCCGCGGTTACCACCGCTGAAATCGCCGAGCTTGCCGAAGCCTATCTCGACCGGCAGCGACAGGCGGTCGGTATCGTCCGCCCGGTGGTGATTGAGGAGGCGGCGCCGGCAGAGGCGCAGGAGGAGGCCGATCTGCCACTCAATTGACCAGGACCCGGGCGGTGATCGGTTGTTTCCTGACGATGATGGTCGAATAATAGTGCGGCTGAGCGGTGATGCGATCGATTCTGCCGTGAATCGTTTCCGTTCCGGTGCCGGCCCGCTCGACCAATACCGCCTGCTCGATCAGTCCGCACTGGGTGAGCAGCCCCGTCAGCCGATCCAGCACCCGATGCACCTTCATCAAAACGATGGTGTCAAAACGCTGCAGGACGTCGAGGAGTCGTTCGTCGGAGAAGGTGGCCGGGACGATGGCCACCATCTCGTCGCCGAGACAGATCGGTGTGGCCAGTGCCGCAGAGCAGCTGCTCATCGCCGCGACGCCGGGGATGAATACCACCTCGGTATCGGGACGGATGCCGCAGAGCGTCTCGTAGAGATAGTAGCCGGTCGAATAAATGGCCGGGTCGCCGAGTGTCGGGAAACAGACGCTTGTGCCGTTGTCGAGGAAGTCGAGCACGGTCTGCGCCGCATGGCGCCAGGCGACGAGCACCTCAGGGTCCGGTTCCCGGCCGCTGTGAATTTTTTTCATCGGGAAATGGAGCTGGACTATCTCCTTGTCGACAAGGCTGATCGCCTGACCCAGGATGGACAGGGCGGTCGAATTGCCGTTCTCGGAGCCGCGGGGTGAGACGATGACCGGACAGGCCGCGGCGGTCTTGACGGCCTTGACCGTGATCAGATCCGGATCGCCCGGTCCGGTGCCGATGATGTAGAGGGTTGCAGTCATTGAACTCACCATAATTATGTGTTTGAAATTCCGTACTACCCGGTCGATCGCTTCTGTTTTCGGCTGCTGCGCTGCGGCCGGAATCTTAGCGAACGGCGGGACAGGTTTTAACCTGTCCCCCGCTCACTACAGCACCGGGCCTTCATGATGCAGCCCCCGGGACAGCCAACCAGCCCTTCCGATCACGACGCCGATTT
>CAZUJZ010000076.1:0-14351 GCA_964620665.1 uncultured Desulfofustis sp. | reverse complement strand
CAGATGCCGAATTGATAGCGGGTAGTGTGCTGGTATCTCTTTCCTGCCGGCAGGATCACCGAAGGGAAGGCCCGGTGGTTTGGAGAATCGGGGAAATGCTGCGGCAGCAGGCAGAGCGCCGCGCGCCGGCGCAGCGGCCGGCCGCCTTTGTCGATCATCCGTTCGTCGAGCTGATTGCCGGTACAGAGCTGCAGGCCCGGCTGGCTGGTCCTGATAGTCAGCGACCTGCCGGAGGCCTGGTGGGACAACATGACGGCGACCGCATCCGCGTCACCACCACTGTCGAGCACAAAGAAGTGATCGAGTCCCCCGTCGATCAGCAGATCTGCGCTGATTTCTTCAATGGCCCGGCCGATCAGCCGTGGTGAACGGAAATCCAGATCGGTGCCATCGACCGGTTTCAGTGTACCGACCGGGATCCGATCGCGATCCACCGGGATATACCCGGAAGCGTTGATCTGCAGGTGATGGTTGTCAGTCGTGCCGCTCCCGGCCAGATTGAAATAGGTATGCTGCGTCAGGTTGACCACGGTCGAGTGGTCACAGGCTGCGGTATATTCAATGATCAACGAGTTGTCAGCGGTCAGCAGGTAGAGCACCCGGACATCGACAATGCCAGGGTACCCCTCGTCACCATCCGGGCTGGTCAAGAGCAGCCGCAGGCCGCACCCCCGGGATTCGCGGACCGGCTCTGCGTCCCAGATCTTCTTGCTGAACCCCTCATGGCCGCCATGCAGGTGATGCCTCCCCTCGTTGGCCGACACCCGGTAACTTGTGCCGTCTATCTGGAAGCGGGCCTGGCCGATACGGTTGGCACACCGGCCGATGATCGCGCCGGCGTACGCCGGGTCACCGACATAAGCGGCCAGATTATCATAGCCAAGAACGATATTGCCCGGGACACCGCGGCGGTCGGGAACCCGGATGGCGGTGACAATACCACCGAAATTGGTCAACGATACGACCAGCCCCCTGTCATTGCTGAAGGTATAGAGATCGATATCTCTGCCCCGATGACTGCCGAACGGTTTCCTGACAAGATTCACCCGCTTCTCTCCATCTCCTCGACAACAAAGGCCCCAACAGCATCACCGGCTAACGCGACCGACGATATCTCCACGTGTTCGCATCTTTTTGCAGCATCGCTTCCGGAAAGAGACATCCCGGCCGGCTGCTTCCGATCCGTCACCGGCCGTGCAGATCAATCAGCATGGTCGAGTGATCGTCCAGATCGGTGACCAGCAGGCGGTTTCTCAGCGCAGCCGGCCGTTCGAGGACCACGGCAACCACCTCGGCGCATTGTACCGCGGCCATGGCCATTGCGGTAAACGGCAGGGTTCCCAGCCTTCCCTCGACGCCGGCTGCCGTCGATTCTTTGCCGCGATAGATACGGGACAACCCTTCATCACCGGGAAAAACCACGGTCGCCTGACCGGATGTGCCGCCGATCGCGGCGGAGACCAGGACGATCCCGAGGGATTTGCACACTCCCTGGAGAAGCAGGCGGGCCGGTATCGAATCGAGACAATCGACGGCAACGGTGACACCGTCCAGCAGGTCCGTCCCGTTATCACCGGTCAAAAACTCGGGAACCGGCCGGCAGATCACCGCCGGGTTGACCTGCCCGAGCCGCCGGGCGGCAACTTCCGCCTTGAGTTGACCGAGCGATTCGGTGCTGGAGAGCAGCTGACGGTTCAGGTTACTGTCCGCGAAACGGTCGCCGTCAATCAAGGTGAGCCTGCCGATGCCGATCCTGCCAAGCATCTCGCACACCGCACCGCCGAGCCCCCCGAGACCGACGATCGCCACCCGACCGCGCAGCAGCTCGATCTGCTCCCGGCAGGATAGACTGGTCTGGTTGCGGGCGTAAACCTCCGGCACAATGTCCATCTGCAGCGCTGTAAGCTGGACATCTTGATGATCGCTGCCGGACTGTGCGGCCAACCGTCGCTGCTCGGCGTAGGGCAGGCTGCGGTAGACCGAGCCGTCGGGCCGTCGGAGGGTTTCGGCAACCGCACCGATCTGCTGCTGCAGACTCATTTCCATACTCTTACCGCGAGTCATTTCCTCTTCCAGGTTTTCTCCTCTCCGCGCAACAATCTCCCAATGTTTTCGTGATGCTTCAGCCAGATCAGCGCGGCGACAATACCGCCGGCCAGGATAGTTGACGGCGGCTGGCCGAAGAAAAACAGCCCGCAAGGGAACAGCGCCGAGGCCGCCAGCGAACCGGCCGACACGAAACCGGACAGCAGCACCACCCCGACAAACACCACCAGGCTTATGGCGATAACCGGCGGAGACAGGAACAGAAACACCCCGAGCGCGGTGGCCACCCCTTTACCGCCCCTGAAACCGAGATAGACCGGAAACATGTGGCCGACCACCGCGAGGATGCCGCACAGCAACACGAGCCAGTGCCGGTACGGTCCGGCAGGCAATACCTGGGCAGCGAGAAGGATCGGCACAAACCCCTTCAGACAGTCAAGCACCAGCGTGATCACACCGAATTTCTTGCCGAGCAGCCGATTGACGTTGGTCGCGCCGATATTGCCGCTGCCTGCCGTTCGCACATCGATCCCCGCCAGTCTGCCGACCAACAGGCCAAAGGGAATGGCGCCGATGAGATAACTTGCAATTGGCCACAGGATGTTCATAATATAGTCGTAAATCCCCTGCGCATGGTTTTGAGAGACGGCTCCGGCAGGCCGCCAGTTTACCGTTTCGCCGTCGACAACGCAACAGATCTGCACAGCCATGGGCCTGGGGCAGCAATCACCATTGGTCAAGAAGACCTGATTGTGGTACATTCACCACCCAGCGCCGATCTTGATGAAAAAAACGTGCATACCAATGACCATACAGACAATCAAGGAATATCCCGAACCGGTCCTGCGCCTGAAGGCGCAGCCGGTCACGGCCTTTGACGAGGGTCTGAGGACCCTGGTCGCGGACATGGCCGAGACCATGTACGATGCCCCCGGCATCGGCCTGGCCGCACCACAGATCGGTCAGTCGCTGCGGGTAATCGTCGTCGATACCAGCCCACCAGGGGAGCCGCAGCGTTACCTGGCCATGATCAACCCGGAAATCATCGCCCACGAAGGACACCAAGTCGACGAGGAAGGCTGCCTCAGCGTGCCTGAACTGACGGCCCAGGTCCAGCGATATCTCACGGTCACCGTCGCGTATCAGGACGAGGACGGAACAGCGCACCAAATTGAGACAGAAAATCGCTTCGCCGTTGTGCTGCAGCATGAAATCGACCATCTCAACGGAATCCTGTTCATCGACCATCTCAGTCCGCTCAAGCGAAGTCTCTACAAGAAAAAACGGAAAAAAACGCTGGCAGCAGAGCAGGCTGTTTAATGGCTCGGGCACCGTTTCGCATCATTTTCATGGGGACACCCGATTTTGCCGTCCCCAGCCTCAACGCGCTGATCCGGGGACCCGACCGGGTCGTAGCGGTGGTCAGCCAGCCGGATCGACCCAAAGGCCGAAGCAGGCGGCCGGCACCGCCGCCGGTCAAGACGGTGGCCGCCGGGCACGGTCTGCCGGTCCTGCAGCCGGAGAGAATCAAGACTCCTGAATTCACCGCCACGCTGGCCTCGTATGAACCCGATCTTATCGTCGTGGCGGCCTATGGCAGGATCCTGCCACCGGCCCTGTTGAATCTGCCGAAGCACGGCTGCATCAACGTTCACGGCTCACTGCTGCCCCGCCATCGCGGCGCCGCCCCGATTCAATGGGCCCTGATCAAGGGTGACGCCGAGGTCGGGGTGACCATCATCCAGATGGACGAGGGCATGGACACCGGGGATATCCTGCTGACCGCCGCACGACGCCCCGATCCCGACGAAACTGCCGGTTCATTGCTGCCCAAGCTGGCCGAACTCGGCAGCCAGGCGTTGATGGACACCATCGACCTGCTCGGCCAGGGAGGGCTGGCAACCATGAAGCAGGACGAGACGCTGGCAACCACCGCTCCGATGCTGAAAAAAGAGGACGGCCTCGTCGACTGGAACAGGCCTGCGTTGCACATCGACCGGCTTATCAGGGGACTCGACCCGTGGCCGACCGCTTACAGCTATCTCGACGGCAGAAAGGTGCAATTGTTTGCCCCGGCCGTGGTCGGTGAAGAGAGCAGTCAGCTGCCGGGCACCATACTGCGTGCGGACCGGGACGGCCTGCTGCTGGCCACCAGCCATAATTGTCTGTTGCTCGGGGAGATCAAGCCGGAAGGGCGAGGCCGGATGAGCGTCGCCTCCTTTCTCAACGGACATCCGATAGCGGCCGGCTGCCGCCTGACCGGCCCGCCGGCCTAATCCGATGAAGATCGCCTATCTCGATTGTTTCTCCGGCATCAGCGGCGACATGCTGCTCGGGGCGCTGCTGGACTGCGGCCTCGATGTCGAGCTGCTGCGCGGCGAGCTTGCCGGTCTTGACCTCGACCCTTGGGAGCTGCAGGTTTTCCGGCTGACCAGGCAAGGCATCGGTGCCACCGCGCTGCGGATCACCGGTCCTGCCAGCCGTTCGCTGCGCACCCTACCCGATCTGACTGCAATCCTTAAAAAGAGCAGCCTCGATCCGGCTGTCATCCGGCGCTCATTACAGGTCCTCACCCGCCTGGCCCACGCCGAGGCGCGGGTTCACGACCTGCCGGTGGACCGAGTCCACTTCCACGAAATCGGCGCCATCGACACCATCATCGATGTGGTCGGTAGTGTCGTCGGCCTGCAGCTGCTCGGCATCAACGGTGTCCATTGCTCGCCGCTGCCGCTCGGTCGCGGCTTCGTCTCCTGCGCCCACGGCAGGCTGCCCTTGCCGGCTCCGGCTGTTTGCGAACTGCTCGGCGACGACATCCCGGTCTACGGCATCGAAGCCGACCGGGAACTGGTCACGCCCACCGGCGCCGCGCTGGTTGCCGAACTGGCCGACAGCTTCGGCCCGCTGCCACCGATGCGAATCGGCAGGACCGGCTACGGAGCCGGCCAGGCTGAAGGTGAGCAGCAGCGTCCCAATCTGCTCAGGGTGATGATCGGTCAGGCTCAATCCGTCGGTGAGGCGGCAGAGGTCGAGGTAATCGAGACCCATCTCGACGACTGGCATACGGAAGGATTCCCGCTGCTCTGCGACAGGCTGTTTGCCTGTCGCGCTCTCGATGTGAGCCTGACGCCGATGCAGATGAAGAAAGGGCGCCCCGGGTTCTGCCTGCGCGTGGTCGCCGCCCCGGCCCACGGAGCACGGTTGAAGGAAGTAATCCTCAGTGAGACTTCGTCGATCGGATTGCGCTTTCGCACCGAGCAGCGACTCACCCTGCCGCGCCGCAGCGTCACCGTCGTCACCCGTTGGGGCGCGGTGGCCGCCAAGGAGGTGGACACGCCGACCGGGTCGAAGATCTATCCCGAGTATGAGGCCTGTCGAGCCGTCGCCGAGCAGCACCAGGTGCCGCTGGACCTGGTCTATCGCGAGGTTCTGGTGCGCAGTGAGCGGGGAGAATGACGATGGACCGGTTGATCGTCGCCATCGCCACCGGACTCTATACCGGCCTGATCCCGAAGGCGCCCGGCACCTGGGGCTCGGCGTTTGCACTGATTCCCTGGTTTTTCTGCCGGCATCTGCCGCTGCCCACCTACCTACTGGTCATGGGCGGTATGTTCGTCGTCGGTTTTCTGGCGGCGGGTTCGGCCGAAAAGATCATCAACCGACCCGATCCGGGCTGCATCGTCATCGACGAGATCCTCGGCATCTTCGTCACGCTGACGCTGGCACCAAACCATCCGCTGGCCTGGCTGCTCGGTTTTGTGCTGTTCCGGCTCTTCGACATCGTCAAGCCTTTTCCGATCTCCTGGCTCGACTCCCACCTGCACGGCGGTATCGGCATCATGGTCGACGATATCGTCGCCGGCCTCTACGCCCTGATCTGCCTGCAGCTCTGCTGGCCGCTGCTGGTCAAGCTCGCCGGCTGACAGGCGGCAAACGGTCCGTCACCGGCACATCCGAATCAATCACAGCTCCCGTCCGGTCGCTGCCGGCAGCGTGGAAAACGGTGGCAGCCGTCCGTGCGCCTGCTCGATGGCTGCTTCGTTGCGCCTGAGCTGATCGAGACTGTCCCAGGTCCCGCCAAGCAAGGCGGCCCGAGCCGCCTCGTTCATCGCCAGCGGAAAACGCTCATCACGGCAGCCGAGTTGCATGTGTTCTATATCGACCACCAGCGGCAGCGACGGATCGCGCTGTACCCGAGCCTGCAGGTCTACCACGACCGGCCGGGCCAGGGTGGCGACCACCAGCCCGATACCGGCGCAGTTGCCGGCAAAGATCTCGGCGAAGGACTCGCCGACAATGGCCTTGATCCCGAAGCGCAGCAACGCCTGCGGCGCATGTTCCCGGCTCGAGCCACAGCCGAAATTGGTGTTGACGATCAGGATCTCGGCCCCGCGATAGCGTTCGTCGTTGAACGGATGGGACCGCGGGGCATCGTTTTCGTCGAAGCGCTCGTCACGAAAGACCTGCTCACCCAATCCGGCAAAGGTGATGGCCCGCAGGAAGCGTGCCGGGATGATCTGGTCGGTGTCGATGTCATTGCCCGGCAGCACCAGTCCCCGCCCCTGGATCCGTTCGATTATGGACGTCTGGCTGCTCATCTGGGCCCCTCCAAAAAATCTCTGACATCGGTCACTTCTCCGGCGACCGCGGCGGCGGCGACCATTGCCGGACTCATCAGCAGGGTACGACCGAGCGGCGCGCCCTGCCGGCCGATGAAATTGCGGTTCGACGAGCTGGCGCAGAGCTGCCGGCCACTGAGTTTATCCGGATTCATGGCCAGGCACATTGAACATCCCGGCTCCCGCCAGGCAAATCCGGCCTCGCGGAAGATCACGTCAAGCCCCTCCTCCTCGGCCTGGCGCTTGACACGGCGTGAACCCGGCACGGCCAGGGCCCGGACCCCGGGAGCAACCCGCCGACCCTTGAGCACGGCGGCGGCGGCCCGAAAGTCGGCCAACCGGCCGTTGGTGCAGGAACCGATAAAGGCGACATCGATAGGTTCTCCGGCAAGGCGCTGCCCCGGACGAAAACCCATGTGCTCATAGGCCTTGCGGGCACCGGCCGACTCCTCTTCGGCGAGATCGTCCACCTCCGGCAGCGGCATATCGATCGGTGTCACCTGGCCCGGATTGACCCCCCAGGTCAGCTGCGGCGCCATGCCGGTGATATCGATGGTCACCCGATCCGCGTAGTCGGCGTCGTCATCCGAGGCCATGGCCTGCCAAAAGCGGACGGCGGCGGTGAAATCGTCACCGGCCGGAACAAAGGGACGCCCCTGCAGGTAATCAAACGTGGTCTGGTCCGGATTGATGTAGCCGGCCCGGGCACCACCTTCGATACTCATGTTGCAGACGGTCATCCGCTCTTCCATGGACAGGGCCTCGATGACCGGACCCCCGTATTCGTAGGCGTAGCCGATACCGCCTTTGACGCCGAGGGTGGCGATAATCTTCAGGATGACATCCTTGGCAAAGACTCCCGGTCCCCGCCGGCCGACCACGTCGATGCGCCGGACCTTCAGACGCTCCAGGGTCAGCGTCTGGGTCGCCAGCACGTCACGGACCTGCGAGGTGCCGATGCCGAAGGCCACCGCTCCGAAGGCGCCGTGTGTCGACGTGTGCGAATCGCCGCAGGCAATGGTCATCCCCGGCTGGGTCAGCCCGTTTTCGGGACCGATGATGTGGACGATGCCCTGCGCCTCCGAGTCAAGGCCGAAGAACGGCAGGCCGAAGGCCCGGGTGTTGTCCTCCAGCGCCTGCAGCATCTCTTCGGCCAGCGGATCGCCATAGGGCCGCAACCGCTGCTGCTCGGTGGGCACGATATGGTCGACCGTGGCCACGGTCCGCTCCGGGTATTTTACCGGTAGACCGCGTTCACGAAGGGCCTGGAAGGCCTGCGGCGACGTGACCTCGTGCACCAGGTGCAGCGCAATGAAGAGCTGGTCCCTGGTCTCCGACAGAGCGGCCACCGTGTGTTCATCCCAGACCTTGTCAAACAGGCTTTTTCCCATCCTTTACTCCTGCATACGTTGTCCCGCCGGTCGGGGTGAACCGCCCGCCGCCCGGCCGGGTGATCTTCAGATCTTACCGGATTTTTCGAGCACCTTGACCGACAACCGGTAGGACACATAAATCAACAGGCACCATAAAATCATCAATAACAGGTTCATATTCTGCTCTCCTTGGGGACCATGCGTAAGGCAATCTCAGTAGGCCTTGGAATCTTCAAGATCGTCGGGGCCGACCTTTCTGGTATTCATCAATTTCCAGACATAGGCGATATAGCCCAGGACCAGCGGAATCACCAGCGCCACATAGGTCATGGCCGTCAGCGTATAATGGCTCGACGAGGCGTTATGGATGCTCAGGCTGGACTGGAGATACGCCTTGGATGGATAAAACGGCGTGTCGTTATAGCCGGCGATGGCAAACACGGCCAGACCGACCAGAACCGTTCCCAGACCGCCGAACCAGATGCCTCGGCCGCCGCCGAGAAACGCGGTGGAGACCACGCCCCAGATCACCAGCACCAGTCCGGCGATGAGCAGGCCCAGGGCCGGCGGCATGGCCAGCAGGTTCGCCAGATATTTACCGGAAACCAGCGTTACCACGCCGCTCCCGTCAATGGAAAAGCCCGGCATGACCAGCAGTGAGCCGAGGATAAAAAGCAGGAACGGCAGGGCGCAGATGAGATTGATCAGGCTGGCCCGGCGCAGCCGGCGCTCGAGTTCGGGTACCGTGGTACAGTCGATATTGTTGACCAGATACATCGCCCCGAGGACCCGGGCATTGAAGACGAGAAACAGGCCGAACGAGAGGTTGAACAGCGAAAAGGCCGCTTCGAGTCCGTGCAACGGGTGGGTCCAGCGCACCTGGTTGTATTGATTCAACTCGAAATTGGAACCGGTGAAAAAGGTGCCGATCGCCGCACCGATCAACAGGATCCCGATCGATCCGTTGATCAACAGGAACAGTTCATAGACCCGGGCGCCGAGCAGGTTATCGGGTTTTTTCCGATACTCGTAACTGACGGCCTGGACGATGAAGGTGAACAGGATCAGCATCCATACCCAGTAGGCGCCACCGAAACTGGTAGCATAGAATTTCGGAAACGCGGCGAACAGCGCACCGCCGAACAGGACCAGGGTGGTGAACGTCAACTCCCACTTCCGGCCCAACGAGTTGATGACCAGTGATTTTTCCGTCTCGGTTTTTGCCACCTGCCACAGCAGGGTCTGCCCGCCCTGGACAAAATTCATGAAGAGAAAGAGCGAGCCGACAACTGCGACGAGCAGCCACCAGATCTGCTGCAGTACGGAGATATCGAGTGAGCCGATCATTTCGCGCCCTCCGGTCCTTTTTTGATCTGATTGAGCATGATTTTGATTTCGGCCAGCAGCAACAGCGTGAACAACCCGGCAAAGATCCAGAACGTGGCGATCACGTTACCCGTCGCCAGATTGCTGGTGGCCGCACCCACCGGCAGCAAATCCTGGATCGCCCAGGGCTGACGGCCAACCTCGGCCGTCACCCAGCCGGCCTGGCTGGCGAGCATCGCCACGAAGAAGGAAGCGACGCCGAGCGGCAGCAGCCACCGCTTCTGCTCAATGGTGTCCTTCATCGTGTAATAGAGATAGGCGGCACAGATAAAACCGAAGAAGGCGATGAGAAAGACCATGATGTGAAACGAATAAAATGACGTCTGCACCGGCGGCACGCCATCTTCCGGCTTCTCCAGGTAGCCATGGCCGAGAAACTCACTGTTCTGCTCGAACCGGGCCAGCGCAGCGGCCGCCGCCGCCTGGTCATCGGCCGCCTTGGCCTCTTTGTAAGCGGCCAGATCGGCGATGGCAATCCGACCACGCTCGATCTTCTTGTCGATGCCGATGATTCCTTCCGCCTCGTTGCCGTAGACCAGGTCATTGATCCCGGGGACGAAGGAATCGATTGAACGGTTGGCGAGCAAAGAGAGGAGATAGGGGATCTTGATCTCGAAGAGAAACGGCTGACGATCGTCCCCGGGCTGCTTTGCCGGATTGAGCACCCCGAGAGCGACGATGTCCGCCTGCCGCTCACCATCGTAGAGGCCTTCGTAAGCGGCCAGTTTCATCGGCTGAGTCGAGGCATTGGTGTAGGCCGATTCATCGCCGGTCAGGCCGACATAGAAAAAAGAGAGCAGGCCGAACACCGCGGCCACCAGGATCGACCGCTTGGCCATCAGCTGGTGCCGGCCTTTCAGCAGGTACCAGGAGGACACGGTGATCACGAACAGGGAGCCGACGATAAAACTGGAACTGGTCGTATGGGTGAACTTGGCGATGGCCACCGGCGAGAAGATCACCTCCCAGAAGTTCTGCATCTCGAACCGGACCGTTTCCGGATTGAACTGCATGCCGATCGGATACTGCATCCAGCCGTTGGCCACCAGAATCCAGAGTGCGGACAGGTTGGAACCGGCGGCGACCATCCACGTGGAGAACAGATGAAAACCCTTGGAAACGCGGTTCCAGCCGAAAAACATCACGGTAAAGAAGGTTGCTTCAAGGAAAAAGGCGACGATTCCTTCGATAGCCAGGGGCGCACCGAAAATATCACCGACCATCCAGCTGTATCTGGACCAGTTGGTGCCGAACTCGAACTCGAGGATGATCCCGGTGGCGATTCCGATCACGAAATTGATACCGAACAGGGTCATCCAGAATTTCGTCAGGTGCTTCCACTCTTCCTTGCCGGTCCGGACATAGATCGTCTCAAAAAAGGCACAAAGGAATGAAAGGCCAAGGGTCAACGGCACAAAGAGCCAATGATACATGGCCGTCAAGGCAAACTGTGCCCGGGACCAGTTGACCAGGCCCAGATCAATCTCGCCCATGCGAAGTCCTCCTCTCGTCTTGGTTGGCGGCACCGCCGGTTATCTGTTCCAGCACATAACCCGGCCGCTGTTCGTCTGTGTCAAACCGTACCGTCAGAAATTCGGAAAAGAAAAAACACCTCGAGCACCGCGAACACGCCAAAAAAGCGTGATGAAAATCAGTTTTCAGTACGAGATGCTGCGGGGTTTCTCTCCCACTGTACCCGCTTCGCTGCCGGGATGACAACCCGGAAGACGAAGTTTTTCAGCATATTTTCGGCCAACGTAGCGATATTCCCGCTCATTGTCAATAATAATTACCATTACCAGTAGGAATAATGTCCGCCGTCGCGCCTGGCCTCTCTGATAGGTGCTCAATCACCGGACCGGCGACAAAATCCTTACCGAAAAAAATACGCAACCAACGGTTGACCACAGCATGGAGGTTGATGATAATGGAGTGGCACCTTCTTGAAACGGCTCCGTCACTATCAATTCTCACCCCGAGGAAGCGGTTATGAAACGAGGTCTCACTTACGGTCTGCTCGCTGTCGTCGCTCTGGTTCTCCTGCTGGTCGCGGCCGTTCTGATCGTACCGCGTTTTCTCGATATGCAGCGCTACACACCAACCATCGAAAAAGCGATCAGCAAACACACCGGTATGCCGGCCCATCTCAACGGCGACATCACACTTTCTCTGTTCCCCTGGATCGCCGTCACGTTCGAGGACCTGCAACTCGACAGTCCAACCGGTACCGGCCGGCAGCCGCTCCTCCGGGTCCGTTCCTTCGAAGCGCGACTGAAAACCATACCGCTGCTCACCAAATCTGTCGAAATCAGCCGATTCATCATCGACGGCCCACAGGTCATTCTGGAAAAAAACGAGGACGGCACCTGGAACTGGCAAAACCGGACAGATCGACAACCATCGTCATCACCATCGACGTCGGCCCCCGCCACCGATCGGCAGGGCGGCGACGCATCGGGGGCCGACACGCCCGCCGCTGCCGGCGCTTTCCAGCTAAATTCACTGCAGGTCGCCGAGTTTTCCATCAGAAACGGCAGCATTCGCATGGTTGATCGTGCCACCGAGACAGCCCGCGAACTGTCCGCCATCAATCTGCATCTCAGCGATGTTTCCCTTGATCGCCCGATCGAGATAAACCTGGAGGCACTGCTCGACCAACAGCCGCTGCTCTTGACCGGCTCGATCGGCCCGCTCGGCGCACAACCGGGGGCCGCACCCCTGCCGATCGACCTGAGCGTCACCGCCTTCGATACGATAAAAAGCCGCATCACCGGCACCATCAGCGAGTTGACCGGCGATCCGTCGTATCAGTTCGATATCACGATCGAACCCTTCAACCTGAGACAGTCGCTCGCCCGGATCAAACCGGATGTTTCACTGGAGACCGCCGATCCACACGCCCTGGAGCGCGTCTCTCTGAACACCGACCTGAGCGGCACAGCGCAGCAACTGGAAGTAACGGACGGCACCATCGTCATTGACGATACCACGATCTCCCTGGAACGATTCATGGCCGCGTTTGCCGGGCCGCGCCTCGATCTGGCGGTGAATATCGACGCCATCGATCTCGATCGGTATCTGCCGCCGGCCGCCGCCGACCAGGCAAGCCCGACTGGCGACGCAACGGCCCCCCCTGAGCGGCAGTCCGAAACGAGCGGCGCCCAGCCCCGGGGCGACACGCAGGACCAGCAGTCGACCGGCGGTGCCGGCACCGCCGAAGATCGACAGGACAGTGGTGCCGGCACCGCCGAGCCGTCGTCGGAGCGTCCCGCCGGCAAATATGAGGCCTTGCGCAACCTGGAACTCAAGACGACGGTGAAGATCGGCCGGCTGCGTGTCCACGGGGCAACCGCCACCGCCATCGATCTCGATCTCTCCGGGGAACATGTGTTGTTCACGCTCAACTCGCTGGCCGTCGATCTCTACGAGGGACAACTCAGCGCCACCGGCAGCGTCGATCTGGGGCGGGAGACACCCGCTTCGTCTTTCAAGACTGGTGTCGAAGGGGTACAGGTCGGCCCGCTCCTGCGGGATTTTGCCGACAAAGACCTGCTGGAGGGAAATCTGGCCGCAGACGTTGACCTCGCCGCCACCGGCGATCGGGCGGCGGACATCACTTCGTCCCTGTCCGGTACCGGCTCGCTTCGCTTCACCGATGGCGCCCTGATCGGTCTCGACCTGGCCCGAATGGCCCGCACCATCACCTCCGGTTTTTCTCTCGACGAGCAGGGCGAGAGACCGCGCACCGACTTTTCCGAGCTGGACCTACCCTTCTCCGTCGCCAACGGCCTGGTCACCGTACCGGAGGCGACCCTGAGGTCACCATTCATCAGGGCCGGCGGCAGTGGTACCGTCAATCTGGTGACGCAGGCACTCGACCTGCGCCTCAGACCGGAACTGGTGGCCACCATCAAGGGCCAGGGAGACGAGGAGCAGCGCTCCGGTATCGCGGTTCCGGTAATGGTCCGCGGGACCTTCTCCGAGCCGACATTCCTGCCGGATCTGGAAGCCCTGGCCAGAGAAGAGCTCCTGGACCGGCAAGACGTCCAGGATATCCTCGAGGACGGTTCCATCACCCCGGAACGCCGGGAGCAACTCAGCGAGGAAGTGGAAAAGGCCAAAGGACTGCTGAAAGGCCTTTTCGGTAATTGATCGGCGTTGTGCTGTCGACCGGTACAACACTGGTCAGCAGGCTCCTTCACGGCTGCAGCAGCTTGAGGTCCAACGGCGCCTCGGAGGCGCGTTGTGCCGTGGTGTCGCAGAGTTCGAAAAGAATCACCTCCATCACGTGCCAGACCGTAACCCCTGAGCGGATGCAGCCGGTCACCGTCTTCTCCCCGCGGCCGCAGGCAAGGTGCATGTGCAGCAGCGGCTGGCCGTCCTCGTCGCGAAACAGCGTCCCGGTTCCGGTTATCTCGTGGGCATGTTCCAGAATCGTCTGCATCGGCCGTAGCGGCAAGCCGCGGTCCGTTTCCGGCCCGACCACGAGACGGCTGCCGTGGTCGGCGCCGCCGACGATAATCAGCGCCGCCGCCTCGATGTCCTGCTCCATCGCGAATCGTTCGATCTCCTGATGGACGATATCACCATCCTCCAATCGCAGGACAAATACCCGGCCCTGCCGTGCCTGTGAAAAACGCATGCTTGCTCCCTGACTGTAGTGCGGCAGCCGCGGCAACAACCGGAAAAACGGTCGGCTGGAGTACCTGCTGCCCTGTTCACGGTTTCGACCTTTATTGCTTTTATACCATGTCTTCGCAATCAGGCAACGACCCACACGATAACGCCGGTACGGCACGCGGCTCACCATGCGTCTTTCCTCGATAACCCGGAGTCACAACGAAGCATGAAAATCGGCAGCGTGGTCGGATGGGCCTGGCCGGTCCTGCCTCCGGCTGCTGCGCTGCGGCCTGATCGGCTGGCCTCCGAG
>CAZUJZ010000075.1:0-14448 GCA_964620665.1 uncultured Desulfofustis sp. | reverse complement strand
TGTATCTGGGGGCACGCTGCCAGAAATTCGTGCCGGCCAGAACCATCAAGTGGATGCTGGCCGGTATCATCATCTTCACCGCCGGCAAGTACCTCCTCGATTTCTGGAGGCAGTGAACTCCGTATAAAACCCCCTGAAGAAACCACATGGACCTCTTCAGGGGTTGGCGCTCAACCGGGCGGGAAACGGTAGTGGTGCGCTGGCGGGGGTACTACCCCGCCAGCGCGTACGGCATATCAGCGGCGGCTTTCTTACCGCTCACCTTTGGTGTTGTCCAGAAACCGTTTGGTCTCAGCAACGACCACCCCGCTCAGGGCCAGCAGGCCGATCAGGTTGGGAACCGCCATCAGGCCGTTCATCACGTCGGAGAAGGTCCAGACGAAATCGAGTTTGGCCACCGCGCCGACAAAGACAAAGGCGACGAAGACGACGCGATAGTAAATAACCGCTTTTTCGGAAAACAGGTATTCCATGCATTTCTCGCCGTAGTAGCTCCAGCCGAGAATCGTCGAGTAGGCAAACAAAATAATGCCGACGGCGACGATGATGCCGCCCTGGCCCGGCAGTCCGACGTTGAATGCCGTGGTGGTCAGGGCCGCCCCGGTCTCACCGGTGGCCAGCGCGCCGCTGGTCAGGATGGCTAGGGCGGTGATCGAACAGACAACGATGGTGTCGATAAAGGTCTGGGTCATGCTGACCAGCGCCTGACGACCGGGATAGTCCGTTCGTGCAGCTGCAGCGGCGATCGGCGCACTACCGAGACCGGCTTCGTTGGAGAAAACGCCCCGGGCCACGCCGTAGCGGATCGCGGCGCCGACGGCACCACCGAAGGCTGCCTCACCGCCGAAAGCCGACGTAAAAATAGAGGCAAGCGCCGCCGGTACTTCGGCAATATTAATAAAAACAATGACCAACCCGCCGGCCGCATAAATGGCCGCCATGAACGGCACGAGATAGGCGGTGACCCGGCCGATGGACTTGATACCGCCGAGGATGACCAGCGCGGTCAGCACCGCCAGGGTGATCCCGGTGGCCACCGGTGGAATGGCAAAAGAGGTATAAACCGCGTCGGCGACCGAGTTGGACTGGACCATGTTGCCGATACCAAAGGCCGCAACGGCGCCGAAAATGGCGAACAGCACACCGAGCCATTTCCAGCCCATCCCCTTCTCGATATAGTACATCGGGCCGCCGCACATCTCACCGCGGCTATCGGTAACCCGATACTTGACCGCCAAAATGGCCTCGGAATACTTGGTCGCCATACCGACCAGACCCGTCATCCACATCCAGAAAACCGCACCCGGACCACCGAGGAAAATGGCCGTGGCCACACCGGCGATATTACCGGTGCCGATGGTCGCCGCCAGGGCTGTGGTCAACGCCTGGTAGTGCGAGATATCTCCCTCGCTGGTTTTGTCTTTGGTGAAAATCAGCTTGTGCGCATAAAGCAGCTTGGAGAACTGCAGACCGCGCAATCTGATGGTGAGAAAAACACCGGTCCCAACCAGCAAAATGAGCATCGGTGGACCCCAAACCACTCCGCTAATCCAATTGAGTAATTCCATAACCCCTCCTTCTCATTGCTCGGAAAAAGTTATACTGCCGACACACTCACACGTCTCAGGCCCTCCAGACAGGCGCCTGTCCGGATTTTTTTCACCCTAGTCGATCATGGTCGGCAAGGCAACTGTTTTTCTGGTGCTTTTTCCCTTACAATTCCAACGATTGTCGGGCAATCCGGACGCTGTAAAACAGCTGGGTTGCGTCCACCACTGCCGCCAATCACTCGCGACGGCCGGCGGCGAAACTATCCATTCATGCCGTCGTCAGCGGATACGTCGCCAACAGGACCAGTGGCTGACCGTCGTCTTCCACGAACAGACTGATTCGATCGACCACCACCGGCGCCCGCAAGGCTTCGGCAAAATGGTCCTCGAGGAAGCGGCGGATTATCTCTTTTTCACGGTCGTCGGCAATCGATCCGGTCAGAGTCAGATGAAACCTGAACTCCTCGAACACGTAAGGATATCCCCAACAAAGCAGCAGCTGCTGCTGGCGGACGGTGAGAGCGGCCCGGCGCCGACGGGCCAGTTCAGCGGCACCGGGCGGGCGCCGGCACGGATCAAGCTGCTCGACCAGGTCGGCAGCGAGTCGCTGGATCGTATCACAGGGAGACACCGGCCGCAGGCAAAGAAAGGATCTGATTTCAGAAACCTGCAGCGGCGGCAAGACAATCGCTCGGCGAGCACTGCAAAACCGGGCCAGGCGGCCCCGCACGTCGTCGACCGTCGCATCATCACGGAGGCGAAACGGCGGTTTGAGTGTTGCGTGAAAGCCGTAATGAAACGGTGCCAGCCGATATTGATGCAAGCGGTGTCCAGGCACCCCCGGCACGTCACACCCACCGCTGTTGCGCGCATCCGCCGCGGTTCTGCCCAACCATCTGCTTGCCGCCACTGCCAGCGCCGACCCCGCAGCCGGCACGAAGTAAACCGCCAGCCGCAGCCGCTCCGTGGCCGCAACCGACTTGTTCACCGCCACCGATTCATTCTCAGCCATGTCCCTTTATACCACTGCCTGCCGACAGGTGACCAATCGTTCAAGCAAACCGACAAAGCTCTTCCGGGAAACCTCTTTTTCGCCGGAATTATCGAAGGGAATCAGCTTTCTCGCCCGTACCGGCGTATTCGCCCGCAACAACCGTTTCCTGATCGCTTCGCCGCTCTCCCGGCCCCGACCCCGCAGCCGCTGTTCAAGCACGTCAAGACCGGCCCAGACCTGGATGGTAATCACATCGTCAAGCCGGGCCTCGAAATCGCCGATCACCGAGCGTGATACCGAAGCGAGAACCGCACCAGCACCGCTTTCCGGAAAACAGTCGGAGCAGGCAATTCCGTAATGGAGCCCATGCACCTGCCAGCTTGACAGGAAAAATCCGGCCATCTGCAACACCAGAAAACCGTCCCGACCGATATAATAGTTGTCCTCGTGTTCACCCGGTGGCCGGGTGATATAGCGACGGGCAAAAATCAGCCTCCGTCCCCGGCCGAAATGGTGCCGGGCTGCCTGGATCAGCGTATCCTTGCCGGAACCGCTCGGTCCGACGACGAGAATCATCGTCATCGTTCGCGGCCATACAGCGACAGGAAATGACGGACATCGCGAAAATCGTCGAGTCGTTCCGCCAGCACCTGATGCTCCCAGTCCCACCAGGCCGTCTGCTCCAGCCGACGCCAGACCGCCTCGGGAAAACGGCTGCGAATCCGCCGACCCGGCACTCCGGCAACGACCGTATAAGGTGGAACGTCACGGGTGACCACCGTCCCGGCGCCGACCACCGCGCCGTTGCCGATGGTAATTCCCGGCAGGACAATGGCCCGATGGCCGATCCAGACGTCGTGACCGACAACGACTTTTTGCAATCGCCGCCAGGCAAAAAAGGATTCGTCATCGTGACCGGCCAGGTCATAACGGGTCATCCGATAGAGAAAGTGGTGCTGACTGACCCATTCAACGGGGTGATTGCCCGGATTGATCCTGACATCCGAGGCGATATTGACGAACTTGCCGATCTGCGCATAGATGATATCACTGCGCTCCATCACGTAGGAATAGTCACCGAGGACCGTTTCCTCGAGTTTGGCCCCGGCGGCGACCTCGGTATAACGGCCGAGGGTGCAGTCCTGCACCGAAGCGGCGTCTGAAACTATCGGTTGCTCGCCTAGGCGGACGGCAATCCGGCCAACGTCCGGGAGATTGTCAGGCGGCATGTTCATAATGGCAGGAGCAGCCGAGGCTGCTGTAAACAGGGTTTCCCGACTTGATGGTCAGCACCACCCGCGGTACCGGACCTTCCTCGATGACAATCAGATCGGCACGTGTCCCGCTCTCGATCCGCCCGCGATCATGCAGACCGGCAATTGCCGCCGGTCGGGAAGCAACCAGACCCAGCGCCTCACCCAAAGCCAGCTGCCCCTCTCGATGCAGCACATACGCCGCTTGCAGCAGTGAGCTGGGATGATAGTCGGCACAGAGAAAATCGCAGAGTCCCTGCTCCACCAGCGGCCGCGCTGCGATATTGCCACTCTGGCTGCACCCTCTGACGACATTGGGCGCCCCCATTCCGACAGCCATCCGGCACTGCCTCGCAGAGTCGGCAACCTCCGCACTCAGCGGAAATTCGACGATACTCACACCCAACCCCTCCATCAAGGCAACCTTGTCCGTGCAGTCGTCATCGTGTGAGGCCAGTATCACTCCGCGCACCCGGGCGCAACGGGCCAGATCATCAAGCAGATCGCGGCAACGCCCGCGCTTGTCTCGCTGACTGTCGATGACCCGGGCCACTTGTTGTTCGGTCAACTCGTAGACCGGCATGTGATAGTTTTTCCAGGTCTCCAGCGAACGAAACTGTCCCTGACCGGGACTGTGATCCATAAAGGACAAAATTTGGACGGCGCCATCCCCAATCAGGCGTTTGATGATCGGAACCGACGTGAAGGAGGTGATCTCCCAGCGGGCATGCACCAGATTGTCGACCAGCAATTCCCGGCGGTTGGCAGCGTGGATCCGCTCGATAATGGAGGCGGCGTTGTCATTGCCGCGCTGGCCGACAAGTGACTCTTCGTTAAAGGCGATGGCGTGAAACATCGTCGTAATGCCGGTCATGGCCAGTTTTTTGTCGAGTTCCACCAGCGCGGATTCGATCGGAAACGGCGCCCCGGGCCGCGGTTCGATCTCTTTTTCCACCGCGTCGCAATGAAGATCGACCAGCCCGGGGGCTATCAATCGATTGCCGAGATCGTAGGCCGATCCGGCGGAACCGTAGGGTGCGACAGCGGCGATATAATCGTGCTCGAGAAGAATGTCGGCCGGCCAGATGGCCGTGCCGACCAGCACCCGGGAAGAACGAACTGCCTCGATCATGAGCTGCTCCGATCGATCCGGCAGGACGCATCGGCGACCTGTTCGATCTTGTGGTGGTCATGGAAAATGGCGATCATTGCAATCCCTCGTTTCTTCAGATCGGCAAGAATAGTGAGAACCACATCGGAACTGTGCCGATCGAGCGATGCGGTCGGTTCATCAAGCAGGATCAATTCCTTCGGCGCGATAACCGCCCGGGCAATATTGACCCGCTGCTGTTCCCCGCCGGAAAAGGTCAGCGGCGACAGGGGCAGTAGTTCCTCGCGGATACCGAGCCGGCCGAGCAGGTCGGCGGCCTGCTGCCGGGCCTGCTCGGCCGGCTCGCCAAGCTCGACGAGCGGCTGGGCGACCACGTCAAGAGCGCTGATCCGCGGCAGGGTTTTCAAAAACTGGGTAACGAAGGCGATTTCCCGGCGTCGCAGATCGAGCACCATACTCTCCGGGCAACAGGCCAGGTCGATAACACTGCCGTCCTGCCTGTTGAACCGGACACTGCCGGACTGGGGACGATACGTGCGGTAAATGGACTTGAGCACCGATGACTTGCCGGCCCCGCTCGGGCCGTACAGGGCAAGCAGCTGGCCGCCGGCCACTTCCAGGTCGAGATCGCGAAAGCCGCAGACCTGCGCCCCGCCGCGTTGATGCAGCGTGAACATCTTGGTGAGTCCGCGAACCTGCAGTTTCCAGCCGTTATGCTGCTGTTTGTCCATCATCTCAAGCGGTTCCTACAGCTTGCTCGACACGAGCAGCTGGGTGTAGGGGTGCTGGGGATCTTCCAGGATCTGGTCGGTCAAACCGTACTCCACCAGGCAACCGTTTTTCATGACCACCGTCAGGTCGGTTAGGTGATTGATAACGCCGAGATCGTGGGAGACAACAATCATCGAGAACCCCATGTCGTGTTGCAGGACCCGGATCAGATCGAGGATCCGGGCCTGAACCGAGACATCGAGGCCGGTCGTCGGCTCGTCGAGGAGCAGTAAACGCGGCGAGTTGGCCAGGGCCTTGGCGATCTGGATACGCTGCTGCTGGCCGCCGGAAAACATCTCGGGATAATCGTCGATCCGGGAGGTGGGCATCTCGATCTTACTGAAGTAGTGAAGGGCCCGGTCCCTGATCACCGCATATCGCCGTTCGCCGGAACCGAGGATCTTCTCGGCGATATTGCCGCCGGCCGAAAACCTGAAATTAAGGCCGAGATGCGGGTTCTGGTAAATCATCGACATCTCGTGATTGCGCAGCCAGGCCACCCGGGCCGGCGACAAATCGAGAATGCTCTGCGCCCGGCCCCGGCGATCACTGATACCGTTGAAAAAGATCTGCCCGTCGCTGGCCGGCTGGTCCTGGTAGATCAACTGCAGCAGCGTCGACTTGCCGCTCCCCGACTCACCGACCACGCCAAGGATCTCGCCCTCGCCAAGCCGTAAATCGACCCGGTTGACGGCCACCACGGCCCGGCAGCGCGGACAGATGCCGCTGCCGCCGGCTGCCCCGGTCAGCTCGAGACAATGTCCGCAACCGCTGCCGTAAATCTTGCTCAGGTTTTTGATTTCAAGAAGCATTGTCCCGCCCTGACAGGTTGCTGTCGCAATAAAAGGAGTCACTGCAGAAATAGCAAATCCTGCCGTCCCGGTGCACTTCGTCGAGAAAGACACCGGTGGCGCCGCATCGCGCACATGATGCCTTGTCGAACCGTTCGACCGAAAATTCCCGGTCGCTGAATTTGAGCGGTTCAACGGCAGTATACGGCGGGATCGCGTATATCCGCTTTTCCCGGCCGGCGCCAAACAGCTGCAGGGCCGGATTATTGCCGAGCCGCGGGATATCGTATCTGGGGATCGGCGACGGATCCATCACGTAGTGATCGTTGACCTGGACCGGATAGCGGGCCGAAATCCGACTGTCGCCGAATTGCGCGGTATCCTCGTAGAGCAAGACCCAGAGCTTGGCATAATCAACGTTGGCGTGCATCGCTTTCTGCCGGGCGGTATCCGGCTCCACCGTGGTCAACACCTCCGGGTACGGCACCTGATAAACCAGGGTCTGTCCCTCGCGCAGCGGGTGTTCGGGAACCCGGTGCCGGGTTTGGATAATCGTGGCCGCCCTGGTATCCGTCGTCTCCGGCACCGCGGTCACCGAGCGGATAAAATCACGGATGTTGACGGCATTGACCGAACCGTCGCAGCCCTGGTCGATCACCTTCAGCGTGTCATCCTCGGTAATCAGCGACAAGGTAATCTGCAGGCCGCCGGTTCCCCAGCCGCGGGCGATCGGCATCTCCCGCGAGGCAAACGGTACGATATAACCGGGCAACGCGACCGCCTTGAGCAGGGCTCGGCGGATCTCCTTTTTGGCATCCTCGTCAAAAAAACCAAACGTCACCCCGCTACTCATCACCACGCTCCCTGGCCGCGCCGAACACCTGCAGATCCGCCTGGAAGGTCACATAGTGCGGCAGCTTAAAATGGTTGGTAAACCCCATCGATTCGATCGCATCGACATGGTGAATGATCATTTCCGGGCTGGTGGCAATACCCGGACCGCCCACGGAGTAGCCGGGATGGTTCATGGCCAGGTCAAGAATGGACATGGCGATCGCCTTGGTCTCGTTAAAGCCGAAACACAGCCCGAAACCGACGGCCAGCCGCAGCGCCCCGTCGCGCCGATCACGGACGAAGGTCCCGACCGTTTCACAGGCGGTCAGACGAAGCGCTCCGACCGTCACCTGGTGCCCGCTGAACGGGTGGGTAAAGCGTAGTTCAGCCCAGCCGAGGCGCAAATCACCGATGGTCGGATGGACGTCGCCGTAACCGCGCATTGATGTATAGGCAAAGGCGAGCAACGAGCCGGTCTCGCCGCGGGCCATGATCTGCATCACACCACTGCGCGGATAGGGCGGCAGCGGAAAACTGCGCGTCACGTCGAACGGTTCGCTGTCGGCATCGGCCAGCATCACCACCAGATCGTCGTCACGCAGCGACTGCAGGGCGCTCGGCGCAAAAATATCGGCGTACTCGACTGCAGTGCCCTCTCGCTGAGCCGCCGCTTCGGGAGCACGGCTGGCAAACAGCCTGATCACGTAATCGCAGGACGGACCGAGAATCTGACCGCCTTCGACATCCTTGAAAGCCGAGGATATCCGCCGCAGAATGCGCAGCTCGCCGCTATCAAGCCGGCTTGCACAACCGATCCGCTGACAGGTCGAGCGGTGGGCGCGCAGGTAAAACGCCGCTTCCAGCAGGTCGCCGCCGGACCGCCGAACCGCTTCCGCCGCGAGTTTTTCGCTGTAGAGCGCACCTTCGGACATAACCCGGTCGCAGGCAAAACGCAGGCCGTGAATCATTTGCTCATCATCGATATCCGCCGCAGCCTGCAGCTCATCATGGAGAAATTGTTTTGAGGCGCGAATAGCTTCGGTGCCGCCCTTGATTGCCACGTAGCTCATGACAGCACCTCGATTCGGGTCGTCCGCGGCAAACCGATCAAGCCGTCACCACCAACGAGCAGAAAACAGTCGATGCCGAGCGGCAAGGCGCTGTTCTTTTCTTCAAGGGCCTCGAGCAGTTCCAGCGACAACGGCAGCTCAAGCCGCCTGCTGCCATCGATACCGGGGCCGGTCAATACGACTTGGGTCGACCGCGCCGCACCAGAACAATCGATCACCAGGGTGGCCCCGAATTCCGGACTGTCCGGCGTACCGACCTGGGCCTTGGCGAGCAGCTCCGGGGATTCACCGTCGCTGAGTAGATAATCGGCAGCAGCCGCATCAACCCGTAGGGATCCGGTAAGTGCCTCGATCAGCTGAATATCGCGCCCGCCCTGGTAGTGGTAGGTCACTTCGGCATAAAGCAGCACACTGGCCAGGGCCAGCAACTCCGAATCAAACAGCGGTGTTACCTGCTGCGACCTGCCGGGATAGGCCAGGGCATTGAGAGCGCTGCGAAAATTCTTCCGGTTGACCTGTTCGATATCCTGACCCGTCGGCATGGACCGTATCTCCTTATCGTCTTCGTATAATCGGCCACGTGAAAGCATTGATCAGAGCAGATCGAAAGATACCCGGGTTGTGTTGGTCCGGCGATTCATTGCGCTGTTGCGCTGCGCCAGATCGCGGCACCCATTTTCAGCCAGAGCGGTGATCTCTTCGTTCCTGATTCCGGCGGCAAAAGCCGCATCGAGAGTCGCAACCAGACCGGCCAGCTCGGGACGGTCATCCATGACCATCGCCCAGCCCGGCACCTTGTTTACCCTGACGATGCAACTGGTAACGAGCACTTCTCCTGCAAAAAACGTGTTGCCGGAAATCGGATCGCGCACCGGAACGAGCACGGTCTGTGGTGTCGGTTTGCCGACATATTCAACATCCGCACACCTGGCGACGGCCCGGCACTCGTCCTGCAAGTGTTCGACCGGCACATGCTGCAAATAGTTGTTCAATGCTTCCCGCTCCATCCCCACTCCCTGCCGGATCCATCTGCTATCCGGTTATCGGTTGCTATTGTGCGTACTCATGCGCTGAGCCCACTGAACCCTGGACAGATTAGAAACAGATTACCAATTGATGAGATTTCCGTTGCGACATCGAGATCCCGGGAATCCTCCTTCCTTCCATTCTCGCTGGCAGGGATCGTCGCCGGGTGGTATGGTGGCTGGCCGGTCGGTGCCGACATGGCGCCGCGCTCGGCGAACCGGCACACCGGTCTGGGTGGCGGACGGCGAGGGGGATTTCGTTTTGCCGAATTGGCAGCGATCATGCTCGACCGCTGAGATGGTGCCGGATAAAACGGTGGCCCTAGATATTTTCCGTTGAAGAAGTGTTGATAGGAGTATTCCAGTGTCACCGCAACAAGCCAGATGGCTGCCCGTTCTCAGTCTGACCACCGCGATGCTGCTCTGGGCCAGCTCGTTCATCGCCCTCAAGCTGGCCTTCACGGGCTATGACCCGATGCTGGTCATCTGGGGACGTATGCTGATCGGGAGTTTCTGTTTTCTCTTTCTGCTCGGCAAGCTCCGCTCGATCGTCTACCGCCGGGGCGACGGTAAGTACCTTTTGTTCATGGCGATCTGCGAGCCGTGTATTTATTTCATCTTCGAGGCCAAGGCCCTGCAGCTGACCTCGGCTTCCCAGGCCGGCCTGATCACCGCCATGCTGCCGCTCCTGGTCGCCTTCGGCGCCAAGGTCTTTCTCAAGGAAACGGTCACCCGCCTCACCATGATCGGCTTTGGGTTCGCCATCTCCGGCGCCTGCTGGCTCAGCCTGGCCGCCGACTCCTCGGCCGATGCGCCGCAGCCGCTGCTCGGCAATTTCTTCGAGTTTCTGGCGATGGTGGCCGCCGCCGGGTACACCCTGTCTTTGAAGCATCTCAGCGCCCGCTATTCGCCCTTTTTTCTGACCGCCGTGCAATGCTGGGTGGGAGCCGTCTTTTTCGCCTTTTTCCTCGTCTCGCCGGAGACAAACCTGCCCCGTGAATTCCATCCGGTACCGGCAATGGCCGTTTTTTATCTCGGCAGCTTCGTCACGCTCGGCGCCTATCTGCTCTTCAACTACGGCGTCAGCATGATTCCGGCCAGCCAGGCATCGGCCTACGTCAACCTGATCCCGGTCATGGCGGTGGTTCTCGGCTTCATCGTCCTTGGCGAACGTTTCACGCTGGCGCAATACTTCGCCTCGCTACTCGTCCTGTTCGGCGTCTACCTCAGCCAGCGACGTCCGCGACCCCTCTGATCAATAGTCAATACCCGGCTGCGGCTCGATATCGCGGCGATAGGCGTGTTTGACCTCGTCCACCCGACTCACCGTGTCGGCCAGCGCCACCACGTCATCGTGGGCGTCCCGGCCGGTCAGCACCGGGAAACCGGACCAGCGGCGCAGATATCAGCATGACAGGGCAGGCCGCACAGCGAGCCGGCCTGAACGACCGCCGCTATCACTGCCCGCTCAACCATCCGGGCCGCAAGCATGCCGGCCGCGCTGAGATCGGCCGTTACGTCTCCGGTCGACAGCGCAAACAACGTGTCCCCGTCAAACATCGAATGAGCCGGCCGGAGCGTCCGGGCAAGGCCGTTCTGGGCCATGGACGCCAGTTTGGTCAACTGGGCTTTACTGAACGAGCCGTTGGTGGCAACCACGCCGATGGTCGTGTTGGAGTGAAACAGGTTGGTCGGGGTGGTGGCGGCGGCGAGCATCACCGCTTCGGTATCGGCCAGGCCGCGCTCCTCCTCGGCGAGCAGTCCGGCAAGCGTGCGGCCCGTCTGCGGATCGACCACGTCGCCGAGACAGTTCACGGCCACCAAAGCCCCGATACGCAACGCGCCGACGGCCATGGCTGCGGCGCCGATACCGCTCTTCATGGCCCGATCCATGCCCCTGATCTTGCCGACCGTCGCCCCGGTCCCGGCCCCGACACAGCCCTGCTCGACGATTCCACCGGCACCACGGCAGGCCCGCCGCCCCATATCCCGATCCGGCCTGACCCGATGATCACCGACCGTGAGATCGAATAAAGCCGCGCCGCAGACGATAGGCACCCGGGTAACACCGACATCAAAACCGATACCGTGCTGTTCGAGGTGCTCCATGACTCCGGCAGCGGCGTCAAGACCGAAAGCGCTGCCGCCGGTGAGCAATACCCCGTGCACCTGTTGAACAAGGTTTTCCGGTTTGAGCAGATCGGTCTCGCGGGTACCCGGCGCTCCGCCCCGCACGTCAACACCGGCGATCGCGCCCCCTTCGCAAAGCACCACCGTGCAACCGGTGGCCGCCCGGAGGTCGTCGGCATGGCCGACGCACAATCCGCCGATCTCACTGAAATCGATCCCATGATCCATCCGTTTCCTCTCTCTTTTTTTTTAAATGAAACTGCAAAGTTTCATGCTTCGTTGTGACGTCCCGTCATGGGGGTTATATGAAAATGAGCTCCCCGGGGCTGGTCGGTTCTGCCGGAAGCTGCCTCGCGAAGGCCCGGCAGGCCGGAGAAAAAAGGCCCGTAGGGCTGCGGACAGGACGTCCGCAGCCGGCGGCCAGGCCATGGATGGCCTGTCTGCCGGCCTCGGAGGCCAGCCGATCAGGCCGCAGCGCAGCAGCTGGAGGCAGAGCCGGCCAGACCGTCCGACCAAGATGGCGATTTTCATTGTTCGTTGTGACATCCCGTCATGGGGGTTATATGAAAATCACCCCCGGATTGGTCGGTTCTGCCGGAGGTTGCCTCGTGAAGGCCCGGCCGGACGGAGAAACAGGCCCGAACGCAGTTCCCACCAGGCCATAATGTAGCGGATAACCGGCCAAACCGCGATACGAAATCCACCGGACGGCGGGACATCTTCTTCTTGCCAAAGCGGCGGCTCTCTGTTAGCACTAGGAGCAATTATCATGTGAGCCGTCTTTCCTTTGTCACTTCCACATTCACTGTGCATGAAATACCTCGTTACGACCAACCGCCCACCTGTCACCAGAGCACCTTACTTTTCCTCCCGAGCCACTGCCTGCCTTCGTCTCCTGCCGGTTTTCTGGTTCGTGCTGATTGCCGCTAACCTGCAGGCCCAGACAACCGTCGACAACAACCGGATTGCCGCCGCGCTGGACGAACTGCTGTCCTGCCGCAACGTCGAGCTGGTGACCATGGAAGAGCAACAGCCACTGCTGCAGCAACGCGATATTTGCCTGGCCGCCATCTACCAGGAAACGGGCGTCAGCCCCCTCTGGGTGAGCGCTGCCGGGCCAGGACCGGCAGCCGGCATTATCATCGACCGACTGCGCCGTTGCCACCTGGAGGGGCTGGAACCGGAAGAGTACGAGGTTGCCCTGATCGAATCCCTGTGGACGGCAAGCCGGCCGGACGAGTTGGCCCGGTTGGACACCCTGCTGACCTACAACCTGGTCAAATACATCCACGATATCAGCTTCGGCCAATTAAAACTCCACCTGGCCGACCCGGAATTATTCGCAGAAGCCGGCAACACCGGTTTCGACCCGGTTCAATCCGTCCGTATCGCCCGTTCCGTGGCCGATCTCGGTGCCTATCTCGATTCCCTGCCGCCCCAGCATCGCTACTATGTCACTCTAAAAAAGGCACTGGCCCATTTCCGGCAGCTGGCTCTCACCGAGGATTGGCCGAAAATTCCGGCCGGGCCTCTGATCAGGCCGGGTGACAGTGACCGGCGGCTGGCCGCCGTTGTCTCCCGGCTGGCCGCCACCGAACCGATCGAACCTGCCGACACCGATACCACCGAGCTCTATCATGAACAACTGGTGGCCGCCATCCGGTCCTTTCAAGACCGCTACGGCCTCGAGACGGACGGGATCATCGGCCCACGGACGCTGGCCATGCTCAACCGGACCCCGGCCGAACTGGCCGCCATCATCCGGGCCAACCTGGCCCGGTGGCGCTGGCAGGATCACTCCCTCAGCGATACCTATCTGATGGTCAATATCGCCGCTTTTCATCTCAAGGCAGTCCGAGAAAACCAGGTGGTCCACGACCTGCCGGTTATCGTCGGCAAATTTCAGCATCAGACACCGGTGTTTTCCGATTCGATCCGCTATCTCGATTTCAACCCGTTCTGGAATGTCACGCCGAGCATCGCCCGCAATGAAGACCTGCCCGCCCTGCGAAAAGACCCCAACCATCTGGTCGATCGCCATATCCGGCTCTTTTCGAGCTGGCAGCCGGATGCCCAGGAACTCGATTCGACCGCCATCGACTGGCACGCCGTCAGCCGCTCGCAGATGTCACGCTACCTGTTGCGCCAGGATCCCGGCCCCTGGAATGCGTTGGGACGGGTCAAGTTCATCTTTCCCAACCATCATAACGTCTATCTGCACGACACCCCGGCCCGCGATCTGTTCCAGCAGACATTGCGCTCGTTCAGCCACGGCTGCATCCGGGTCAGTCAACCGCTGGTTCTGGCCCTGTTCTGCCTGAAGCTAAACGATGAGAGCTGGACCTTGGCGGCCATCGAAGAAATCGTTGCCAGCGGACGCCGCACGGTTATTTCCCTGCAAAAGCGTTTACCGATTTATCTGACCTATCAGACCGCCTGGGTTGACAAAGACGGGACAATCCATTTTAATGCCGACATTTATCAACGCGACACAAAACTGCTACAAGTCCTTGAATCAAGATAAATTCATACCTTCCCGGCCGTCACGCACAGCAATGGCAACAGCCGCTATCAAACCTCGTCTCTCCCGGCGCACCTTTCTGGTCGCCTCGGCACAGCTGGCCGGGGCCCTGCTGATCGGTGGCCTGCCGGCCCCCTGCCCCGCCACGGCAACGACCGGGCAGCGGCTGTCCTTTTACCATACCCATACCGGCGAAAGCTTGCAGATCGATTTCCACCCCGCATCCTGTTCCCCAGGGACTATCCGGCGAATCAATCATTTTCTGCGCGATCACCGCAGCGGAGAAATTTTCCCGATCGACCTGCGCCTGCTGGAGATGCTCTGTCACATTAAAAAAACCGGGCGCAGTACCGGTACCATCGAAGTTATTTCCGGCTATCGTTCCCCGAAAACCAATG
>CAZUJZ010000074.1:2169-14675 GCA_964620665.1 uncultured Desulfofustis sp. | reverse complement strand
CCGGCCAGTTGTTCCATATTCCGGCGGACGACGGCGAGATTGTCGCTGATCGTCGTCTCGAAGAGATTTTGGCATTCCCGGCTGAGACGGATCAGCGCTTCGGCGCTTTTCAGGCGCCTCCGTTCCACGGCGAGTTGCTCATCCTCGCCGGGCTGAGGCGCCGCCTCCTTGATCTCAGCCACCTGAAATGTCAGAAAGTCAAGGTGCTGGCCGCGTTCCCGCTCTCGGGCACGCAGGTCAACAAGCTGTTGTTTGGCCTGCTGCCAGTGTTGAAAACAGGAGTTAAAAGCGGCCCGATCAGACCAGTGGTCGCCGAGGGTATCGAGAAGGTCGAGATGGAATGCCGGCTGCAGCAGCTGTTGATGGTCGTGCTGGCTGGCGATATTGAGCAGGTGCAGGCAGATTTCGGTTACCGTTTTGGCCGGAGCCATTGAACCGTTGATATAGAGCCGGCTGCGACCGTTGCCGGTGATCACCCGTTTAATGATGATCTCGCTGCCACCGCCGAACCCGCCTGCCTCGAGCAGCTCAAGCAGATCCTGCTGTCGGTCGCTGATCTCGAAGAGCGCCTCGACCGTGCAGCTCTCGGCACCGCTCCTGATCCAGTCGGCAGATGCCCGGCCGCCGGTCAGCAGGCCGATAGCCCGCATCATGATCGATTTGCCGGCCCCGGTCTCGCCGGTCATCACCACCAGCGACTCGCCGCTTGTATCGGCAAAGCTCAGATGCAGCGTTTCGATCAGGGCCAGATTCTCTACCTTGAGTTCGCAAAGCATTCCTTTTCCACGTATCTTCAGCCAACTATCAGCTCCATTCTTGACGGAGCGACAAAAGGCGGGTATCGTTACAGGCGTATACCAACCACGCTTCGACTTGGCAACCAGTTTCCAGGAAACCGCGCTGCCCGGCCGGGATCATCCTGCCATGGAATCATGAAAAAATCTACCGATACCGTCGACCTGAGCGCCAGCCTCGAAGACTATATCGAAGCGATCTACCACATCGTTGAAGAAAAACTGGTGGCCCGAAGCAAGGATATCGCCTCTCGGCTCGACGTCAGCCGCGCCTCGGTGACGGAAGCTCTGCGGGCACTGGCCAAGAAGGATCTGATCAACTACTCGCCGTACGAGGCGATCACCATGACCGAACAAGGCCGGCGGGTGGCGGAGGATGTCATCCACCGACACGACTCGCTGAAACGCTTTTTCACCGAAGTGCTGGCCATCAAACCCGACCTGGCCGAAGAAGCGGCCTGCAAGATCGAACACGCGGCGCCGCCGGTGGTGATCGCCCGGATGATCGATTTCATCAGGTTTCTGCAGGTCTGTCCGCGCGGCGGCGACGATCTGCTCAACGGCTTTGCCGACTACTGCCGGCACGGGTCAACCAGGGTTGACTGCAAAAAATGCATTTCCTCCTGTCTCGACGGCTCCGGCGACACATCCTGACCATCATCGTCTGCCGCCGAGCAAGGCGGTCAGTTCATCCGCTTCCGGAAACCGGCCGAGTTTCTTTTTGGAAAAAACCAGCTCTCCATCCACAGTGACCTCGAACACCCCGCCGGACGAGGCGACCAGCTCGATATCGGCGCTGAATCGACGACGCAACTCGTCTCCCAGACTGGAAGCACGCGGCTGATAATTTCACACCTGGCAATATTCTATGACCGCTTTCATGGGTTTTGCTCCTGATGAGATACAAACGACATTACTACAGACCGGTGAAACCGCGATCCTATCTTGCCATTATACAGTAATCACTGAGAAATTCGACCCCAAAATATTTTCCCCTAACAGTATGGAACACACACCGTCGACTTTTACTCACGGATTGATTATGCTCTATCTCAGGACGAGACACATACTCCCCCTGTTGCCGAACCATGACCGCATCCCCTGATTATAGCCCGATGTTTGAGCTCCTTGCCGCTCTCAACGATGAAGAGACCAGACGCCTCTCCCCGGCGGCCGCCTTCAGCGCCGACGGTCGGCGCCGCAGGGCGGAAGAGCGGATCGGCTATCGCCAGCATTTTGCCCAGGATGCCGACCGCATCCTCCACTCCCGCGCCTATACCCGCTATATCGACAAGACCCAGGTATTCTGCCTGATCAGCAATGACCATATTACCCACCGGGTGCTGCATGTCCAACTGGTCTCGCGCATCGCTCGAACCATCGGCCGCTTCCTGCGGCTCAACGAGGACCTGATTGAAGCCATTGCGCTCGGTCACGATATCGGTCACCCGCCGTTCGGCCATGCCGGGGAACACGTCCTGAGTTCGCTCTGTTTCACCCACGGTCTGCCGCCGTTTCAACACAATATCCAATCGGTGCGAGCCCTGGAACGCCTGGAGCGCAAGGGACGAGGCTGGAACCTGACGCTGCAGACCTTGGACGGTATCCTTTGCCATGACGGGGAAGTACCTGCCGCCCGCCTGATACCGGAACCACCCTCGGATTTTGCCGGCTTTGACGCCAAACTCAACGCGAAATCCGCCGACCCGGCAACCAACCTGCGGCCGATGACCCTCGAAGCCTGCGTGGTCCGCCTCGCCGACACCGTCGCCTATATCGGCAGGGATATCGAGGATGCAATCATCCTCGGCCTGGTCCGCCGCGAGGACATCCCGGCTCGTCCCCGGAGCCTGCTCGGCGAGACCAACGGCTCGATCGTCTATTCGCTGGTCACCGACCTGATCGGCCACAGCCGGGTCGCACCACCCGGTCGTCCCCTGTCCCCCGGTATGGACTTTATCGGCTTCAGCCAGCCGATCGCCGGCGCGCTCGACGAGTTGAAACAGTTCAACTATGAAAAGATCTACCTGAGCCAGCAGACGCAGCGACATATGCCGATGATCGAACGATGCTACCGGGATCTTTTTTCCTGTTACCTGCAGCACCTGGAAAACGGCACCACCGACCGACTCGACGTCGACCTGATGGGCGACCTGGAAGACAGCTATACCCGAAATCAGCCGGCCGCAGCCAGGGTTCGCGATTTTATCGCCGGCATGACCGACGACTATTTTCTGGCACAGGCCGCCGCCATCGGCTGCCCTGTCCCGCCGAGGCTCAGAAAAATATGACCAGCGCCGGCACGATTCCGTTTGTCCGGTGCACCGACCGGGATGGCACCATCTCCGTTGAAATCAGTAAACGGAATTGATCGTTACTTTTTCAGCCAGAGGCGCAGTCCGGTCAAGGCGGCGGCGGCGACGGCGATCACCGCTACCAAGAGCAGATAGCTGCCGAGATCAGGATTTCTGAGCGAGGCGCCAAGGCGGTCGGTGACCGCCGCCAGCGCCGTGATAGCCGGCACCATGCCGACCAGCGTGCCGAGCTGGTAGTCGCGCCAGCGGATACGGGACACCCCGGCAATGAGATTGATCACCGAAAATGGCGCCACCGGGACGATGCGCAGTCCGATCACCGCAATCAGGCCGGAATTGGAGAGCCGGCGGTTGAGGCGGTTGACCAGGCCGCCGGCAAACCGGTCGACCATGTCTTTGCCGAGTATACGCCCCAGGAAAAACATACACAGTGCGCTGAGCTGCGTGCCGAGCAGCGCATAGACAAAGCCCCACCACGGCCCGAAAATAATCAGACTGCCGATCACCATCAGCGTGACCGGAACGGCGGCACACCCACCGACAACGAAAGCGGTCAGTACCAGCAGCGGCGTCAACCGCCCATCCTTGAGCCAGCCCCCCAGCGCTTTTACCGTTTCGATATCGAGCCATTCACTCAGCGGCGTCCAGTGCCAGGCGGCAGCCAGTCCGAGCACGACGGCAATCAGAAGCCCGCCGTTAACAAGGTGCTGATACGCGGGTTTTCGTTGCTTGGGGCCGACAAAATAATCGACCAGGCCATCCGGTTCGATCGGTTTTTCCGGATCGAGAAGCTCGGATTCCGGGACCAGGCGATCGATGTCTTCCGGGACCGTGCCGTCAAGCGGCACAAGCGTACGTGCACCGCCGCACAGCGCTTCGATGGCCCCGATCAGCGAGCCTCGCTCCGTACGCTGCCGGGCCACGTCGACAGCGGAAACTCCGAGATGTTCGGCCAGCAGACGGTTGCACAAGCCCCCGATGGCCCGCTCGTCACCGCTGTCCGGGCGTGCGGCCACGGCAAGATCGCACTCGGAATCGAGCCCCAGGGAACGATTGCTCAGATTCGATGAACCGACGCGAACCAACCGGTCATCAATCACCATCAGTTTGGCATGCACCATCAGGTCGACGGGCGGATTGTCGGCCAGTTGCGGATAATAGATCCGCAAACGGTCATCGTGGTCCGCCTGGCGCAGCAGCGAGAGGATCCGCCCGCGCAGCACATCCATGGTGTGCTGCTCAAGCCAGCCGCCGGTCTGCTTCGGCAGGACGATAACGATTTCCGGACCGACATCCTCTGATAATGACGCCTGCAGCGCCTCACCGATCCGGTAGGAACTGAGGTATTGATTCTCGATATAGATGTATCGGCGGGCCGCTCTGATCATATCGAGATAGAGCCGTTCCACTTCACGAATTTCAGGATGCCCCTGATACAGCGGCATGGTCCGGGCAATCGCCACGTCGATCCCCTGAAAAGCAGGCTCGACACTCTCCGGCCAGGGCACCGCCCTGTCTCCAGACGGTTGAGCGGCCGGCAGCCGCTTTCCCGCAACCCGCTGCCAGCGTTCCCGGGCCAGCTCACCGAGAGCGGCGGCCGCCGGCCCGTCAACGACCATCTGGATATCGTGAAACGGCGGATACGGTTTGCCGTCGGGATCGACGCGCCGCGGGTCGTCAGGCTTGTGCTCGGACGTGTCCCAGCGCCACTTGCTGACATCCAGGCCGCCGGCAAAGGCGAGCACATCATCGATCACGACCACTTTCTGGTGCTGGGAGCCGCCGACGGGATGACAGGCATCGAGGCGGAAATGGACATTACGATGACTGCGCCACGTCAATTTGTAACGCGGTAGAAACTCGCGCTCCAGCGCATAGATCATCGCAAAGTCCCAGCTCAGCAGATAGATCTCGAGCTGGTGTTGGCGCTTGGCCACGAAATGCAGGAAGGTACCAAGCGTACTCGGCGTTTCGTGGCCATCACCGTTGCGAATCAGGCGCACCTCGCTGTGCAGATCCCAGCCGAGAATGAAAACAGACCGGCGCGCCAGCAGTATCGCTTCATGCAGGGCCTGAAAGTAATCCTTGCCGTCGATCAGCACGGCAGCGCGACCGGCCCGCCGGACCCGCCAGCAATTCTCTGATGGTGTGAAGAATTCGCTCATGTCTCAACCGGTATCAGGAAGCGCCGAAAAAAGTACGCCCCAGAGGACGCAGCCGTATCACCAGAGCACCGCAATGAGCAGCCCCGGCACCATCGCGACGCCCATGAACAGCACCAGACGAATCGCCTGCTTGCTGCCGGTAATGCTCGCGAACATGATTCCTTTGACCAGCGTGTTGGTCGCACACGCAAGAAGAATCCCGACGATGGCCACATCGACCTCCCGGTGCTGCTGAGCCGACTTGGCAAGAGACAGGGTTATGGCGTCGACATCCATCACTCCCGAGACCACCGACAGGGCATAGATGCCATAATCGCCGAACCACGCTTTCATCGCCTCCGACAGCAGCAGGATGACGGCCAGCACTGCGCCGAACTGCAGGGCCATGCCGAGCTGCAGGGGGTTTTTTATCTCGATGTCCCGGCTCACCTCCGGCGTGCTCTTCCCTTGGCGGAGCCATAGCCAGAAAAAGCCCGCGAGCAAGCCGGCGAACATAACGCTCAGCGGCAGCCACATCTTGGCAAGCAGACCCGGATAGACGACGAAGATCTCGATCATCACCCGCAGGAACATGATCGCCGAGGCCAACAGGACCCCGCTGGCGAACAACTGGTAGCGCTGCCGCTGCTTGGCCATCCGCGCCAGACTGACCGTAACCGCGGTGGAAGACGCCAGTGCACCGACAATGGCCGTCATGATCAGGCCCGCGCGCTCACCGACCAGCTTCATCCCGACGTACCCGAGAAAAGAGAGTCCGGAGATGAGTACGACCATCAGCCAGGTCCAGAAAGGGTTCAGCGCCTGCCACGGCCCATAGCCCTGATTCGGCAACAGAGGCAACAGAACCAGCGAGATAATCAGCAATTTGGCGCCGGCGAAAAAATCCTGCGGCGAGATCATCTTCAGCCAGGAATGCAGCATCGGCTTGTATCCGAGCAGGGAGATAACGACCACGGTAACCGCCATCGCCGGAATGATAGCACCGTACGCCGCCCAGGCGGCCAGCACGAAGACCAGCATCATGGAAAAGGCCGTCGTGGTCCCCAGGTCCTGGTCTTCCTGGACATCGAGGACATGCGCGGTGATGCTCAGAGCAGCAACCACGACAAAGGCGACACCGACAAACCAGCCGCCGACCTCCCGGCTCAGCAGAACGGCCACGCCACCGAGCAGACCGATCAAACTGAAGGTGCGGAGACCGGCAATGCGTGAACCTTCTTCTCCGTCGCGATCGGTCCAGCTCCGTTCAATCCCGACCAGCAAGCCGATCGCCAGCGCTACCGCCAGCGTAATCACACTCTGGTAGATCTCTTCCATTGCAGTGGGCACGCGTGATGAAAACCATATGTGGACAACGGTGCCGTCTCCCCGGACAATCGGCGAAGGCGGCTCGTCACCGGAACCAGACGCCTCGACACTACCCAGTATCGGCCGCATTTGTCAATATCGCCGCTCATCACCTGGTGCCGCAGTGATAATCAGCGGGCCGTTCTCGGTCTGATCTGGTATCATCGACACAACGAGTCACCGTCAGCGCAGGAGATACGACAATGGCAGCAGAAAAAGCCGTCGGCTTCATCGGACTGGGCCGCATGGGCGCGCCCATGGCCAGAAACCTTGCCCGCGCCGGTCATGATTTGGTTCTGTTCGACCGGCGACCGGCCACCACCAACCACCTTGCCGAACAGTGCGGCGGCCGGGCCGCGGCCACGCCGGCCGAGGTCGGCCGCAGCGCCTCCGTGGTAATTACCATGCTGCCCGACAGCATCGCCGTCAGGCAGGTCCTTCTCGGCGACGGCCGGGAATGGGGCGTCGCCGATGCCGCACCGGCGAACACCCTTTTCATCGACATGAGTTCTTCTGCTCCGGCAGACACGAGGGCCCTGGCCGCGGAGCTCCAGCAACGCTCATTGTCGCTGATCGACGCGCCGGTCTCAGGCGGCGTCGCCAAGGCCGTCAGCGGCACACTGACGATTATCACCGGCGGCGAGCCCACGCTGGTCGAATCGATCTCGCCGCTGCTGCTGGCCATGGGCAGCACCTGTATCCATGCCGGCCCGATCGGCGCCGCCCATGCGATGAAAGCCCTGAACAACTACGTGTCCGCCGCCGGCCTGGCCGCCGCGTCAGAGGCGGTACGCATCGGCAGCTCCTTCGGTATCGACCCGGCGATCATGATCGATATCTTCAATGCCTCGACCGGGCGCAACAACAGCACGGAAAACAAGTTTCACCAGTTTATCCTGCCACAGACCTTCGCCTCCGGTTTTTCCCTCGGCCTGATGGCCAAAGATCTCAACCTCGCGAATGATCTCGCCGAGTCCTCGGAACAATTCGCACCGCTGCTGCAGCGCTGCGCGGAACTCTGGCGCCAGGCCGCCGAAATGCTTGGCCCCGACGCCGACCATACCGAATTCATTCGTTTCACCAAGAACTGAGCGGCCGGCGGCAACACATAATCACCGGTACCGCCGAAGATCATCGGGGCGCCGCCTCCACCACCGACTGAAGAACGCCAAAAGAATCCGACACGCAAAATTTCCCTTGAATACATACATGGATGTATGTATAAGGGGGAGCTTCGAGATTATCTCTTCTTTCTTTTTAGACAAGGATGACCGATATGAATGGAAATATGAGACTTCCGCTCCTGCTGCTGTTCGCCTTGATCGCAGGACTGACCATCGGTGGTTGCAAGGGCCAGGAACAGGCGGCGGGGCCTGCCCCCGGTCCGACCGAAGTCAACGTCTTGACCCTGTCGGCGCGACCGGTTGCGCTGGCAACCGAGCTTCCCGGAAGAACCGCGGCCCATCGGATCGCCGAAGTGCGTCCCCAGGTGAGCGGTATCGTGCAAAAGCGCCTCTTCAACGAAGGAAGCGAAGTCAGTGCCGGAGAACTGCTCTACCAGATCGACCCGGCCACCTACCAGGCCAGCTTCGACAGCGCTGAAGCGACCCTGGCCAAGGCCGAGGTTGTCGAGCACTCGGCCCGCCTGAAAGCCGAGCGCTACCGCACCCTGGTGAAAACCAGCGCGGTCAGTGAGCAGGAACAGATCGAAGTGGAAGCGGCCTGGAAACAAGCAGTCGCCGAAGTCGCCGCGGCCAGGGCCGCACTGGCCCACGCTCGCATCAATCTCGACTATACCCGGGTGACGGCGCCGATTTCCGGACGTATCGGCAAATCCATGGTCTCCGAGGGAGCCCTGGTTACAGCCCAGCAAAACATGGCTCTGGCCATTATCCAGCAGCTCGACCCGATCTACGTCGACGTCAGTCAGTCGAGCACCGACCTGCTGCGCCTGAAAAAGGAGCTTGCCGCCGGGCAGATAGCCGCCGACAGCGCCCTCAGATCAGATGTTACGGTCATTCTCGATGACGGCTCCGTCTACGAACACAACGGTTACCTCGAATTCTCCGACGTCTCGGTCAACGAGTCGACCGGCACCGTCACCCTCCGAGCCATCGTCGACAACCCCGACCAACAACTGCTGCCCGGCATGTTCGTCCGGGCTCGTATCGCCAAAGGTACCCGGCCGGATGCGATCCTGGCGCCGGCAGCCAGCATCATCCGCAATAGCCGCGGCCAGGCCACGGTATTACTGGTCAACCAGCAGGATCAAGTGGAAAGCCGGATTATCGAGACCGGCCAAACCATCGGTAAACAGGTGCTCGTCACGGCCGGTCTGTCGGCCGGAGACCGGGTGATCACCGCCGGTATCCAAAAGGTCAAACCGGGAGCTCCGGTCAACGCCGTCGAGCAATCAGCCGCAGCCCCCGCTCAGGCGACTGCGGCCGCCTCATCTCCTGCAGCGAAACCGGAGTAAGCCATGGCCAGATTTTTTATCGATCGCCCGATTTTTGCCTGGGTCATCGCCATCGTCATCATGCTGGCCGGCACCCTGTCGATTCTCAAACTGCCGGTTTCACAATACCCGGAAATCGCCCCGCCATCGATCCGCGTCACCGCCAATTATCCCGGGGCTTCGGCACAGACCGTGGAGGACAGCGTCACGCAGATCATCGAACAAAACATGACCGGGTTGGACAACCTGCTCTACATGAGTTCGCAGAGCTCCTCCACCGGTGCGGTGACCACGACGCTGACTTTCGAATCGGGCACCGACCCTGATATCGCCCAGGTCCAGGTGCAAAACAAGCTGCAGCAGTCCCTGCGCCTGCTGCCCCAGGAAGTACAGGCATTGGGGGTACAGGTCAACAAATCCAACTCCACCTTCCTGATGATCGTCGGTCTGATCTCCACCGACAACAGCATGGACAAGAACGACTTGTCCGACTTCATGGTCTCGACCCTGCGCGACCCGCTCAGCCGGACGGCAGGTGTCGGCAGCATCCAGGTATTCGGCAGCCAGTATGCCATGCGCATCTGGCTCGACCCGCACAGACTCAACAGTTACCAGCTCACCCCCGCCGACGTCAGTGCTGCGATCAGGGCTCAAAACAACCAGATAGCCGTCGGCGATCTCGGGGGCGCCCCGTCGACCCCCGGCCAGCAGACCAGCGCCAGTATGATGGCCCAGACGAAAATGAGTTCACCGGAGCAGTTTGCCAAGATCCTGCTGCGGGTCAACCGGGATGGCTCGCAGGTCCGGCTCGGCGATGTCGCTCGGGTCGAAATCGGCGGTGAAGACTATTCGACACTGACCACCTTCAACGGTCAGCCGGCCAGCGGCATGGCCATCATGCTCGCCACCGGGGCCAACGCGCTGGACACCTCCGCGGCGGTGCAAGCCAAGCTGGCCGAGCTCAAACCATATTTCCCGGCCGGTATCGAAGTCGTCTTTCCCTACGATACGACCACCTTTATCAAGATCTCCATCGAGGAAGTCGCCAAGACCCTGATCGAGGCCATTATCCTGGTCTTCCTGGTCATGTTTCTCTTCCTGCAGAACTTCCGCGCGACATTGATTCCGACCATCGCGGTGCCGGTGGTGTTGCTCGGCACCTTCGGCATCATGGCCGCCTTCGGTTTCTCGATCAACACGCTGACCATGTTCGGCATGGTACTGGCCATCGGCCTGCTCGTTGACGATGCCATCGTCGTCGTGGAAAACGTCGAGCGAATCATGTCCCAGGAGGGACTTTCGCCGCTGGAGGCAACGAGAAAGTCGATGGACCAGATTACCAGCGCGCTGATCGGCATCGCGCTGGTTCTCTCCGCGGTCTTCGTCCCGATGGCTTTCTTCGGCGGGTCGACCGGAGCGATTTATCGCCAGTTCTCGCTGACCATCGTTTCGGCGATGGCCCTGTCGGTACTCGTCGCGCTGATCCTGACACCGGCGTTGTGCGCCACCATGCTCAAGCCGATCGATCCGCATAAACATGCCCGAAAACGAGGCTTCTTCGGCTGGTTCAACAAAATGTTTGCCAGCGGCAGCACCGGCTATCAACGCACGGTCGGTTATGCCCTGAAAAGAACGGGACGGTTCGCCATCCTCTATCTGCTGCTGGCAGCCGCAATGGCGCTGCTCTTCACCAAACTGCCCACCTCTTTTATCCCCGAAGAGGACCAGGGCGTCTTTCTGACCATGGTACAATTGCCCACCGGGGCAACCCTGGAACGTACCCAGAAGATCCTGGACCAGGTGCGCAACCACTACCTGGAACACGAGTCGGAAAATGTCAAGAGCGCTTTTACCGTTGCCGGTTTCAGCTTTGCCGGCAGTGGCCAGAACAACGGCATGGTGTTTGCTCAGCTCAAGGATTGGAGCGAGCGGAAGCGGGCCGATCAATCGGTCAACGCCATTATCGGTCGGGCCATGGGCCGATTCATGCAGATCAAGCAGGCCCAGGTATTTGCCTTCAATATTCCCTCTATTCCGGCCCTCGGTATGGCCACCGGTTTCGATCTCTTCCTGCAGGACCGGGGCAATCTCGGCCACGAAAAACTGATGGAGGCCCGCAACATGCTGCTCGGCATGGCCGCACAGAACCCTCATCTGACCAGGGTTCGGCCGAACGGCATGGAGGACACCCCGCAATACAATATCGATATAGATTACGAGAAAGCCATGGCCCTCGGTGTCGGTGTCGCCGACATCAACTCGACCCTGTCGACGGCCTGGGGCTCGAACTACGTCAACGATTTCATCCACCAGGGCCGCATTAAAAAGGTGTATGTTCAGGCCGATGCACCCTATCGCATGCAACCGGAAGATATCAATCTGTGGTATGTGCGCAACAACCAGAGGCAGATGGTGCCTTTTACCACCTTTACCGACGGCTCCTGGGGGTTCGGCTCACCCCGGCTGGAGCGGTTCAACGGCAACCCGGCCGTCGAGATCGTCGGCGAAGCGGCCCCCGGGCGCTCGAGCGGCGAGGCGATGAAGGTCATCAGCGATCTGATCGATCAATTGCCCGCCGGAATCGGTTTTGAATGGGCCGGCGCCTCATACCAGGAAGTGCAGTCCGGTGCCCAGGCCCCGGCGCTCTATGCCATTTCCGTCCTGGTGGTTTTCCTCTGCCTGGCCGCCCTCTATGAAAGCTGGTCGGTGCCCTTCTCCGTGATCCTGGCCATTCCGCTCGGGATTCTCGGAGCCTTGGGCGCCGCCTACCTGCGCGGCATGGAAAACGACGTCTATTTTCAGGTCGGCCTGCTCACCACCATCGGCCTCTCGGCAAAAAACGCCATCCTGATCGTCGAGTTCGCCAAGGCCCTTCATGACCGTGGCATGGACCTGTTCGAGGCGACAATCGAGGCCTGCAAACTGCGTTTGCGCCCAATTCTGATGACGTCGATGGCCTTCATGCTCGGTGTCCTGCCGCTGGCTATCAGCACCGGTGCCGGAGCCAACAGCCGGAATGCCATCGGCACCGCGGTGCTCGGCGGGATGATCTCGGCCACGGTGCTGGCGATCGTCTTTATCCCCCTCTTTTTCTATGTCGTCGTCCGTGTTTTCAAGCCCCGTGCCCGCGCGGCGGCAGTTCCGACATCACCACCAGGAGTCTCACCGCAATGATAGCCACAACCAGATTCGTTTGCGCCGCCTGGCTGCTCAGCACCTTCCTCGGTGGCTGCATGCTGGCCCCCGACTACCAGCGACCGGAGCTGCCGGTGCCCCGGACCCTGCCCGGAGGAGACAGTGCCATGCCTGTAGCGCAGCCAGGATCGAGCCAGGATATCGATCTCGCCGATCTCGGCTGGCGTGACTATTTCACCGATCCTGTTTTACATCGGTTGATCGAAACGGCGCTGGAAAACAATCGCGACCTGCG
>CAZUJZ010000074.1:0-2069 GCA_964620665.1 uncultured Desulfofustis sp. | reverse complement strand
ATCCTGTTTTACATCGGTTGATCGAAACGGCGCTGGAAAACAATCGCGACCTGCGTATTTCAGCACTGAACATCGCCGCCTACGAGGCCCAGTACCGAATCCAGCGTTCAGCCTTGTATCCCGACCTCGACGGCGATGCCTCCGCCATTCGGCAACGGACCCTGACCGGAACCTTGCATACCACCGGTGAAATCTACCAGGTCAACGCCGGGCTGACCGCTTATGAGCTTGATTTCTTTGGTCGGATCCGCAGTCTTGAGGAAAAAGCACTCGAACAATACCTGGCCATGGAACAGACCCACCGCAGTGCCAGGATCAATCTGGTCGCCGAAGTAGCCGGGGCTTACCTGAGCCTGCTCGCCGACCGGGAGCTGCTGGCCATCACCGGCCAGACCCGCACCGTCGAGGAGGATTCGTTCGAGTTGATCAGGCAGCGCGTCTCGGTCGGCATTGCCAATGATCTGGAGCTGGCCCAGGCACGCACCAGCCTGGAAGCGGTCAAGGCCAACCTGGCCCTCTACCAGCGCCGGGTCGCGCTGGATCTGAATTATCTGAGCCTGCTGACCGGCACCGATGTCAACCGGCTGATCCCCGGCACTGAACCGGCCGAGGGCCTGCTCGACGACCGACTGCTCATCACCGAATTGCCGCCGGCATTGCCCGCGCAGATATTGCTGCAACGACCCGATATCATGGCCGCCGAGCATGAACTCAAAGGTGCCAACGCCGATATCGGCGCGGCCCGGGCCGCCTTCTTTCCGGCGATCACCATCACCGCCAACGCCGGGTTTATCAGCAGCGAACTGGGCGACCTGTTCGACGGTGACTCCGGTATGTGGCTCTTCTCCCCGGCCATCCGACTGCCGATCTTCACCGGCGGGAGACTCGAGGCCCAACTCGACGTTGCCACCGTGCGCAAGGATATCTCGGTGGCCCGTTACGAAAAAACCATCCAGGTCGCGTTCAAAGAGGCGGCCGATGCGCTGGTTGCCATCGACACCTACCGCAACCAGATGACTGCCCAGCAAGCCAACCTGGCGGCCAACGAGGATTACCAGGCTATCGCCAGTCAGCGCTACGAGCAGGGGCTGGACAGTTTCCTGATCCTGCTCGATGCCCAGCGCTCGTTGTATCGTGCCCGACAGAATTTTCTCAGCCTCAAATTGGCGCAATTGATCAACCAGGTAACGCTTTACAAGGTGCTGGGCGGCGGCTGGAAGGAGCAGAACTGAACCATGGCCCGCAAGACGAAGGAAGAAGCGAAGCAGACCCGGGCGGACATCCTTGACGCAGCGATCCGGATCTTTTCGGTTCGCGGCGTATCACGAACCACCCTGAACGACATCGCCAAGGAAGCCGGCGTGACCAGGGGCGCGATCTACTGGCATTTCGACAACAAAAACGACCTGCTTGCCGCCCTCTGGGACCAGCTCTTCCTGCCCATCGAACCGATCGTCCAGGCCAGTGAAAGCAAAGACGAAAACGACCCACTCGGCCGAATGCGCGAAGCACTCCTGTCTCTGTTCACCTCCCTGGCCAATGACCCGATGCAGTTGCAGTTGTTTCGCATCCTGCACGACAAGTGTGAATTGGTGGAAGATACCGGCACCGAGCACCTGCACCGGGCCAATTGTCACCGGGACGGCCTGAAGCGCATCGGCACCGTGCTCGCCAATGGTGTTGCCAAAGGGCAACTGCCGCCGGATTACGATATTCACCTGGCCAGTATCGCCGCCATATCTTTCATCGACGGCCTGCTCGCCAACTGGCTGATGTTTCCGACCCTGATCAGGGCCGATAAGGAGATCCCCCGGCTGGTCGATGGGTTGATGGCCATGTTACGCCGCAGCTTTTCCACTCCGGCAGATATCGACAAGGCACATGCCTAACCGCAGGGACAGCAACAGAGATTAACAAACGTGTTATCTGTGCCGCCTTCCCGGCAAGCAGCCTCCAGTTGACACCTGCGCCCCGTGATGGTAAAAGAGGCCGACACGCCGCGCCATGCACGTGCCCGTAGCTCAGCTGGATAGAGCACCAGGCTTCGAACCTGGGTGTCGGGGGTTCGA
>CAZUJZ010000073.1:0-14676 GCA_964620665.1 uncultured Desulfofustis sp. | reverse complement strand
CCGGGTCGTCCGTTGATCGCGGCGACGATCAGGCGGGTCTCCGCGGCGATCGCCTCATTCCCGCGTGACCAGCAATCCTGATGATGCGAGCTGCGTGCTGGCCCGGACCGCCGCATCGATCCCCATCCCCGTCCGCTCGATGATCCCGATCAGATCATGCTGGCCGTCGGCGTAGGCCAGGACGTCGAGCAGGTCCCGGACCGATGGCGCGTTCTCGCGCGTGCCCAGCGTGGGATAGAGCCCGCGCCGCCCGAGCTGGGGCTCGCCCAGGCAGGTGGCGCGGTAGGTGCGGTTGGCCTCGAGGAGCTCCAGGCACCCGCGGAGCAGGTCGAAACCGCCCTGCAAGCCCGTGGGAGTGACCAGGGAGAGGTCGTCCAGGGACGTGTGGTACTCGGGATACGTGCCGTACTTGCTGCGCATCACCGAGGCCACCGGCAGGTCGATGCCCGGGGCGCAGTACTGGCGCTCGTCGCTGCCGCGCTCGCGGAAGCTGTATGCCACGAAGCCGGGGACCCGCTCGCGCAGGACGCAGAGCGCCGCGCGGTCGGCGAGCGTCCCGCCCAGGCGCGACGGCAGGAAGGAGTGGGCGCGGTCGTCGCCCACGCAGGTCACCACGTAGCCGGCGCGCACGCGCTCGCGCAGCGTCTGCAGGTTCCGGCTCAGGTAGACCAGCGCGCCCAGGGTCTCCGGGGCGAAGACCAGCCGATAGGTGTGGCGCCGCGGCGCGCTGGCCAGCCAGCGGGCGAGCATGGCCGTGACCACCGGGCCGGACAGCTCGTTGTTGGCCAGGGAGGGGTGGCAGACGTAGGTCGAGAGCAGGATCTCCGCGTCGCTCTCTCCGGGCAGGATCCACTCGCCATAGGTGAGGGCGCCGGGCTTCAGCTCGCTGTCGATGCGGACGCGGTAGGTGCCCGGTGGCAGGGCCTCGCGCTGGCGGTGCGGCAGGCAGAGGCCCCAGCGGCGCTGGTAGTAGGACGTCACGTAGGGGATGGCATCCGGCTGCTCCGGGAGCGAGTGGAGGTGCGGTTGCAGGTCCTCCAGGGACAGCGTCGCGTCCACGGGCTCGGAGTAGCCCACCACGTGCAGGTTCGAGTCGCGGAAGTCCAGCACGCGCTCGCCGTCGGGGCCGTCGAGGAAGGCGCCGCGGATCACCCACTCCTCTGGCACCTCCCAGTCGAAGGCGCGCGTGCCGGTGGGGACCTCGTGCACCTGCAGCGGGACGTGGCGCTGGAGGATGGCCAGGGTCTCGCGGACGCCCGGTCCGGTCAGGCTGCGGCAGATGGGGAACAGCTCGCGGGCCAGGTCGTGCATGGCCTGGCCGCAGGCGTGGAAGTCGATGGCGGGCGGGTCGTCCCGTCGCGCACTCATGATGCCCCCTCAGATGCGGCCATCGCGCACGTCCGCCTCGGCGCGCTGCAGGTCCTGGTGCCGGCCCACGTCCAGCCAGTACTCCAGGATGGGGAAGCTGACCACCGGCTGCTGCTGGTCCAGGAGGAGCTGGATGAGGTCGGTCATGTCGAAGCGGCGGTCCGCCGGGATGGCGTCGAGGGCCGCGGGGGCCAGCAAGTAGACGCCGGCGTTGATGAACACCTCCTGGCGGGGCTTCTCGCGTAGCCCCGTCACCCAAACGTCCTCGCAGTCGATCACGCCGAAGGGGACCTCGATCTCGTACCGGCGCACGCCCACGGTGAGCACGGCGGCGTGCTCGCGGTGGAAGGCGAGCATGCGCTCCACCGAGACGTCGGTCAGGATGTCGCCGTTCATCACCAGCATGGGGCCGTCCGGGCGGGGCAGCAGCCGCAGCCCGCCCGCCGTGCCCAGGGGCTGGTCCTCCTGGGAATAGTTCAGCCGCACCCCGAACTGCGCGCCGTCGCCGAAGTGCTCGAGGATGCTCTCGGGCAGGTAGTGGGTGGCCAGGCTCACGTCGCGCACGCCGGCGCGCTCGAGACGCTCGATGGTCCGCTCGAGCAGGGGCCGGTCGCCCACCGGCAGCATGGGCTTGGGCGTGGCCCGGGTCAGCGGCATCAGGCGCGAGCCGAACCCGCCGGCCATGATCACCGCGGAGATCGCCTGGCTCTCGTCGCCCGCCAGGTCCTTGCGCAACAGCAGGTCCACCACGGTGCCATCCGCGGTCACCACCGGCACCTGGTCGATGTCGCGGTCGTTCATCAGCTGCAGGATCGCGCTGGCATCGGACGCCTGGTCCACCGTGACGGGATCGCGTGAGGCCACCTCGTGGCAGGGCCGATCGAGGGAGGCGCCCCGCAGCACGCTGCGACGGATGTCGCCGTCGGTGAGCACGCCCAGCAGACGGCGCTCCTGGTCGCAGAGCAGCACGGCGCCGGTGCCCGCGGCGTCGAGCCGGCCCATGGCCTCGGCGATGCTCAGGTCCGGGGAGACGACGGCCTCGCTGAGACGGTCGCGGCGGTGCAGTTCGCGCGTGTCGGCGGCGAGCAGCTCGTTGCGCCGCAGGAGCGCCACCAGGATCCCGTCGTCGTCCAGGACGGGGAGCTGGTTGATGTCCCGCTGGTTCATCAGCAGCAGCGCGGCGTCCGGCGTCACCGGATCCCGGACGGTGACCGGGTCCTGCGTGCAGAACCGGCTGCAGGGGGCCGAAAGCGGGGCCTCCGCGAGCAGGGCGCGGCGGATGTCGCCGTCGGTGAGCAGGCCGAGCAGCCGGCGGTCCGGGTCGCACACGGCCAGGGCGCCGGTCCCGGCCCGGTCGAGCTGGGCCATGGCCCGTTCCAGCGTATGATCCGGGGCGACGATCACGGGCGACAGGTCGGGCGATTTCGTGGTCATGGCTCGTTCCAGGTCTTGCGGCGCGTCCGGCCGGTGCGCGGGTCCAGCACCGTGACGGTGGCCACGCCGTGAGCGTTGCAGGCGCCCACCCCCAGGGCGTCGAGCGCGTCCAGCGGGAAGGTCTGTGCGTCCAGGGTGTAGGTCCAGCGACGGAAGGGCATCTCGATGTCCAGGTTGTCGTGGTGGTAGGTCCCGGCTCGCGTCCGCAGGGCGAGCCAGGGCTGCGGGCCGAAGGTGGGCGTGGTGGTGCGGATGGTGACCACGTGGGCATCGCCCGCGCCCGCCTTGACCTCCAGGTCCAGCTCGCACGCCGGCTGCGCCGGCAGCCGCAGGGCCTGCCGCATGGCGTCGACGGCCTCGGCATGGCGGTAGCGGACGTCGGGGAACTCGGCGGCGATCGTCGCGAGCAGCGACCGGACGCCGTCGATGTCCGGGCGCATGTCGCGGAAGTCGTGGTTGGTCACCGCCAGCACCACCGGCTTGCCCTCCCGGGCCTCGGCGAAGGCCTGCCGCACGTCGCGCTCGCGCAGCAGGCGGAAGCGGGTGCCCACGTTGAGGCAGCGCGCGATCCAGCGGCGGCAGCGGCCGGGAACCTGGTAGTCGTCGTGGTCCGGGTGATAGGGCTCCCAGGTGACCGGCGCGCGGCGCCAGTCGCCCAGGCGGCCGTGCTGCGAGTCGGCCTGCTGCCGGTCGGCCGGATCCAGCTCCACGGCCTGGCTGGCGAAGTCGAACGGCACGTGCTGCTCGAGGAACCAGTGGCTGTCCGGCCGGGTCACGTGGAATCCCGGGCGGTTGGCGGCCGGGAACCAGTGCCGGTCGATGATCCGGCGCGCCAGGACCTGCGCGAGGCTGTCGGAGTTGGCCCACCAGTGCGTGGCGCAGTGGTGGGCCGCCTTGCCGAAGGCGTGGGGATGATAGTGGAAGTGCAGGCCGTCCTGGTCGCAGCCCGCCTCGCGCAGCAGGGCCGCGTAGTGGTCAAATACGTTGTGGTAGCCGAGATCGCGCCGGCGGGGGTTCTCCTCGTGGTCCACGTGGTCGACGCAGAACCAGCTGTACACCCAGCCACCGCCCAGGCTGTCCGGCGCGCGGTCGCGGAACTCGGGCGCCAGGCACTCGCCGAGCATGGCGTCCACCCGGTCCCAGGTGTCGTTGTACGCCAGCAGGTGGGGCGCCACCACCCTCTGCACGGCCTCCTCGCGACCCCCGAGATCCACCTCGCCGCGCTGCAGACGCGCCAGCAGTTCGCGGTTCGGCTCGAGGTCCAGCCCGAAGATGTCGTGCAGACGCGCGAAGGTGGCCGCCAGCGACTCGTGCAGGGGGCCCTCGGTGTCGATGCAGTGGACCACGTGCACCATGGGGTCGGTCATCTCGTCATCCCGCCTCGCCGGGGAGTGGTCAGTCCAGGTCGCTCCACTGGATCACCTCATCGGCATGCAAGGGGCGCGCCAGCCGGCGACCGAGCACGTGCCGGACCTCGTCCGGGGAGATGGCCGTGCCGGGGCGCTTGGCGTCCAGGTCCTCCTCCTGCAGGACGTGGCCCGCGGGCAGGTCCGCCCGCGCGACCAGGCTGCGGCGGAACTTCTCGCGCTTCTGCAACTCGGCCCCCGAGACCACGCGCTGCGCGGTTCCGAGGGCCTGGAACACGTGAGCGCCCTCGACGACGATGGTCTTCAGCTCCGGCGGATCCGCCGACACCCAGTGGTCCCAGCCGTCCAGGTCCTTGTCCAGCGTGAAGTGCTTCTCCACCACGCAGGCGCCCCGGGCGATGGCCGCCAGCGGGATGGCCACGCCGATGGAGTGGTCGCTGAAGCCCACGGGCACGCCGAAGGCGCGGTGCAGCGTGTCGAGGTTCCGCAGGTTGATGGTCGCGTGGTCCGGGGGGTAGATGGAGATGCAGTGCAGCAGGACGATCTGCTCGTTGCCCTCCCTGCGCACCGTGGCCACCGCCTGCTCGATCTCCGCGAGGGTGGCCATGCCCGTGGAGATGATCACCGGCTTGCCCTTGCGGGCCACGTGGCGCAGGAGGTCCAGGTACACCACGTCCATGGACGCGATCTTGTAGAAGGGGACGCCCAGGTCCGCGAGCAGGTCGGCCTCGCCGCTGGAGAAGGGCGTCGAGCAGAAGGTGATCCCGCGGCTGGCGCAGTGCTCGGCCGCGATCACGTGCTGCTCCGGCGTCAGCTGGTAGGCCGCCACCATCTCCCGCAGGCTGCCGAAGTGGCGCTTCTTGTCCGAGAAGTCGGTGTTGAGCCGGTACTCCCCCTCGCTGACCAGCGTGCGGTCGCTCCAGGACTGGAACTTGACCGCGTGGGCGCCGGCCTCCGCGGCCGCATCGATCAGTTCGCGGCACAGGCCCATGTCGCCGTTATGGTTCGAGCCGATCTCCGCGATGATGTAGGGCGGCTGGTCGCGGCCCACCGCGACGTCGCCGAGATGGACGGTCTGCATGGGCGATTCCTTCGTCTGTTACCGCCGCCAGAGATGGGCGAGGGCCGGGCAGGCCACGCACCACCACCAGACGGTTGGCTTGGGGAGCTGGTCGAGCTTGTTCGCGTAGAGCGTCAATTCCCCCGGGTCGCTGGCCACCTCATGATAGAACATCTCGACGTCCTCTGACAAGGATCGGACCCGGGCCAGGCGGTCGGGGCGGTCGGCGGGCCGGACGTCGTCCAGGATCAGGGCGAGGTGCCTGCGGACCAGGCGGGTGTCGGCCAGCACGCGCGCCGGCGTGAACGGTCCGTCGATCTGCGTCAGGTTGCGATCGTGCTGGCGATAGCGCATGTGCGGGGTCGCATCAAAGGAGATGAGCGCTCCCTGCAGCCAGGAGCGCGTGGCGAGGTACCAGTCCACCGCCACGCTCGCCGCCGGCAGCGGGAGCGCCGCGCGGAGCGTCTCGGCCCGGTAGGCGCTGTTGGAGAGTCCGAAGACGTTGTGGCGCGGCAGGACACTGGCGGGGTCGTCCGCCGGTGGCCGGGGGAAGGTCCGGCCGAGGCTGGCTCCGTCGGCGTCGATGAGGGTGAGCGCGCACGCGTTCAGGTCGGCCCGGGCGAGCGCGGCGCGGGCCGCCGCCACCCGCGTGGGTTCCAGCACGTCGTCGGCGTCCACCAGGACCACCACCCGGACATCCGGCTCCAGCGCCTCCCAGGCTTGCTGGCGCACCTGGGCGATGCTCGCTCCCGGCGCGGCCGGCACCCAGGTGGCGCCCGGATCGGCCCCCATGGCGTCCATGGCCTGCGCGGGCGAGAGGCCGTCCAGGCCGATCAGCAGGGAGAAGTCGTGGTCGCTCTGTTCCCGCACGGACCGCCACCACGCAGCCAGGAAGGGCTCGACGCCCGGATAGACCGTGGTGGCCACCACCACGGGCTTCATGGCCCCTGGTCCCCGGCGGCCGACCGGGCGACCAGCAGCTCCGCCAGGGCCCAGTCCTCGGGCGTGTCGATGTCCAGGCCGCGCTGCCAGTCCATCTCCCACCCGGTCCGTCCGGGGACGTGGAAGCTGCCCGTGGCGCGCAGGACGCCGGCCTGGGCCCACCAGATGGCCCCGGTGGGGCAGAACAGCTCCGGCAGGTCCTGGCTGCGCGCCCGCTGGGCCTCGGGAAAGAGCGGCTCCAGGGCGAGGTCCTCGCCGCGGGTCAGGGCCCACCACGGATTCTGCCAGCCGTAGCGGACCACCGAGATCTGCGACTCGGCGCCGGTCCGTGTGAACTGGGCGTGGCTGTCGCGGATGTCCGCCGCGGTGCGCAGCGGGCAGTTGGCCATGAGCTGACAGACGTGGCCGAACCGGCGGCCCTCGGGATCCAGGCCGGCGAGGGTGTCTGCGGTGGCCGCCGAGACGGGGGTGTGGTCGTCGGCGAGATCGGCCGGGCGCAGGAACGGCACCTCGGCGCCGTGCTCCCGGGCCACCGCCGCGATCTCCTCGCTGTCGGTGCTCACGACGATGCGGTCGAAGAGGTCCGCGTCGCGCGCCGCCGCGATGGCGTGGGCGAGGAGCGGCCGGCCGGCCAGGGGCCGGATGTTCTTGCCTGGGACGCGGCGCGAGCCGCCACGGGCGGGGATGATGGCGAGGCAGGGGGTCATCGGATCCTCCGGGCGGGGACGCCCACGTAGACACCGGGGTGGTCCAGGTCCTCCGTCACCGCCGCGCCGGCTCCCACCGTGCAGCCGGGGGCCAGGCGCACGCCCTGGATCACGACGGCCCCCGCCCCCACGTGACCGTGGTCGCCCACCGTCACGCCGCCGCCGAGCACCGCCCCCGGGGCGACATGGACGTCCCGCCCCAGCGTGCAGTCGTGCTCGACGATGCAGCCGGTGTTCAGGATGGCGAGATCGCCGATCCGGGTCCCGCTGTTGACCACCACGCCGTCGAGGACCACGCTGCCGCCGCCGAGGATCACCTCGCGGTTGACCACGGCGTCGGGGGAGACGACCGCCGGCAGGGCGATCCCCAGCGCGGCGACTTCAGCGGCGAGGGCCAGGCGATGCGGGCTGGCGTCGATCTTGCCCACGCCCAGGGCGGCCTGCAGGCCGGGCCGGTCGGCGAGCAGCTCCGCGAGCTGGCGATCCTCGCCCAGCCAGGGCAAGCCCAGCAGCGGCCCGCGATCCTCGCGGTCCGTGTAGCCGATCACCTGGGCGCCGGTCTTCAGGAGCACGTTCGCCAGCACCCGTGCGTGGCCGCCCCCGCCGACGATCACCACCTCACCCATGGCGCAGCTCCCCCACCACGGTCTCGCGTTGCTCGGCGGTCAGCCCGGCGCTGCAGGGGAGCATGAGCGTCTGCTCGTGGAGTTCCAGCGCGCGCTCGATGCGGTGGGCCTGGTGGTCGCGGAAAGGCCTCTGGAGGTGGTTGGGCAGCCACAGCGGACGGGTCTGGATGCCCTTGCTGCCGAGCCGGGCCATGAGCTCCTCCCGGTCCTGGCCATAGCGGGCCGCGTCGATGCGCAGCGGATCCATCCAGTGGTTGTTCCGCGCGCCCTTCGGTACGTCGGCCAGCTCGAGGCCGTCGATCCCGGCGATGGCGTCGCGATAGGCCAGCCAGTGCTCCCGCTTGCGTTCCAGGAAGTCCGGCAGCTGCTCCATCTGGGCCACGCCGAGGGCGGCGGCCAGGTTGGTCAGGCGGAAGTTGTAGCCCACCGCGTCGTGGACGTAGCGGACGGGGTCGTCCTTGGCCTGGGTGGTGAGGTAGCGGGCGCGGTCGGCCAGGGCGGGGTCGTCGGTCAGGATCATGCCGCCGCCCCCGGTGGTGATGATCTTGTTGCCGTTGAAGGAGAGGCAGCCCACGGCGCCCAGGGTCCCGGTGTGGCGCCCGTCGGCGTAGACCGTCCCCAGGCTCTCGGCCGCGTCCTCCACCACGGCGATGCCCCGCTCCTGGCACGCGGGGAGCAGCGCGTCCAGGTCTGCCGCGTTGCCGAAGACGTGCACCGGCAGGATCGCCGCGATCCGCCGGCCCGTGGCGCGATTCACGCAGGCGGCGCCGCGCATCTCCGTCTGCCGGTCGAGGAACTCGCGGGTCTTCTCCACGTCGAGATTGTAGAAGGGGTCGGCATCCATGAACACGGGCCGGGCGCCGAGGTAGGCCACGGCGTTGACCGTGGCCACGAACGTGACCGTCGGGACCAGGACCTCCTCCCCGGCCGTCACCCCGACCAGCTCCAGGGCCACCTGCAACGCCGCGGTCCCGTTGACGCAGGCCACCGCGTGGCCGGCGCCGGTGTAGCCGGCCACCGCCTCCTCGAAGCGGTCGACGAACGTGCCCGCCGAGGAGATCCAGGCGGTGTCCAGGCATTCCTTGACGTAGGTCCATTCGTTGCCCCCGAGGTGGGGGACGGAGAGCGGGATCATGGCAGCGGTGACCTCGACGCTGGGGTTCGGGCCGGCCGGGCCTCGGGGGCTCGCGCACCGATCGCCGCGAGTCTAGCACGTGCGCCGTGGCGAGTGCACGCTCCGTATCGCGATCCGGCGGCCCAGGCTTTCGGCGGCGGGGGATCTGCAGTACAATGGCCTGGGTTCGCTGCCGAGGGTCACCCCGTGGATCGAGGGAATGGATGCCTGCCGCACCGGCGCTCGTGCTGGGACAGGGGCTCACCGTGCTCGGGACGGTGCGCTGTTTCGGACGGGCCGGTGTGCCGGTGTACGTCCTGACCGAGCCGGACCCGCTGGCGGCGCGTTCGCGCTGGTTCCGGCAGATCCCGGGCGTGGCCCTGGGCGCCGGGCAGTACGGCGGCCTGGAGGAGGTGCTCGCCCGGCTGCCTCTCGACCGCGGGGTCCTGGTGCCGTGCTCCGACCGCTGGGCGGAGGCCGTGGGACGCCTCGATCCGGAACTCCGGGAGCGCTTCCCCACGGTGGTGCCCGGACCGGAGGTGGTCGCGGTGCTGGTGGACAAGGGGAGGCTCGAGCCGGCCCTCGAGGCGGCGGGCGTCCCTCATCCCCAGACCTTCCCCGTGGCCACCCGGGACCATCTCGACCGCGTGCCCGACGACGTGCTCGCGCGCGGGTTCCTCAAGCCGCGGGACTCGGTGGGGTTCTACCGGACGTTCGGTGTCAAGGCCTTCGACTATCGGGGTCGTCAGGAGGCCGAGGAACTGCTCGGCCGCGCCGAGGAGGCCGGGCTGTCCCTGCTCCTGCAGGAGTACATCCCGGGACGCGCGGACCAGCACTACTTCATCGACGGCGTGGCGACCCGTGATGGCCGCGTCCCGGTGCTCTTCGCGCGGCGACGGTTGCGCATCCACCCGCCCCGGTTCGGCAACAGCTCGGCCGTGGTCAGCGTCCCGCTCGCCGAGGTGCAGGACGCGGTGGACTCCCTGCGGCACCTCATCTCCCGGCTCGGCCTTCACGGCATCTTCAGCGCGGAGTTCAAGCGGGATGCGCGGGACGGACGTTGCAAGCTGCTCGAGGTGAATCCGCGGCCGTGGTGGTACGTGGAGTTCGCCGCCACCTGCGGCGCCGACGTCTGCGTGCCCGCCTACCGGGACGCGCTGGGCTTGCCGGTCGTGGCGCCGCCGAGCTATCGGCGTGGCGTCCGGCTGGTCTACCCCTACTACGACTGGCAGGCCTGGCGACGTGGCGATCGCGACCAGACCTCGCTCTGGGATCTCGCGAGGTTCTGGTGCGGGGCCCGGCAGGCCGAGTGGTGCTGGGACGACCCCGCCCCGGGCTGGTCCGCAATGGGCTGGCTCGGCCGGGCCTGGCTGGGCAGGAACAGGAGGCGCCGGATGCGAGGCCGCGAATCGTGAGCGGGGAGTTGACCACCCGGATCCTCCCGGATGCCGAACACGGGGCCTGGAACGACCTCGTCTCGGGGTCGCCCCAGGGCGCCCCCTACGCCAGCACCGCGTACCTGGAGACGCTCTGTGCGGTCGCGGGCGGGGATTTCCGGGTCCTGGTGGCCGAGAAGGGCGGCGAGATCCTCGGCGGCTGTGCGCTCTACGAGCAGAGGCGGCGCTGGGGCACGGTGGTCGAGCCGCGGCTGCTGCTGCAGTACAACGGCCCTGTGCTGCGGGCTCCCCGCTCCCGGTATCCCTCCGTGAACACCGCGCAGGAGGTCAAGGTGCTGCGGGCCCTCGGCGAGGCCCTCGTGGCCCGGCCCTACGCGCGGTGCGTCCTGAAGAGCCGCCCGGCGCTGACCGACGGCCGGGTCTTCGGGGGGCTCGGCTGGAGCGTCCAGCCCACGTACACCTACGTGGTTCCCCTGGAGGACCTCGAGCGCCAGTGGGGGCTGGTCGAGCAGAACCTCCGCCGGCTGATCAAGCGGGCGGAGCAGAACGGGCTGGAGTTCACCGAGGACACGGATTTCGACAGCTTCTACCGCCTGCACCTGGAGGTCCACCGTCGCAAGGGCGCGCCGCTGTACCTGCCGGAGAAGGCGTTCCGCACCTACTTCGAGCGCCTGCAGGACCGGGGACTCTGCCGGCTCTTCCAGGCCCGGCTGCCCGACGGGCGTGCGATCGCCTCGCAGCTCGTCCTGGTGGGGGCCCACCCGGTCTCCCACACCGTCTCCGCGTCAGCGAGCGCGGAGCACCAGAAGCTCGGGGCCAACCCCTTCCTGCGGTGGCGGGCCTTCGAGGCCCTGGCCGCCGGCGGCAGCGTGGCCAACGACCTCACCGATGCCTCGCTCAATCCCGTCACCCACTTCAAGAGCCAGCTCGGGGGCCAGTTGCAGACCTGCCTCGCCGCGGTGACCCCCTGGTCGCGCCGCGCCCGGCTGGGCCGGCTGGCGGAGCGGTCCGCGCGCTCGGTGCTGGCCATCGCGCGCGGGGGCCGGCGCCCATGAGGCCGCTGACCGGCGCTGACCATCTGGCCGCCGCGCTCCAGGACGTGGGGGTCACCCACGTTTTCGGCCTGCCCGGCACCCAGAACGCCCTGCTGTTCCCGGCCCTCGCCCGGACCGCGATCCGGACGGTCACCGCCGGGAGCGAGCTGACGGCCGCTTTCATGGCCAACGGATTCTCCCGGGCCGGCGGCCCCGTGCCGGTGGTGGCCGTGATCCCGGGCCCGGGCTTCACCTTCGCGCTGCCGGGCCTGGCCGAGGCCGCCCATGACAGCGCCGCCATGATCCTGCTGACGGGACAGCCGGCCCGCCCCCCCGGCAAGCGGTTCGCCCTGCAGGCGCTCGACCAGGCCGGCATGGTCCGGGGACTGGCGCGGGCCACCCTCGACCTGAACCATGCGCCCGACAGCGAGGCGGTCCTGCGCCGGGCCATGGTGGCGGCCACGGCCGCCGGGCCGGGGCCGGTCCTGCTCGAGGTGGCCCGGGATGTCCTCGGCGCGGCCGCGGAGCAACGCGGGGGCGTCCCCGACGAGATGCCGCCCGGGGCTCTCCCGCCGCCGGCCGGAACCATCGCCGGGGATCCGGAGGTGGCGGAGGTCCGGGCGCACCTCCTCGCGGCGAGGAAGCTGGTGGTCCTCGCCGGTCAGGGCGCGGTGGACAGTCCCGATCTGCTCGCCGAGCTGCTCGAGCGCCGGCCCGGGCTGGTCATGACCACGGCCTCGGCGCGGGGGGTGATCCCGGAGTCGCATCCGTGGTCCCTCGCCCACGACTTCCTGGCCTGCAGCCTGGTGGAGACCAACCGCCTGCTCGCCGAGGCCGACCTGGTCCTGGCCCTGGGCTTCCGTGCGTCCCAGAACGGGACCGCCGGCTACGGCTTGAGGTTGCCGGAGGCGAGGCTGGTCCACGTCGACCAGGATCCGGAGGTGCTCGGGGCGAATTACGCTGCGCGCTGGCCTCTCCGACTCGACGTGCGCGCTTTCCTGGAGGCGGTGGTCCCCGGGCTCGCGCCCGGGGCCGCCACCACGGACTGGACGCCGCGGGACGCCGCGGTCTGGCGGACGGTGTTGCGGCAACGGAACCGCACCGCCAGCCCCGAGCCGCGGTTTCCCGTGGGGCCCGGCGGCACCGCCGGGGAGTTCTTCGCCGCGCTGCAGTCCGCCTGGCCAGCCGACGCCATCGTGGTCACCGACACCGGGAACCACCAGATCATGGCTCGCAGCCACCTGCGCATCGGATCGCCCCGGGGATTGATCCTCCCCACCGATTTCCAGTCCATGGGCTTCGGGCTTCCGGCCGCCATCGGCGCCGCGCTCGCGGCGCCAGGACGGCGCGTGGTGGCGATCGTCGGCGACGGGGGGATGATGATGTCCGGGATGGAGCTGGCGACCGCCGTCCGCGAGGGCCTGGACCTCGCCGTGGTCGTCCTGAGGGACGGGCACCTGGGGCAGATCCGCGACCAGCAGATCCGGTCCTCGGCCGGCGAGGCCGCGGTGGCGGTGGCCAGCGTCGATTACGAGGCGCTCGCCGCCGCCACCGGGGCGGCGTATGCGTGCCTCGCGCCCGGCGAGGAGGGGCTCCTGGCGCGGGCGAGCGAGCACCGCGGCGTGGTCCTGGTGGAGGTCCCGCTGGGCGAGTCCGGCGCCATGCGCCGGGCGCGCTGGAGGGGGGCGGCCCGGTCGCGGGCGCGGCGGGCCATGGGGCCGGCGGGGATCAGGGCGATCCGGAGTCTCCTGCGTCGTCGGTGATCGCGGCCGCGGCGTCCCGGCGGCGACCGGGCAGCAACGTGCGCGCCAGGCCCACCCAGGCGGCGCGCTGCCAGGGCTGCTGGAGCAGGCTCCGCCGGTAGAAGTCGAGGGACCGCCGCCGCGAATGGCGGCGGTAGGTCGCGCCCCGCTGGGCGTAGCTGTAGGCCAGGGCCTGCCGGACGTCCCCGGGCGGCAGTTCCTCGCCGTGTCGCCGCAGGAAACCCTCGAGGATCTGCTGGCAGCAGTCGAGCCGGACCAGGAACTTCCGCGACATCTGATCCCCGTGCCCGATGCGATAGTCCACCAGGTACGCGTCCACCCAGTCGAACGCGCAGTGGCGCGAGATGCGCAGCCAGAGGTCCCAGTCGATGGCCATGGCGAGGTTCTCGTCGAAGCCACCGACGCGCTCCAGCAGGTCGCGGCGGATCACCGAGGAGGAGAACGGCACGAAGTTCTCGAAGAGTAGCGCCGCCGTCACCTGGCCGGCTCGCGGCACCCGCCGCGGCTTGCGCGGCGGGGGATGCCTCGTCTGGCCGGCCTGGTCCATCAGCAGGCTCAGGCAGTAGACCACCCCGACCTCCGCGCGGGCGAAGCGCGGGACTTGCCGGGCGAGCTTCTCGGGGTGCCAGCGGTCGTCCGCGTCGAGGTAGGCCACGAGCGGCGATCGGGCGAGCCGGGCACCGTGGTTCTTCGCGGCGGCCTGGCCGGCGTTGGCCTGCCGGACGTGACGGAACCGGGGCTCGTCTCGCCAGCGCGCGACGAGTTCGGGCGTCTCGTCCGTCGAGCCGTCGTCGACCACGATGACCTCGAGGTCGTCATGGGTCTGCCCGAGGGCCGAATCCACGGCCTCCGGGAGGAACCGCCCGTAGTTGTAGCAGGTGATCACGACGCTGACGGCCGGCATCCCGAACCTCCCTCGCGACGGGTTCTCAGGCGGTCGCGAGCGCCCGCTGCAGGTGGCGCATCCAGGCCGCGATCCGGCGGCGTCGCGCCGCGCCGTAACGCGGCCACTGCGTGGCCTGGAACGTCAGGGACTGTAGCCCCTTGTGGATCATGGCCAGCCGGAGGAGGTCACGATCCGGGGCCCAGCCGGATTCCGTGGTGTATGCCGCCAGGAATCGCTCCCTGGCGCGCCGATCGCCGCCGGCGAAGACCAGCGTCGCGGCTCCCAGGTCAAGGATCCGGGGTCCGACGCGCAGGTTCTGGAAGTCGACCACGGCCCGGAGCCCTCCGCGGTGGAAGATGACGTTCTCCCAGTTGGGATCGCCGTGGCACGGATGCCAGGGGGCGAAGCTCGCCTCCGGCGATTCCAGCAATCGGTCGCATTCCCGCGCGGCCTGGCGCAGCGCAGGCAGATCCAGCAGGTTGGCAGGCTGCGATCCCGGCCTGCCGAGGACCCGCCTGAGCCTGTCGCCCAGCGACGGTCGGGTGCGGTCGATCGCCGCCAATCTCCGCAGCGGCTTGCCCAGGATCGTGGCCAGATCGCCCGCGGGTCTGGACGGCCACCGCGGGCATTCCGGCTCTGTGAGCAACCGGTGCATTCTACCCCAGGTGCGGCCGATCTGCACCACGGCATCGGCGCGGTCGCCGGCCGCCAGCTCCGTTCCCGCCAGGGGCGCGCCGTCCTGGTGGACCTGGAGGAAGTACGCGCCGCTGGCATGGACGCACACCAGGCGCCCGTCATGATCGGGAACGACGGCGGCCGTGGGAAAGCGCCGGTGGAAGAGATGGTCCTGGATCGCGACGCTGTACGCGAACGGCCCCGCCGGTTCCCGGTCCGCTGAGCGCTTCAGGATCCAGCGGCCGGCGGCGGACTCCACGATCCAGCCCGCATCCGAGAGGCCGCCGGCCAGTCCGCGGATGC